>LR026961.1:2529324-2680854 GCA_900498135.1 uncultured Desulfatiglans sp.
GGTGCGCGAGGAGACGCGGCTGTTGGGCGGCGCTGCCAATGTCGTGCACAATATGGCTACGCTCGGGGCCAGGCCGGTCCTGTGCGGGGTGGTGGGCGAGGACCATGCCGGCCGGGAGGTTCTGGAGAAGCTCCGTGCCCTGAAGGTTCCATCCGATGGGGTGATCGTCGAGGCCGGACGCCCGACGAGTCTCAAGACGCGCATCGTCGCCCACAGCCAGCAGGTCGTCCGCTTCGATCGGGAGAGCAAGGGCGCCATCACCGATGAGAGCGCGAAGACCATCCTGGACTATATCGAAAGCTCACTCGACTCGCTCGATGCGATTGTCGTTTCGGATTACGGAAAGGGGGTCGTATCGGCCGGACTGATGACAGGACTGAGGGAACTGGTTGATTCGGGCAGGACCAACGGCTTGAGGATCGCCGTGGACCCGAAGACCGGGAACTTCGAGTATTATCAGGGGGTGGACGTCATCACGCCCAATCACCACGAGGCCGGCGCCTACTGCGGCTTCACCGTTGCGGACGATGAGACGCTCCTTGCAGCCGGGCGGCGGATGCTGCAGGAGCTGCAGTGCCGCTCTGTGTTGATCACCCAGGGGAAGGACGGCATGACCCTCTTCGAGCAGGATGGCCGTGTCAGCCATATCGGAACCGTGGCGAAACAGGTCTTCGACGTCACGGGCGCCGGGGATACGGTCATCAGCACGCTGGCCCTCGCTATGGCTGCCGGTCTGGATCTCCGCGAAGGGGCGATGCTTGCCAATTACGCCGCGGGGATCGTGGTCGGCGAAGTGGGGACTTCCACGGTGCGCGCGGAGGACCTAAAAAGGGCCGTCGCTGACATGAAATCGCTGCGCTCCGAGGCGGGATGATCTGTGAGCCGCCCCAGCCCCCCGCCGCCTGTCAAACTGATCGTGAGCCTGTTTTCGGCCCGTGAGCCTTTCCTGGGCGAGGTGCTTGAGCGTCTATCGCGGCTTTTCGGGCCGATCGATGACCTGGGGCCCCGGGGATTCTTCGATCGTTCTACCTATTACTCGGCGGAGATGGGATGGCCGCTGCACCGCCGGCATGCCTCTTTCGAACGTCTGATCCAGACAACGGAGCTGGTGGCCGCCAAGATGGCGACCAATGCCCTGGAAGTGGAATCGGCTGAAGCTGATGGCCGGCGCCTGGTCAACATCGACCCCGGCATCTTATCCATGGAGCGTCTGGTCCTGGCTACCGGAAAAAATTTCACCCATCGCGTCTACCTTTCGCAGGGGATTTATGCCGACCTGACACTGATCTTCCAGAAAGGAAGCTTTCGTCCGTTGGAGTGGAGCTACCCGGATTACGCCGACCCGGTGATGATTGAATGGTTGAATGCGGTGCGCTGCAAATACAGGGAGCAGCTGAGGGGGGAGAAAGACAGTGATTAGGAGCATGACGGCCTTCGGCCGCGGGGAATCCACCGGGGGTGATATGCAGCTCGTGGTGGAGCTGCGGTCTGTGAACAACCGCTATCGCGATATGGTTGTAAAGTTACCGAAATCGCTTCAATTCCTTGAGGAGAACCTCCGCAAAAAGCTCGGTGGGTTTATCCAGCGCGGCAGGGTGGAAGTGGCGGTTCAGTCGATCGCCAACGGGGAGGAGCGGCCGGGCCGCCTGGAGCTGAACGAGCCCGTGGTCAAAGCTTATTTGGCCGTCTTCGACCGCCTCTCCGAAGAGTTCGGTATGCCGCGCGACATACGGATGGATCGGTTTTGTCTGTTGAGCGATGTGATCGTGCGCAAACCGGAAGAACTGGATGAAAAGGCAATCGAGGACTGCGCCGGCGAGGCCCTCGAGCAGGCGGTCGCCGCTTTCGAGACCATGCGCGTGCGGGAGGGGGCGGCCATGGAGGCGGATTTCAACGCTCGCCTGGATCTGCTTTCAAAATACGCCGTTCAGGTAGCGGAGAGTGCACCGCAGGTGGCGGAATCCTACCGTCGGCGATTGAAGGACCACATCGCCAAGGTCCTGGGTGAGATGGAACTCGACGAGGGGCGGCTGGCCCAGGAGGTGGCCCTTTTCGCAGAAAGGGCGGATATCACGGAAGAGCTGGTGCGCCTGCGAAGCCACCTCGATCAGTTCAGGACCTATCTCGGGGCTGATGAGGCCGTCGGGCGGCGGCTGGATTTCCTGCTGCAGGAGATGCATCGGGAGGTCAACACGCTGAGCGCCAAGGCCTCTGATTCCGGGATTTCCCGGATAGTGGTGGAAATGAAATCAGAGCTCGAAAAGATCCGCGAACAGGTTCAAAACGTGGAATGACAAGGAGCAGGCAAGGATGAGCACAAAGCTGGTCAATATCGGTTTCGGGAATTCGGTGGTCTCGCGGCGCGTGATCGCGATCATCTCGCCGAATGCGGCTCCCATCAAGCGCCTGCGTGACGAGGCGCGCGAGGAAAAGCGCCTCATCGACGCCACGCAGGGGCGGCGCACCCGCTCCGTAATCATCACCGACAGCAACCACGTGATCCTTTCGGCGATCCAGTCCGAGACGATCGCGCAGCGCTTCAACCCGAACGGCACTTTGGCCAAGGAAGATCTGGAAGAGTGATGCCGCCGGGACAGATTTTCATTTTTTCGGCTCCCTCGGGCGGGGGCAAGTCGACCATCATCGGAGAACTGCGCAAACGGATCGCAGGGCTCGGGTACGCGGTTTCCCACACGAGCAGGCCGCCGCGAGAAGAGGAACGGGACGGCGTCCACTATTATTTTGTAGATCGGGGGACCTTCGAGCGGATGATCGGGCAGGGGGCCTTCGTCGAGTGGGCCCCGGTCTATGACGCCTTGTACGGAACATCCTTCATGACCCTTGAGGAGCAGACCGCCAAGGGGCTCGATGTGGTCATGGATGTGGATGTCCAGGGCGCCCGCAGCATCCGCCGCCGCTTCCCGGAGAGCGTTTCGATCTACATCGTGCCGCCTTCCATCGCCTCCCTGGCCGCGAGGCTTCGCAGCCGTGGCACGGATAGTGAATCGGCCGTCGAGCGGCGTCTCCGGGCTGCCGCCGGGGAAATCCATCACAGCCTCGAGTACGATTACATCATCGTCAACCACCTTCTGGAGGATGCGGTCAAAGAGGCCGAGGCGATCATCCTCGCTGGGCGATGCCGGACTGCACGCCGGGAGATGTCTGTGCGGCGTGCTTTTCCTGAGTCTTTCGCACCGGTCTCCGAGTTGATGAAGGATACGGGGCTTGGAACGGAGGGATGAGGATGGGCACGCCCGGAAGGCCTGAAAACGTCGGGGAAGTGCTGATTCCGGGGTTCCATGCGGTCAGGGAGGCCCTGCTGCGCGGGAGCGTCGCGCTGAAAGAGATCTGGGTGGCAGGGGGGAGGTTGTCTCCACGTCTGCGTGAACTGGTGGAACTGGCTTCCGGTATGGGGGTCGCGGTCCTGGAAAAACCGCCGGCGGTCTTTGCCGGACGTTTCCCCGACGTGGCGCACCAGGGTGTGGCGGCGGTTGCAGCGGCCTTTGCCTACGCGGATTTGGAGGAAACGGCCCACAGAGCCCTCGATCGGGGGGAGGAGGCCGTTTTCGTGGCGCTGGACCACGTCACCGATGAGGGGAACCTGGGGGCCTTGATCCGCACCTCGGCCTTTTTTGGAGCCCAGGGGATGATTCTCCCGAGGGACCGCTCTGCCGGGATTTCACCGCGCGTGCTCAAACGGGCTTCGGGCGCCTGCGCGGTGCTTCCCGTCGTCCAGGTCGTCAACCTCGTCCGCAGCCTGCGGCAGTTGAAGGCGATGGGGTATTGGGCGGTGGGAACTGCAGGGGAGAGCAGTGTGTCCATTTATGACTTCGACTGGCGGCGGCCGATCGTGCTGATTCTGGGGAACGAAGAGAAAGGGCTCGGCCCGGGGATCCGGAAATCCTGCGACCAGCTGGTTGCGATCCCAGGTTCGGGCCTGATGGAATCCCTGAACGTGTCGGTGGCGGGAGGGGTCATCCTGGCTGAGATCCGACGCCGACACCGCACCGGCAAACCCTTCATTCCGGCAGAGGGAACGTCTCCAGCGCGCCGGTCCTGAGCAAGGCGTTGACCAAGGCGCAGACCGGCAGGCCGACCACGTTGGTGTAGGAACCGGCGATCCCCATGACCAGAAATGCGCCCACCCCCTGGATGGCGTAGGCTCCGGCCTTTCCCAGAGGCTCGCCGGTAGCCGTGTATCCTTTGATTTCTTCCTCTGTCAGGGCTTTGAAACGGACGAGCGTCGTCACCGCCTCGCTGTGGATCGCTTCGCCTTCGGGGTTCAGGACACAGAACCCGGTGATGACACGGTGCTCCTTCCCGCTGAGCCGGCGGAGCATGTTTACGGCATCGTCCTCATCGGCCGGCTTCCCGAGGATCTCCCGGTCGATGACGACGATGGTGTCGGCCCCTAGGGTCCAGCGGTTTGTCACGCGGCTGAAGACCTCCCCGGCCTTTTCGGCGGCGAGCCGCTGGACCAACGATTCCGGGTCTGCGTGCAGACGGCTTTCTTCCGCAAGGCTGGGGACGACCTCGAAGGGCAGCTTGATCTGCTGAAGCAGCCGCCTGCGGCGAGGTGAGGCGGAGGCAAGGGTTAGGGGGTTCCGGATGCTGATCCGGCGGGCTCGGGTCATGGCGTCTGATCGATCCCGAAAAGACGGCATGCATTTTCCGTTGTCACCGTGGCGATTTCCTCTTCGCGGAGGCCGCGCAGGGAGGCGATTTCGCCGGCCGTGTAGCGGACGAAGGCCGGTTCGTTGCGTTTGCCGCGTTTGGGCACGGGGGCGAGGTATGGGGCGTCGGTTTCGATCAGCAGGGCTTCGAGCGGGATGCCTCGGGCGACCTCCCGGACCTGGGTCGCCTTTGGAAACGTCACGGTTCCGGGAATGGAGATGTAAAAGCCCAGATCGATGAAGGTGTGCGCCAGGTCGAGATCCCCCGAAAAACAGTGAATGACCCCGCGCCGCTTTCCAGCGCCCTTCCTTCGGACCGCTTCGAGAACGTCCATGTGGGCCTCCCGGTCGTGAATGATCACCGGGAGGGCGAGGTCGGCAGCCATCTCGAGTTGACGGGTGAACAAGGGCTTTTGGGTCTCCGCCGGGCAGTAACCGCGGTAGTAGTCGAGCCCGATTTCCCCCCAGGCGACGACCTCCGGCGAGGCGGTAAGGTCCGCCAGCCGCTCCAGGTCGTTCGGCGTGCACTCTGCAGCGTTGTGCGGGTGATAACCAACAGCCGCATAGGTTCGATCGTGCACCTGAGCGATCGCGATCGCGCGGGTCGAACTCCCGAGGTCGATCCCCACCGTCAGAACGGACTCCACCTGCGCCTCGCGGGCGCGTCGCATGACCTCTTCGAGATCGTCCGCAAATGCCTCCATATCCAAGTGTGCATGGGTGTCGAACAGCATAATCCCTTCTTTCTATCAGTTTCCATCCGGAAATGGTCTTTTTGGCCAATCTCGGCGTCAATCTGCACGTTTGCTTGTGCGGCGACCTGCAGGTCGCCTCCGCGCAAACGCTTGATTTCCTTGATATTGGCCAAAAATCCTCATTTCCGGATTGGAAACTGAGTTCTACCGCGAAATCATTTTCGGATGGAAACTCTATTGGTGCATCGCCGGATGGCCTCCGTCGGGCGATGTGGATTCACGAGCACGCGGGGATCTGGAATCCGGCCGCCCTTCCACCGATGGCGGGTTGCAGTTGCTTTGCCGCCGGCGGCCGCGCAGCCCCGCGTCCCCAACGCTGTTTTCGGATGAAGATGGTATAGAGGATTTGCCGCGCCGAGGCAAACAATTCCCTTGTCAGCGTGCATAAATTCCTTAAAATCATCCGCACAGACAGCTTTTGACCCCCGTTCCCACGGACTCCCCCGTTATGCTGCCATGAATCTTCCGCGGCGCCCCCCGCTGATCAGAGCCTTCCGGAAGCAGCCGGAGACGAAAATGATGACATCTGAAGAGGAGAACCGATTGCGAAGCGGCTTCGCAGAACGGGAGGCCCGTTCTGATGACGGGTTCGACTCGCGATTCGCCGGCCTGCTCGGGACAGGGCTCCTGAGCCTCCTGGATCTGAAGGCTGCCGAAAGCCGTGCCAGATCAGCCGGCCGGTCTGTAGAGAGCATCCTGCTGGATGAATTTCACCTGTCGAAGCAGGATCTTGGCCTTGCCCTGGCGAGGCGTTACCGGATGCCTCTTCTGGCCTTCAGCGAGGATCTGCATTTCCCCGCCGGCCGGCTTTCCGGCGTCAAGGCCGCTTTCCTGAGAAGGAACGGGATGATCCCGGTTTGGAAGAACGCCGAAAAAAGCGCCGTTCTGGTCGCCATGCGCGATCCTGCCGACCTCCAGGCCAGGGATGCCATCAGACGAATCTTTCCTGGCGAACCTCTGGCCTTCGCCGTTGCGTTGGACGAGGATATCCAGCGTCTGATCGATCAGCTGGAGCGCAGGCGGCGCGATGGAGCGGCCGTCGATGCCCCGGGGATCGAGGCGCTGCTCCAGGGTTTGGAGCCGGCGCCGGGGGAACCCGAGGAGGAAAGGGAGGAGCCGAGCGAGCAGGACAGCCTCATCGTCCAACTGGTCAACCGGATGATCCTGGATGCCTGCCGACAGCGCGCCTCCGACATCCACATCGAGCCGCGCCCGGGGAAGGCCGGCACCCTGGTCCGTTTCAGGGTGGACGGCGTTTGCCGGGTTTACCAGACCATCCCCGCCCGGTATCAGCGTGCGGTGGTTTCCAGGATCAAGATCATGGCCGATATGGACATCTCGGAGCGCCGGCTCCCCCAGGATGGCAAGATCCTGTTCAAGCGCTTCGGCTCGTTGGATATCGAGCTGCGCGTGGTCACGGTCCCACTCGGTGGGCTGATCGAAGACGTGGTGCTCAGGATCCTTCCGCGGCATGCGGTGCAAAGCATCCAAAAGATCGAGATGAGTGCTCGCGACGAGACACGCTTCAAAGAGCTGATCTCGAAGCCCTATGGCCTGGTCCTCGTCGTCGGTCCGACGGGCAGCGGAAAGACGACGACGCTCCATGCGGCGCTCGCTGAGATCAACCGGACGGAGCGAAAGATCTGGACGGCAGAGGATCCGATCGAGATCACCCAGGATGGGCTGCGCCAGGTCCAGATCAACCGCAGGATCGGCTATGACTTCGCAGCTGCCCTCCGGTCGTTTCTGAGAGCCGATCCGGATGTGATCATGGTGGGTGAGATGCGGGACCGGGAAACGGCCGCCATCGCCATCGAGGCGTCTCTGACGGGGCATCTCGTTCTGAGCACGCTGCACACGAACAGCGCCGCCGAGACCGTCGTCCGGCTGCTCGAAATGGGCCTCGATCCCTGTAATTTCGCCGATGCGCTTCTCGGCGTTCTGGCGCAGCGCCTCGTGAGGAGCCTCTGCCGGCGATGCAGAAGACCGCAGGGGACGGACCCCGGCTACTATGACGCCCTCGAGGCCTCCTACGGCGAGGGCTGGTGCGGTCTGGGAGAGACTTCGAATGGCATGGACCTCTTTGCCCGTGGAGGATGCCCCCACTGCAATCAGAGCGGGTACAGCGGGAGGACAGCGATCTGCGAACTGCTTCTTTGCACGGATCCGATCAAGGAACTCATCCGGCGGGGTGCACCTGTCGATGCGTTGAATGCCCAGGCCGCCCGCGAAGGCATGACGACCCTGATGCAGGATGGAGTCCGCAAGGTCGTCAAGGGCATCACGGACCTCCAGGAGGTCCGACGGGTTTGCGTGCGTTAGGAAAGGGAATCGTAAGGCGCAGAAGACCGGACTCTGAAAAACAGCCCGCGGACGAGTATATCATGATCGGTGAAAAAGATTTTTCTGCGAGGTCGGATTCCCTCGACCGGCGGTCGAGCAGGTGGAAATGCCGGTCTGTTCGAGCGGGTCGCCGGCAAGGAAAAAGCCTTGTTTTTAGCCGGGGTTCTTGGCATTTTATATCATTTGTGTCTGCAAAACGCTTTTTTCGCCCATCCCGGTGTCCATTCGCATTTCTGCTGGCGAAGCGATCCGCGGATCGCCCCGCGCAAATGCCTCGTTTCCCCCGTGCAGGGGCCCGATTTTGCCGGATGGGAAATCTGGCCGGTGGGGGAGTCTTTCCCCCGGCTGTCTGACACCCGATATCGGAGAAACAGGACAGAGAAGGTCCCCATGAAGCTTGACTTGAAGGAGGCGGAGTCGCTTCTCGGCATTTCCGCCATGACGATTCAGCGCTGGGCGCGCCAAGGCCGGATACCCGCTAGAGAGGCAGGCGGCGCCCTCGTTTTCAGACAGAAGGAACTCGAACGGTGGGCCTGGAACCGGCAGTGGCCGTTGCGCCGGGATCCGGGCATCTCCTGCCTGGAGGGCGGCCTGGAGACGGAATGTCTTTCGGACGCCTTGCGGCGGGGAGGTGTCTTTTTCAACGTTCGCGGGGACACGGTCAAGGAGGTTCTGAACGAGATGGCCGGGCTGGTTCCGCTCTCAGCCGATGTGGATCGTGAAGGGCTGGTCGAGCTATTGGAGGAGAGAGAGCGGTTGGCGAGCACGGGCATCGGGCGAGGGGTCGCCGTTCCGCACCCGCGTGAACCCCTGACCTCGATCGGTGACCGTGCCATTGTGACGGCGGCGTTTTTGGAGCGGCCGGTGGATTTCGGGGCGATGGACCATGTCCCGGTCTTTCTGGTGTTGCTCATGTTGAGCCCAGCAACGCGTATCCACCTCCGTCTACTGTCCCGTTTGAGCTTCTGCCTTCGAGACGTATCGTTGACGGAGGGGCTGCCGAACTACCGCGAAGAAGAGGCCTTTTTGAAGGACATCGCTCGGGCCGAGCAGGGATTGTGAGGTCATGCACCGCCTTTTACTGCGATTGGATGAACGTCTGCAACTCATTGTGATCTCCTGCGTGGTGGGGGTCTGTGGCGGTCTTTTGTCGGTTCTGCTGAACCGTTCCCTCCATGCATTCGCCGGGTGGGTCAAGCCCTTGAGCGGAGAGATCTATGCGATGCTCTTCCCGGCCGGCGGGGCGATGCTTTCATGGATCTTCCTGAACTATGTGATGCGGGAAAAAGGCGGGCACGGGGTCCCCGATGTCATCCAGAGCGTATCGCGGAGGGGCGGGTTGCTGCCTTTCAGAACCAGCTTCTCGCGTCTTGTTTCCGCTCTTCTGACGATCGGCAGCGGGGGTTCGGCCGGTCCGGAGGGGCCGGTGGTGATCAGCGGCGGCAGCATCGGCTCCAACATCGCGACCTTTTTCGGGCTCAAGGACCGGCAGCGGGTGGTCATTGTGGGCTGCGGGGCCTCGGCTGCGATCGGCGCCATCTTCAATGCCCCTGTCGCGGGTATCGCCTTTACGCTGGAGGTGATCCTGGGGGAGTGGGCTCCGGTGAATCTCATCCCGATCGCCATGGCATCGGTGGTAGGCACCTCCGTGAGCCGGCTGCTCCAGGGCAACCAGATCCCCTTCGAGCATCAGGCCTTTCCGGTGGCGGGTTTGGATCTGGTGGCCTGCATCGGCTTGGCCTTGTTCACGACCGTAAGCTCGGTCGGTCTTATGCGGATGGTCTCGGCGGTGCACACCTGGTCCACGAAGCGGGTTTCCGTCGGGTGGATGCGGGCCGGCCTTGGCGGCCTCATGGTGGGAGGCATCGGCCTGTTCCTTCCGGCTGTCCTTGGCGAGGGCTATGAGGTGATCCGGGAGATTCTCAGGCAGCAGATCTCAGCCGGCGTGGGCATGGTCGCACTCCTGGTCGCTGCCAAGATCTTGGTAACGGGCTTGACCCTCGGGAGCGGCGGTTCCGGGGGGCTCTTCGCCCCTTGCCTGGTCGTCGGCTGCTTCACCGGGTTGTTTTACCAGCGTGCGTTGGTATGGCTGATGCCTTCGGTCGAGTGGGCCGGTGAGAGCTACTTCGCCCTGCTCGGTATGGCCGGCGTGATCAGCAGCGTCATGCAGGCGCCGATGACCGGCATCTTTTTGATCAGCGAGATCACGGGGGGCTACGAAGTTCTGCTTTCCGTCGTGCTGGTCTCCGTCCTGAGTGTATCTATCAGCAGCTATATCGAACCTGTCTCCGTCTATCACCGGGAGCTGGTGGCGACGGGCGAATTTCTCCGGCCGGGATCGGATCGGAAGATCCTTTCGGACCTGAATATCGCCGAACTCCTTGAAACCGATTGCGTGCCTCTGCACCCGGAGATGCTCCTGAAGGACCTGGTGGCGCGGGTGGAACAGGGGCGCCGGAACTACTTTCCTGTAGAGGATCCGGAGAACGGGCGATTCCTCGGAATGGTTCATTTGGACGATGTCCGAGAGTTCCTTTTCCATCCGGATCTTTACCATTCGGTACTGGTGGAAGAGGTCATGCAGCGGGATATTCCCACCGTGGGCCTGGACGATGACCTCGGCCATGTATTCCAGCTCTTCGATGAGGAAAAGGTCTGGAGCCTGCCGGTCGTCCACGGGGATGGGCGCTTTGCCGGGCTGATCTCAAAGGCCACTATCCTGGACCACTACCGCAGGGAACTGATGGTCCAGCAGAATGTGTAAAACAGACCGCCTCGCTTCCGGATACATCCGTTGGAACATGTTCCTCCCCGTCCGTTCCCGGCCAACGACTGTTGCGGACGCAGTGACTGAATCGCCTGTAACGGGCGTTCATCACCCGGTGCGCCGCTTTATTTCCTATCCGGGCTTCTGCCTCCGCATAGGGCAGGGGAAGGATCGGTCGCCGGCGCTTCATCACCAGTCGTAGAGGATCTCCCATTCGTCTCCGAATGCCGGACCCTGGGGGGTGTAGGTTTTCGTCAGGGTCTTGCCGGTCCCGGGTTTCCCGCCCGACTGCTCCTGCCAGAAACGCAGCACGATGGCCGGCAGATCGGCAGCATTACCTGATCCGCCTGGCTCCTCATAGGCCGGTTTCCAGACCTCCCTTTCTTCGATGACCTTCCACACGGCGCTGGAGCGCTTGTTCCTGACCCTCTCTCCGACCCGAGCCAACCCCTGCTTCTCCCGCAGGTCTTTGAAACGGTAATTTGAACGCGCGCCGTGGTCTAAGACACGCTCACCCATGACCATGATCCCTATAGCCCCCAATGGGGCGGTCAGGATGATAGACAGGACCGCCACGGCAAGGATGACCTCGCCTCCCGCCACGCCGGCCGCCAGGGGAATCGCGCCGATGGCCGCCTGGACCGTGGCCTTCGGCAGATAAGCGACGACGCAGAAAGCCCGCTCTTTCCAGTTCAGGGGCGTGCCGAAAAGGGAGACATAGGTGCCGATGCTTCGAAAGAACAGGCCCGCCAGAATCAACGCCATGCCGGCCAGGCCTGCCTTCCATGCCACCTGGATGTTGACCTGGGCGCCGACGAGCACGAAGAGCAGCAGTTCGGCGAAGACCCAGAGCTTCTTGAGTTTCTGAGAGATGATGTGCGCGATCGACTCCGATTTCTCGAGGATGATGAATCCGATCGCCATGACCCCAAGAAGGCTCGCTGCGGGGACCCATTGTTCGACGGCTCCTTCGATCCAGGTCAGCAGGATGGCTGTGCCCAGGACCACGAGGGTGCGTTTGGGCGGACGCCAGTCGTAGCGCCGGAAAAGCCAGAGTAGAAAAAACCCCGGGATGACCCCCAAAAGGATCCCGAGGCCGATGGAAAGCGGGATCTCGGCCAATTGGGTCCAAACGTGGATTTCCCCTCCGCCGGCCATGCCAAGGGCGATCGTAAAGAGCACGATCACGAAGACATCGTCGATGGCGGAGGCCCCGAGGAGGAGGGTCGGGATGCCTTTCCCGGTTCCGCGGCCGCGGTCCATGAAATCGATCATGAGCGGGACCACGACGGCGGGCGAGACGGCCCCCAGGATGGTTCCCAGGATGGCTGCTTCGATGTGGGTGATGGGCAGGAGCATGGGTCCGACCCACGTGACGGCGGCGATCTCGAAAAGGGCGGGGACCATGCTCATGGTGACGGCCGCTTTGCCGACACGGTGCAGGGTGTCCCGCCGCAGTTCGAAACCGGCCCGGAGCAGGATGACGATCAGGGCGATCTTGCGGAAGTCCCCGGATACGTTCATCATCTCCGGGTTGATGAGGTCGAGGACATAAGGCCCGGCGAGGACTCCCACCAGAAGCATTCCCACGAGTCCGGGGAGTCTCACCCGACGCAGGAGGTAATCCGCGCTGAGGCCGAGAAGGATGATCAGGGCGATGCTGACAGCCATTGTCATTTCCTTTCCAAGGCGTTGTAGAAGCCCTTTGCCCTTTTGGAGGCAAAGGACCGAAAAAAGCCCCATCGGTCATGGACGCGATGGGGCTTTTTCAGGGTGTGATATCGATATTCCTGCCCCATCCGGAGCAGGAGTCATCATCCCTCGGTTCAGGGCGGTTCAGGCAGACTCCATTGCCTGTTACTGATTTCGTCGAGATCGTATGTCAAGACCACCCTCCGTGTCAACATCTCGGGCGCGCTTTGCGCCACCTTTCCTTGTGAAAAAGGTTTTTTTACCCGCGGCATGGGTCTGGAGAGTCTGTCCAAGGCAGATCCATATCCTTTTTTCCAAAAAAAATACATAAAAGTAGCGTATATGCTTGATAAATACAAATTTGTAAAGATTGTCCAAGAGATAACATGATTTCAACGATTGATAAGCAATGGAAATTGAATGACTTGAAGAAAATGCGCACTTCTCCCTGGGATCGGCACAGATCTGGCAAACCTAGGTTTCCATCCGGAAATGGTCTTTTTGGCCAATCTCGGCGTCAATCTGCACGTTTGCTTGTGCGGCGACCTGCAGGTCGCCTCCGCGCAAACGCTTGATTTCCTTGATATTGGCCAAAAATCCTCATTTCCGCATTGGAAACTGGGTTCTACCGGGAAATCATTTCCGGATGGAAACAACCTAGGTTTCCATCAAAATCCCGGGATGATTTCGCAGCGGCGAGACGCAGCTGCAACACAAAATAAGGAGGAAGGAGCGTGAAGAAAATCGAAGCCATCATCAAGCCTTTCAAACTGAACGAGGTCAAGGCCGCCCTCGCCGGGGCCGGAGTGAAGGGGATCACCGTCACCGAGGTCAAAGGGTTCGGCCGCCAGAGGGGGCACCGTGAGACCTACCGGGGAGCGGAGTATCAAGTCGATTTCGTTCCGAAGGTCAAGATCGACGTAGTCGTCGAGGCCGGCATGGTGCCGAAAGTGGTTGCGGCGATAACGGACACGGCGCGGACCGGACAGATCGGTGACGGAAAGATCTTCGTTTTGCCGATCGAAGAAGCGGTGCGCATACGCACCGGCGAGTCGGGCCGGGACGCTTTGTAGGCTATCCCTTTGAAGTAGTTCATTCCTGGCTGCTGAAGCACTTCCCGAAGGCAATCTGCCAAGCCGACAAACAGGTGGAGGGACGCAACCAGGGAGCGGGAGTGCATGATTACCGGAGCGGGAAGGAGACGTATTCGAATGAAAACAGCGATGATTTTTTTATTCATTTATGCGGGAGGTGCTTTCGCCTGTGCCTGGGCGGGAGACGATCCTCCGACGCCGATGTCGAACAAGGAGGCGATCGCGTTGGTCCAAACGCATGCCGACTATGTGTGGACGCTTGTTGCGGCTGCGCTGGTGTTCTTTATGCAGGCCGGTTTTGCCATGGTGGAGGCGGGATTTACCCGTGCCAAAAATGCTATCAATATCATGATGAAGAACCTGATGGACTTTTCCATGGGATCTTTGGCCTTCTGGGCGCTTGGCTTCGGATTGATGTTTGGTGCCTCGAGTACCGGGTGGATCGGTACAAGCGGATTCTTCCTGAGTGATTTCGAGGCAGGCGGTGACCCCTGGGTACTGGCCTTCTGGATGTTTCAAGTGGTCTTTGCGGCTACGGCCGCGACCATCGTGTCCGGTGCCATGGCTGAAAGGACAAAGTTTTCTGGGTATCTGGTCTACAGCCTCTTTGTAAGCGGTTTCATTTACCCGGTTTTCGGAAGCTGGGCATGGGGAGGGCTTTTCAACGGCGGCGGATGGCTCGAAGGCCTCGGGTTCATCGACTTCGCTGGTTCCACGGTGGTCCATTCCGTGGGCGGCTGGTCGGCCCTTGCCGGAGCGATCGTTCTTGGGCCGAGGCTTGGAAAGTATCTCCCGGACGGAACGATACGTCCCATTCTGGGACATAATATCCCGCTGGCGGCCCTCGGTGTCTTTATCCTGTGGCTCGGCTGGTTCGGCTTCAATCCAGGTTCGACCACTGCGGCCAACAAGGACATCGCACTGATCTTCGTGAACACCAATCTGGCCGCTGCGACGGGCGCCCTTTTCGCCATGTTTTCGTCCTGGTTGAGGTTCGGCAAACCTGATGTGAGCATGAGTTTGAACGGTGCACTGGCCGGACTCGTTGCGATTACCAGCCCCTGCGCGAATGTATTGCCGCTGAGTGCCATCGTCATCGGTGCAGTGGCGGGTGTCCTGGTGGTTTTTTCGGTGGTGTTTTTCGACCGGATGAAAATAGACGATCCAGTCGGCGCCATCTCGGTCCACGGGGTCAACGGGGCCTGGGGCACCTTGGCCGCCGGTCTCTTCAACATGGGAGGAACCTCGGCAAAAATCATCGGGGTTCAACTCCTGGGGATTGGAGCCTGCTTCGCGTGGACCTTCTTTACAGCTTTCATCCTCTTCAAGGTCATCGATAAGACGATCGGCCTGAGGGTCAAACCCGAGGAAGAGGCTGATGGCCTTGACCATGGAGAACATGGCGGCAATGCTTATCCGGATTTCGAGGTGTCTTCCTATGCACAGCAATAGTCCGGCTTGAGGATCCACCGCAACGGATCGAAATTCCAAGAACTGTTTACGTCGGGCCTGGGAGCCCGCCGCAAAAAACGAGACGAGAGGAGAAAAATCCATGAAGATGTTTAAGCATTTGAGCAGAGTAGTCCTTATTATTGCCGTCCTGCTGTCTGCGGCGGCCGTTCCAACCCGGGCGGAAGAGGAACCGGCCCCAACCGCTTCGGCGGACGTGGCGTTTATGAGTCAATACATCTGGCGGGGGTACGAACTCAGCAAGGACAGCCTGGTGATTCAACCGTCGGTGACGGTGGGGTACATGGGGTTCAGCCTCAACCTCTGGGGCAATATCGATACGGACGTTTATGGGGATGATCGCAACGAGGCCCAATGGAACGAAACCGATCTGACATTCGGCTACGAGCGGACGGTCGGCCCCGTCAACCTGGGGGCGGGGTATATCTACTATGCCCTTGACGGTTTGGACGACTCTCAGGAGCTTTATGCCAGTGCCGGCCTAGATGTCTTTCTCTCTCCGACCCTGACGATCTATCGGGAAATCGCGCACGTTCCGGCCTGGTATCTGAAACTCGGGATATCCCATTCGTTCGAACTCCCGCGGGAGATCAGCCTCGATCTCGGGGCATCGGCCGGGTACTACTTTTCGGACGATGACGATTTCTCCGAAGCCGGAAATCCGAACGAGAAATACCGCAGCCTGCATGACGGGCTGGTTTCCGTGGGCTTGACCATCCCGCTCGGCGACTATTTCAGCTGCGCGCCCATGATCGCCTACTCCTTCCCGCTCTCGAGCGAGGCGGATGACCTGATTACGGATGCAAGTTACAGCCAGGATTCGGACTTTTTCTTCGGAGGGGTGACTTTTTCCCTGGCCTTCTGAGTTCCTTTGTTGCCAAACCTGGTAAGACCTGCCCCTGGCTTTCCACAGAAAGACCAGGGGCAGCTTTTTGCGCATGTTTTCAGCTTGTCCGCAAACTGCTTCGTCTTCTTTCAGCCCGAAAGGCGTATGCCGGGATCGAAGGCCTTCTATTTTCCCATCCGGAAATGGTCTTTTTGGCCAATCTCGGCGTCGATCTGCACGTTCGCTGTTACGGCGATCTGCAGGTCGCGAATCCTTTTTGAACCAACATAGACATCGTCCCTGCCGCCGCCTGCCACTAAGGCGTCTTCCGTATAAAAGGACATTCCCTTTTCTATGTTTCCGGATGTCAGGGTAGGCACTCACTCGCTCGCCATCTTGCGGATCTTTTCACAGGCATCTTCTACGTTTGCCTTTTCTCCGGTTGCTTCGAGGATGACCTGCCCTCTGGAGGTAAAAGAAATACCTTGCTGTGATTTGGTTCCGATCATGATTGATTCGAGGATGGGCGGGTTGACCAAGTCGACTGATTGCCAGGCGACTTTGAAGAAAGCCCCGGATCCTCCGGCCTTGTCGGACTCTGCCACCACGTACCGCATCGACGAAAACGGGGGAAGCTGAACGGGCCCATCCTGAAATCTTTTCAACAGAGTACCTTTGGAATTATGATAATCTGCATATAACACCGTAATCGGCTGTTTGGGGTCCACATTTCGAATGCTGAGGGTAACTGCAAGGTAGATGGGATTTTCCTGATCCCCTTGGTAGATGTGTGAATACACTGGAACATAAACGCTCTGACCCTTGCTCGGATCTTCACCGGCCTGAGCGCCTGCCGAGTACGCCCAAATAAGCCCGGTGAATATCAAGAGCCACAGGTGTGTATGTCGGCCCTTCTTCCTCCTTGCCATGAGCACCTCCTTGCTCTCTGGTTCATGATACTTGATTGGCATATTGCCATTACCGAACCGATGCGTCATCCAGGAATGTTTTCTCCGGTTTCTGCTAAAAAATGTTATAATCAGTTTTATTATATTTAATTCAGTAATATGTCGGAGAGTCGATCCAGGTCCTTTCCTGGACCAAGGGCTATGAGGGTATTTCCTTCCTCGATGACTGTTTCCGAGGATGGGTTGAAAACCATTTCTCCGCCCTTCTTCCTGATCGCTACGATGATCACATTCATTTCCTTGCGGATCCCCGAATTGATCAGACTGACGCCGTTCAACCTGGATTGTTCGCCCACTTGGAGTTCTTCGAGCTTTAGTTCAATATTTGATTCGTGCATGGTGAAATCGATGAAATCCATTACCGCGGGCTTTAAAATGGTGTGGACCATTCTCATGCCGCCGATAAGATAGGGAAGGACAACCTTATTGGCTCCGGCCCTCATCAACTTCTTTTCGGTTGCATCATTATCCGCTCGCGAAACGATAAACAGCCTCGGATTGAGCCCCCGGGCCGTCATGGTGATAAAAAGATTGTCTGCATCGGACAACACAACCGTAACGAGGCCTTTGGCTGTTTCGATGCCGGCTTCCAGCAGAATGTCGTCGCTGGTGGCGTCGCCGATAATGTGGGGGATGTTTTCCTCCTCCAGGATTTCCCTCAAGTCAGGAGATTGATCGATCACCACCAGGGGAACCCCTTGGCCCTTCAGCCCCCTGGCGATTATTTTCCCGATGCGTCCGAATCCACAGACGATGTAGTGATTTTTGATGGATCGTAGCTCCTTCCCCAATTTTCGCCTCCCCAGGATGGTCTTTACCTGTGTCTCCACCATGATCTGGGCCACCATCCCCAGGCTGTACGCCATGATGCCCATGCCCATGAAGATAATGAAAATGGTGAAGACCCGCCCCGAACTCGAAACGATATTTACCTCTCCAAAACCTACCGTAGTGATCGTGATAATGGTCATGTACAAGGCATCGATAACCGGCCAGCCTTCCAGAAGAACGTAGCCCAGAGTGCCGACCAGGAGAATCAGCACAAGCATCATGGCCCCCCGGATGGCATGCCTCACAGCCTTCGATTGACGTGAAGTCTTTTCTTTTCTGTTTGTTGTCATTCTCTTGTGGATTTATCCTAGGTACCAGGCTTGTCAGCAGTGTTTGAATGAGAATGCTTCAAGAATTCGTTTTTCTAAAGACTGAAATACAAAAATATGATTTTTCCTGCGATGGATTTTCGGTCGACTTAGCAGTCAGGCTCCCTGTGCCTCCTGTGACTTCCTATTTGGATTCCATCCGGAAATGGTTTCCCGGTAGAACCCAGTTTCCAATCCGGAAAGGAGGATTTTTCTTCACACCCTTCGGGTACTCAGTCCCACCCCTGCAGAGCAAGTCCCGGTTTCTTCACCCGCTGCACGTGCTCAGTCCCACCGCTTCGCGGGAAATCCAGTTCTGCCAATATCAAGGAAATTAGCAACTTGCGCCGAGGCGACCTGCGGGTCCCCGCACAACCAAATAAGCAACCGTGCAGATTGACGCCGAGATTGGCCAAAAAGACCATTTCCGGATGGAATCTAGATCGCGTCACGGCTGTTCACCATTTCTCCATTTGTGAGGCATCGTAGAAGAGCGCTCGAGATACTGTCACGTACGGCCGTTGCATGCTTTTTCAGAAGTTTCTTCATGTGTTTTTGGATGACATCTTAATTTTGGACAACCATTATATCAAGTAGTCAGGCACCTTTTCGAGATCGAAGCGTTCGCAGTCGAGCACGTTGAGCCCGAAGGTGATGAGCTTTCGTTTGACGGCGGTGGTGTCGTCAGGATAGAAGCGCGGGTTGGCGATGACCAGGATGCGAAAGGCGAAGAAAGGCTGAACCATGCTTAGCAGATCGTGGTCTCCGGTCAGTTCGAGGTAGTTTTCTGCGAACACTCGGCAAAGCTCGGCGAAAGGCCCCTCGAAGCATCCGCGGTCCTTCAGGGCATAGTAGATGTAATTGGATGCCAGGCAGCTGACGTCATCGGCGGCCTCGCCCCACCTCCCGCGCGAGCGGTCCAGCAGGGTGAACCCCTCTCCGTGGAAGCGGATATTTCCGGGGTGGTAGTCTCCATGGACATTGCAAAGCCTTTCAACCTTGTCCCGCAGCTTTTCCCACCAGGAGACTCCTTTTCGGGCAAAAGCGGAAAGCTCTTGGAAGCTGGCGAACGGGACCGCGTCGTAGGTGTCGATGATGCCCATGATGCACTCGCCATGGCCGACCAGTTCGCGGATCCTGCGGCGGTAAAGGGAGCACGCGTTCGGGCCCTGGTAGCGACGTTGATGCAGTCTGGCCAGAAACCGCGCCAATGCCCGGGTCCTTTCCCTGTCCTGTTCGGTCAGGGCGTGGCGCTGGAGGATGGCATCGAGATCCTCCACATACGGTGTGCCGGGGGCTGTTTTCATGAAGATGAAGAACTCTTGGGCATCCTTGAGGGAGATCAACCGGTCCGGAGCGTCGCCCACGACGTCGATCGCCTCGACATGCTGCGGCATGTCGTTGTAGTCCGCGTAGGCGAGGAGCAGAACCCGCGCCCGGTCCGAAAAATGGTCATGACCGAATTCAGCCGGGAACAAGGTTTTGAGGATCAGATCCCGCTGCTTTCCGTCCGTTTCGAAGGCGAGTTTGAATGCGGTGCCGTGCACCCCTTTACCGAGGCGCTTCATCGTTAGATTCGACACGCTGCTGCCGTAAACGGTTTCAAGGTGTTGTCGGACTTTGGTCTCGAGGTCCATGAGGTTCCCCCTTTCCAACGACGAAAACGGGCTTCGCCTTCAGACAGGCGAAGAGGCGTTCCCTGTCTGTTGTGTGCGGTGCAAGCGGCCGGAGCCGTGCGGCTCAGCGGCGGATTTGAGATTGAAAAGCAGACCCATGTTGGGTATAAATATCCATCATATCATACAGGCTTTTTCGGATGATCCAGTCGCTGGTGTGCAGGTTCGTCTGCGGAAAGACCCGCAGGGCCCGTGGTTTTCTAGGTTCGATGCTCTTAGAGCGGGCTTGGCCGAAGCGCTTCCCGAGGTCGCACGGCGGAGCGGCCGAAGGCTGCCGAGAAAAACCACCGCTCTTTATCGGGAACCGGTCTCTCTCATTAGAGCCTGGTTTTGTGAATGCGCGGCCTCAGCTTTGAGCTCGAGACCAAAGCTCTCGATGAAAGCCGAACAGGACAGCCGAAATCGTTTCTGACGGAAAAAGAAAAACGTTTTCATATGTTTGCTCCCGCCCACGCCATCCCGCCCCGGCGGGTTCTGCGTCGTGGTGGAAGAGTCCGTGGTCCATGCGGATGCCGTTGAGAGAATGCGCCCGTTCATTGCCGCGCCCGCCGCAGATCGAGGGCAGAGATGCCGGAAACCCGATCGGCTGCGGCGGCTGCCTGCACCTGTCTCTATCAGACGGGAGGCATGGCTTGACAAGATGCAGTATAGCATCAGTCCGCATCCGAAGTCATCTATACCCCCCATGGGAACCTATGCCGATCATGGAGCAGCCGACGTATCAAGAATTGATCGAGCGAGTCCGGGAGCTCGAGAAGGAGCTGGCGGACCTGCACCACACGCAGGATGAGCTGCGCCGCACGGAAAAGCGGTACAGGACCTTCTTGGAGTTTGTTCCTTATGCGGTGGCGCTCCTTACACTGGATGGCCGGGTGACCTTCGTCAATTCGGCTTTCACCGAGATCTTCGGTTGGACGCCGGATGAGTTGATCGGGCAAAGAATTCCCTATATCCCACAGGGTCTGGTGGGCGAGACGCAGGAATATCTCGGGCGGCTCATGTTGGTTGGCAGAATATGCTGTCGGGAAGGGGCCGTATTTTTCACAAACGCTTGACTAGAGGGGGTCGGATGTCGAATTATTCTGGCTTTGGGAATAGGGCGGAAGCGGTCATAGAAAACAATTGGGGTAAAGGATGTAGCAGCACCCTTTACCCCGAAAAACATGTGAGTAAAACTCACAACCCGTGCTCTATTGATAATATTTGTCGGGGTATGCGTCAAGAGCCTTTTCAGGCTGGGTCGAAAATATCTCTGGCCCAGACCGCCATCCTGCCCAAAATGCGAAGGGAAACTGTGGGGACATGGATATAGCACGGCCTGCTTTGACGGGTACGGGGAACCTGCCGAGATTCCGAGGTACCGTTGCCCGGCTTGCGGGTGTGTGGTTCGGCTCCGCCCCGAAGGATACTTCTCTCGTTTCCAATCTTCCATCGCAACCATCCAATCGAGTATAGCCAACCGCTTGTCAGGCCGCGGCTGGCTCCCGGGTCTTTCGCCATCCCGCCAGCGCCACTGGCTGAACAGCTTGATCGAGCAGAGCAAACTGCATCTTGGCCTGTCGTGGTCCGGACAGCTCCCGGACGCATTCGAACTGCTTCACGCCGTGGGGATCTGCCCGGTCAGCCGCTCCATCCAATGTGAAAGAAGGTCTTCTTTTGTGGGGCCCCACCGAAGGCTGCCCTTTACCAGCCCTCGGGAGGTGGGGTATCCAGACGCAAAACCACCACAAAGGAGGTCCCACAGATGGACGAACAGCAGCAAAAAGACATCGCCGTTTTCCGGTTCGGGGTGATCAGCGACTTTTTCTGCCAGAAATTGACCCGGGGAGAGAAAGAGCGGTTGCTCAGAGAGAAGTGCTCCCGGCAGTGGCAGATCCCCCACTCAGAGCGTACCCGGCTTGCCCGCACCACGATCCTTTCCTGGATCAAGGCGTATCGGGAAGGCCGGCAGAGGCTCGAAGCCCTTTACCCTCAATCCAGAAGCGACCGGGGCATGCCCCGCAGCATCCACGATGAGGCCGCTGCCGTCATCGTCACGCTGCGCAGGCGGATGCCCCGCTGCACCCTCATGGTTCTTCTCTCGGAACTTGAAAACCGCAAGCTTTTGAGGTCGGACGAGCTGCCGAGCTACTCTTCATTGTACCGCTTCCTTAAAAAGGAGAACCTCTTGCACCTCGATCAGTCCGCACCGGTCGATCGGAGAAAGTTCGAGGCCGAATCCCCCAACGACATTTGGCAGGCCGATGCCATGCACGGTCCCATGATCCTCGATGGGGAAAAGCGGCGGAAAACGTACCTCTTCGCTTTCCTCGACGACATGAGCCGACTGATCCCCCACGCTGCCTTCTACTTCAGCGAAAACCTCGAATGCTACCTCGACGCCTTGCGCTCAGCGCTCCTCAAGCGCGGCCTCCCACGCAAACTCTACACCGACAACGGCAGCGCCTTCCGCTCCAAACTCCTCCAGGAAACCACCGCCAGCCTCGGCATCGCGCTGGTTCACTCCCGGCCTTACAAACCCCAGGGTCGGGGCAAAATAGAGCGTTGGTTCCTCACCGTGCAGAAACAGTTCCTCCCCACACTCAGCTCCAACCTCGATCTCAGGGGCCTCAATGAAAAGCTCGAAGAGTGGATCCACTCCGTCTACCATCAACGTCCCCACGGATCCACGGGTCAAAGTCCCATCCAGCGCTTTGCCGAAAAAATGGAGTGCATCCGCCCCGCCCCCAGAAACCTCGAGGACTTCTTCCGTAAGCGTGCCAGGCGAAAGGTCGCCAACGACCGCACCATCGCCCTGAATGGCAAGGTCTATGAGGCGCCTGTTCCCCTCATCGGAAAACAGGTCACGCTCCTTTACCACGACCATGATCCCACCCGGGTTGAAGTGCACCTGGACAACCTCTCCTACGGGTTCCTCACCCCTCTGGATCTGCACGTCAACTGCCGGGTGCGCCGGTCCCGCTCTCAAGACCTCGTCATAGACAGCGCTCCTCCAAAATCCGTCCCATCCGGCCGGTTACCCTTTTCTCTCGCAAAGGAGCCCCGATGAAACCCCATTATCTCAACTTTTTCGGCTTTACTCGTGAACCGTTCGGCTCCGAACTCGAGCTCGATCAGATCCTTCAGACCGCCGAAGTGGTGGCCGTGGCCGAGCGCTTCGATTACACCCTGCGCCTGGGCGCCGTCGCACTGGTGACCGGTGAGGTCGGTGCGGGCAAGTCCACGGCCCTGCGCTGGGCCATCAGCCGTCTTCACCCCTCCGAGTATCGCCCCATCTGGGTGACGGCAACTTCTGGCTCCATCCTCGAGTTGTATCGCCAGCTCTGCTCTGCCCTCGACTGCGATTTGCAGGGCTCCTCCCGCGCCACCCTCCTGCGCATCATCCGCAGGCAGGTCCTCGATCTCGTCCTCAGCCGCAAGCAGACCCCGGTGCTTGTCATCGACGAGGCTTCACTCCTGCGCCTCGAGGTCCTGGCCGAGGTCCATACTCTCCTTCAGTTCGAAGCCGACTCCAAACCCTATTTGCCCATGATCCTCGTCGGCCAGAACCACCTGGCCGATCTGCTGACCTATCGTACCTCGCTTCCCCTCTCTTCCCGCATCATCGCCCGCTATCATCTCCAGGGGATCGACCGGGAGACCCTCGGTACCTATCTCCTGCACCACCTCAAGATCACCGGCATCACCCGCCCCCTTTTCTCCGAGCAGGCCCTGACCGCCATCCACCAGGGCTCGGGCGGCATCCTCAGGCGGGCTAACCATCTCGCCCGCGGTGCCCTCATCGCTGCGGCCGCAGAAAAGATCCAGCAGGTCGCCGCCGAACACGTCCGTGTCGCCGCAACCGAACTCCTCTGATCTTCTACCCGGGGCTGGTCATCGGCCAGCCCCTCCTTCAGCAACATGGACGCTGTGCTTAGAAAACTCCACCGCTTCTTTCGCCAAAAATGGCACCTGGCGGTTCTCCATCCGGAAAAAGGACGCTGGATCGTCCAGCCCCATCCCGACCATATCCCTTATCTCAAGGCCCTCAACGCCTCAGGCTGCCACATCCTCCTTCAACCCCTTGAACAATCCCGCTATCTCCTGGCCGATGATCTGTCCTGGGAGAGGGTTTGCCGTCACCATCGCCAACCTGACAACACCTGGAGGCCCGGTCGCATGGTCGTCGAGACCTCCCCTCACAACTTCCAGGTCTGGATCCGTTCTGCCCACCCCTTGGATCTCCACCATAAACGCATCCTCCTCCACATGCTTCACAGCGATCCGGCCGCCGATCCCAACAACCGTTTCGGCAGGTGCCCCGGCTTCCGCAACCGCAAACCCTGCCATCGGACCCCCGACGGGCAATATCCACTCTCTCGCCTCATCTGGGTCGACTACAACTCCTCGGCCATCATCCCCCAGCATCTCTTCCAGGCAATGACTCCGTCTTCCCCTCAACCCTTTCCCCCTCCACCCCCAGGGGGGGCGGTGTGCCTTTCTTCCCCTCCATCTCGCTCCAGATATCTGCGCGCTACCGAATCCGAAACCGACTTCGCCTACGTCCTCGCCCTCCTCAGACGCGGGTACTCCGAACACGCCATCCGCTCCCTCCTCATCGAGCAACGGACCTCCTGGGATCATCACCAGGGCGAACGGAGGAAAAATGCCTATATCAATACAACCATCGCCAAGGCCAAGACCATCATCCAAAACAAGTCTGTCCAAATTACCCCGAAAATCACCACCAATCGTCCAGGATAATCAGAAAAAAAACGTCAGATTATTGTGAAAGACGACAGCTCATAGAAAACAGGGTCGTGATGCGGCATGAGACGAAGCGGCTGACAAAGGACGGGCGTGTGCTCGATGTTGTCATCCGCGCGGCTGTTTACGATGCCTTTGCCAGCACTCCGGCAGGCGAGCTGATCATCATCCGGGATGTGACCCGTGAGAAGCGCATCGCACAGCACAATGCCGCCATGCTGCGCATCAGCACGGGCCTCCATGCCCACCCGGATCTCGAAGGGCTTCTGGACTACATCAGCAGTGAGGTCCGGGTCCTGGTCAATGCCCAGGGGGCCATCGTCGTCCTCAGGGATGAGGAGAAGAACGAACTTTTCTTTCTGGGTGTGGCTTACGATGACCGCGATCTCCAGCGGAAGGCGAAAGAGATCCGTTATCCTGCGGACTACCCGGGTGTAGCGGCGCAGGTCATCCGGACCGGCGAGCCGCTCCTCATCCCTGACACGTCCCGGTTCGAGAATTACTCCTCCTTCGTCGATCAGCAGCTCGGCTATACGACCCACGATATCCTGGCGGTGCCCTTGAGGAGCGGGGATCACATCATCGGCGTCCTCCTGGCGCTCAATAAGCAGGAAGGCGTATTCGATCAGACGGACGTGGAATTGCTGATGACCGTGGCGGGCACCTTGGGCCTTTCGATAGAAAACGCGCGTTTTGCCGATCAGATCCGCCGGGCCTACATGGAAGTGAGCAGCATGAACCGGGCGAAGGACAAGGTCATCAACCACCTGTCCCATGAGCTGAAGACGCCGATTTCCGTCCTGCTCCTTTCTCTCACGATCCTTTCCCGTAAACTGGCCGAGTTGTCAGACCGCTCCTGGCAGAACACCATCGAACGCGCCCGCCGTAATTTGGATCGCTTGATGGAGATCCAGTACCAGGTGGAGGACATCATGCGGGAGAGGCCCTATCCCCACTATGGCATCCTTGTGTCGCTACTGGATGCCTGCGCCGACGAACTCGAGGCGCTGATCGCCGAAGAGGTTGGAGAAGGCCCTGCTGTGGTCCGTATCCGGCGGCGTATCGACGCCTTGTTCGCACCGCGTGAGAGCGTCCCGGAGGAGATCCGGCTGGATGCCTTCGTTCCGGACGTCTTGGAAAAGATCGAAGCGCTTTTCCCTCATCGCGAGATCCATGTGGCCACCGATATCGCGACGGTTCCGCCGGTCTGGCTTCCGCCTGATGTGGCGGAGAAGGTCGTCGAAGGGCTGGTCAAGAACGCGATCGAAAACACCCCGGATGAAGGGTATGTTCACGTCAGGGTGAGCGGCAAAGAAGGCCGTGTCATCCTGGAGGTCCAGGATGAAGGGGTTGGGATCACGGCCGAGAATCAGAGGCGGATCTTCGAGGGGTTTTTCACCACACGGGATACGATGGCCTACTCGTCCAAAAGGCCTTACGATTTCAATGCCGGGGGAAAGGGCATCGACCTCCTGCGTATGAAGGTGTTCGGCGAGCGCTATGGATTCGAGATCGACATGGCGTCTCTACGCTGCCGATTCATCCCGAAAGAGGCGGATGAATGCCCCGGGCGGATCAGCGCATGCCGATTCATCCGGGATGGGGCCGGGTGCCGTGAGTCGGGGGGGACGACCTTTCGCGTCGAATTCCCGACCGCTGATCGACGAAAATGATATTCCGGGGTCCGCTGCGGTCCGAGTGCAGCAGATAATGGACCTGTTTTGGGGGCGGGTTGATCGAAACAGGCGTCATCCATGGGCGGTTCCAGGTTCTGCACCGGGACCACATGCGGTATCTGATGGCGGGTAAGGCCCTGACACGTCATCTGGTGGTCGGCATTACGAACCCGGATCCGCAGCAGACCGGCTTCGATGCCGCGGACCCCGAACGAAGCGTGCCTTCGGCCAATCCTCTCACCTATTTCGAGCGCTATATCCTGCTGAAACATGCCCTCCTGGCGGAGGGACTGGGCCCGAAGGAATTCTCGATCGTCCCCTTTCCGATCAACCTGCCTGAACTCTATCGCTACTACGTACCCCTCTCCGCGACCTTTTTCCTGACGATTTACGATGCCTGGGGAAGACGGAAAAAGGAACGCTTCGAGACGCTCGGACTCAAGATCCATGTCCTGTGGGAGAAACCACCCGCGGAGAAAGGTTTGAGCGGCAAGGCGGTCCGCGCCCGAATGGCCACGGGCGAGGCATGGGAATCCCTTGTCCCGCCGGCGACCATTCCATTGCTGAACGACTGGGCGGTTCCCGAACGGCTTCGCCTTGCAGCCATGCGGCCCGGTGAAGGCGAAGAATGATGCCTCTGCCTGCTCTGCGGCTGATCGGGTGGCTCCGAAAAGGAGAATTTTCCTTTCGGCAACGGAAAGCGATCTGCCAATAGAAACCGGTTAAGCCTTTTCCCCGGATCCGATGAGCGGAAGGATCTTCTCGACCTCGAAAAAGACCAGAAACCGGGAGGCCTCTTCGTGTTCCTCTTCGGCGGCGTATTTTCGCCTTCGCAGGCTGTAGAGCAGTTCCGTGTCCTGCTCCTCCCGGAGTTTTTTCAGAAACAGCCGCTTGCCTTTGTACCCCGTGCCTTCCTCCATGAAAAGATAGGCGGCGTATAGGTTGGAAAGAAGGTTGTGGTGCGTCAGCCGGTCGGCCATGATGAAGGCTACGGATCCGTCATCCATGAAGTGGGGTTTTGCGTAGACAGCCAGATCGACACGTCCTTCCGAATCAGCGGTGGCAAGGATGCCCCGTCCCTTGGTGTCTTCGAAATAGCCTTTCAGGTCCATGGGTGCCTCCACGTCTTAGGGGTCTGAATTTGCGCGGCCGCCTGCGCTGTTGGCATGTCGAGCGGTGGCCGGTCTCCATGCGTCACACAGGGGATGCCCATCCAGAAATGGTCTTTTTGGCCAATCTCGGCGTCAATCTGCACGTTTGCTTGTGCGGCGACCTGCAGGTCGCCTCCGCGCAAACACTTGATTTCATTGATATTAGCCAAAAATCCTCATTTCCGGGTTGGAAACTTAGTCCTACCGCGAAATCATTTCCGGATGGAAACAAGCTAAGGTTTCGTCTGCAAAGCGCAAGCATTTTTCGCAGGGCGAGGCGCAAACTGCTGCGGATCCCCTGCGATCGGGCGGTGCGTCGCCTTGGCGATCCCTTTGAGCATCCCCGTGTAGAGCCACTGGTGGGCCGGGTAAAAGGCGTACCAGTAGAGGATGCCGAAAAGGCCCTTGGGTCGGAACCGTGAATACTGCTCGAGGAGGGTCCGGTTTTCCCCGATCGGCTGCAGCCTGAACTCGAGGGTCGCTTCACCGGGAAGTTTCATCTCGGCCAGCAGCAGCAGTCGCCGGCCTTCTTCGACGCCGATGACCCGCCAGAAATCGAGGGCGTCGCCGTATCGGATCTCCCTAGGCTCACGGCGTCCGCGCCGCAGCCCGACCCCGCCGACCATCCGGTCCATGGCGCCGCGCAGGGCCCAAAGGGTGTCGGCGAAATACCATCCCGTGCTGCCCCCGATTCGCGTGATCGGCTCCCAGATTTCCTCGGCCTGCCCTTCGATGACGACGCGGTATCCGCATTCGAAGAGGGTTCCCCCGGCATAGGAGGCATCCCCGCAGTCCAGCCACTCGGGAATGCGAATGGGACCGGCGTCGCTCCAGCAGGTCGCGATCCCGCTGCCGCTCCGCGTCTGTTCAAGAGCCCGCCGGATGGCCTCCCGGCACGAAAGCAGACGTTGGGGGATGATCTCCCGGATCCGGTTTTCTTCGCAGACCACCGGGACGGACAGCCCCTCGACCAGGGGTTTGGCAAGAGAGATGGGGACCGGAGTCACCAGGTGGAGCCAGTGCGAACTCAGCCTCGGGCTCAGCACCGGAACGGGGATGATCACGCGCCTCGGCAGGCCGGCCTCTTCGGCATAGGTCTCGAGCAGCCGCTGGTAGGTGAGCACATCCGGTCCGCCGATATCATAGGTGTTCCCACGGGTTTCCTCGTGCTCCAGACAGCCTTTCAGATACTGGAGGACGTTGCTGATGGCGATCGGCTGGATGGGATTTCGGACCCAGCGCGGGGTGGTCATCACGGGCAGGCGCTCGACGAGGTAGCGGATCAACTCGAAAGAGGCGCTCCCGGCCCCCAGGATGACCGCGGCCCGCAGAAAGGTGGCGGGGACCTTGCCGGACTGGAGGATGCGGGCCACTTCACCACGGGAGCGCAAGTGTTTGCTTGCCCGGGGGTGGTTCGAGCCGAGCCCTCCGAGATAGATGATCCGCCCCACACCTCCAGCAGCGGCCGCGCGGGCCATGTGCTCCGCGGCCTCCCGGTCGGTTCTGTCGAAGTCCTTGCTTCGCGGATTCATGGAATGGACGAGGTAGAAGGCCGCGCGGCAGCCTTTGCAGGCAGTTGTGAGCGCAGCTTCGTCCAGCATGTCGGCCTCGGCGATTTCGAGCAGCGGGTGGGCCGCCCAGGGGCGGCAGCGCAGTTTGGCGGCTGACCGGCCTACCACCCGGACGCGATGGCCCGCTTCGAGGAGCAGCGGGACCAGCCTCCCGCCGACGTAGCCTGTGGCGCCGGTTACCAGTACAGGTCGATCGTCCATGATGCCTCCTTCAGGAAAAAGGTGCCGGAAGGCGGGTTCAAAAAAAGGCGCCGATGGGCGCACCGGTTGTCGCCGAAGAGCAGCCGGCGGGAGGCCTTTGCGGCGAATGCCTTGGAAGGCCCGGGAGATGCGGTCCGATGAAGGCGGCCGCCGCCGCTGTGTGGATGTCATTCGGCCGGCCCTGCGGTGAAACGGCCGGATGGACCGTACAGGAATGGCGCACAACCGGATTGACAATCCGTTAAGCTGATTTATCATAGAATCAAACAGCGAATGAAGCAAATACTAACCCGCCCAGAGATGGGGCTACGAGCCGGGTCCAAGTGTTGGATGCCGGCTTTTTCTATGGAGGTGAAGCGATGAACGAGGTGCAGAGTGTTTTGCAGGAAAAGGGTTTCGAGTGGAGTCCCGCGAATCTTGCGGGGGCCTTTTCGCGCCTGGACGATTCGAACGACGAGGTGTTCTACGCGACGGACCGTTTTGTCAGCCACCTGGATCGGACGGCTCTCGAAACCGTCGAGAAGGTGATCGGGGACCTGGTGGTGGAGGAGGCTCCGGTCATCCTGGACCTCATGGCGGGCTGGGATTCGCATCTGCCGGCGTCCCTCCGTCCCGCACGCGTCGTAGGGCTGGGGCTGAACAAGAATGAACTGGACCGCAATCCCGCGTTGACCGAAAGGGTTCTTCATGACCTGAATGCGGACCCGCACCTTCCGTTTGCGGACGAAACCTTCGATGTTGTCCTGAACACGGTTTCCGTAGACTATATGACCAACCCCTTCGAGGTCTTCAAGGAAGTGGGACGCGTCCTCAAGCCGGGAGGGCTCTTCCTGGTGATCTTCTCCAACCGGATGTTTCCCCGGAAAGCGGTCAAGATCTGGCGTGAATCCGGGGAGGAGGAGCGGGTGATCCTCGTGCAGGAGTTCTTCGAGCGG
This sequence comes from uncultured Desulfatiglans sp., assembly GCA_900498135.1. Classification (NCBI taxonomy): domain Bacteria; kingdom Pseudomonadati; phylum Thermodesulfobacteriota; class Desulfobacteria; order Desulfatiglandales; family Desulfatiglandaceae; genus Desulfatiglans; species uncultured Desulfatiglans sp. The sequence continues at coordinate 2,559,008 of LR026961.1, forward strand.
AGCGGGGTGTTCGACGAGCCGAAGGAGTTTCTTTCAAAAGGCCGGCCGCGTCCCTCGGATGACAAATATGCGGACATGGGGATTCCGAGCGATCCGGTATACGCCGTTTATGCTGAGCGGAAGGGCGGTGCAGATCGGTCAAGGCGCCCTGAGCCGGTCGTGCCCTATCGCGGGAGATTGGATGAGAAAGGGCTCGAGGAACGTAAAAAGGCGGTCAAAGAGACCCTCTGCTGCCCTCACTGCGGGGAGCGTCTGAAGAAGTGGCTCGTTCCCGACAACCCGTTTGCCCAGACCTGGGACAACGACTATATGTACATCTGCTTCAACGATGCCTGCCCTTACTATGTACGGGGGTGGGACCACATGCACCGGGACGGGAACCGCGGGACCTCCTATCGTCTGATGTATCATCCCGAGAAGGACCGCTGTTTCCCGATCCCGGTTCCCACGCCGAAGGCGCTTCGGGACGGGATCGTCGAAAAGGACGAGTAGAACCGGAATCCGCCCCCGCGGGGCCGAACTCAGACATGCGTCCGCAGCTTCAGCTCCGTGGGGTGGGGGTTGAGATAGACCTGCTCGGCGAGATACCCCTGTCGATATTTCCGAACGTAATGGTTCAGCAGGGTGATCGGGACGATCAGGGGAATCAGCCCCTGGGCGTATTGATCGATGAGGGTCAGCATTTCCTGCTTCTCGTCGGCGGAAAGGTCCCGTTTGAAATAGCCGAGCATGTGCTGCAAAACGTTCGTGTTCTTCCGGTTCGTCGTCTTGAGGGCAAGGGCGGTCATCAGAAGGGTCTCATAGGAGGCGTAAAGTTCTTCGACCGGCCGGGTCTTGCCCTCGGCGACGAGCTTTCCCATCTCCCGGTAGTGTTTTTCGCTGTGGGAGAGGATCAGCAGTTTGTGCCGGGTATGGAACTGGACCAGTTGCCCGAGGCCTTTGTTTCCGGCAAGCGTCTCGCGCCAGCGCCTGAGGGTGAAGATCCTCTCGATGAAATTCTCCCTCAGGCGCGGGTCGTGCAAGCGCCCCTCGTCCTCCGCGGGGATCAGCGGGAAGCGATCCATGAAGAGCCCGGCGAAGATCCCCCGCCCGGCTTTGTTCGGCATGCCTTTGTCGGTGTAGACTTTCACCCGCTCCATGCCGGAGCTGGGCGAGTTGCTCTTGAAGATGAAGCCGCAAAGCCCCTCGCCGGCCAGTTCGGCCAAGCGCTTTTCAGTCCATCGGAGCATCTGGTCCGTCAGGTCCCGTCCGCTGCGGATCGTGACCAGGCGCGGCGCCGATGGTTCGCCTACCAGCCGCATGGCCTCCCGCGGCACCCCCAGGCCGCATTCCACCTCCGGGCAGACAGGGACGTAGTCCACGTACTGACCGAGCGTGTCCCGGATGAAACGGTCGAGTTTGTGCCCGCCGTCATACCGGACGTCCTGACCGAGAAGGCAGGTGCTTACGCCGAGTTTGATCCGCGCGTTGTCCATAAATCCCTTCCTCCGTCTGAAATCATTTTGTTGCGCTCGAGGCTTCTGCGGGTGAACGCGGGTTTCCAGGGGTTCATCCTTTCGGGATCAACGTCTTTCATCGAAAATGCCTTCGAGAAGAATCGGATGGCGGACGATTCGGATTGGGCCCCTGACGGGAAAAGGAGCAGTGAGCCCGGTCGAGCCCCGGCTCTCGATGGAGGATTTCCCTTTGCCGGCTGTGTAGCCGTTGACCCGCCAGTCCCTTTGATAGCAGGAAGCACCCATATAGGGAAGCAAAAAGCGAGGGCCTTGCACCCGGCTGACCTTCGGGTGTCTGCGATTTCGGTTTTGCACAAAGGCCCCGATTTGACATAGGATGGAAGGCCTGGAGAGGACACAGCGCATACAGGAGGGATCGATGACGCTCGAGAACATGAAGAAGATGCTGCAGGACCATGACCTTTGCGTCCTGGCGACAGAGTCCGGCGGCAAGCCGCTCTGCTCCCTGATGGCGTATGTCTGCGATGAAGACTGCCGCCATATGTACATGACGACGGCCAAAAACTCGACCAAGTGGCGGAATCTGATGGAAAACCCATCGGTGAGCTGCCTGGTGGACACCCGGGAAGGGCATGGCCGTAACCGGCGCAATGAGGTGCAGGCGCTGACCGTGGCAGGTATTTGCGAGCCCCTCGAAAGCGAGGCGGAAGAGGCGCGCATCCGCAGCCGCCTGCTCGAGGTCCATCCACAGTTGAAGGTCTTTCTGGAGGGTCCGGATTGCGGCATCATTGCCGTGCGGATCCTTTCGTTTCTTCTGCTCGACGGGTTGACGGACGCACGCTATGTCAGGGTCTGAAAGGATGCGGCGAGGTCATCGGAAAGAACGGACGCAGCGGGATTGAGCACCCGAAGGGTGTGAAGAAACCGGGACCCGCCGCGAAGCGTTGAGACGGAGCACCCGAAGGGTGTGAAGAAAAATTTTCATGGCGGGCTGGAAATGGTGTTGCGCCGGATGTTTTTTCCCGGGTGGAAGCGATTCAAGCCTTGAGAGCAGGTTGAAAAGTCCGTTGTGGACAGGCTGTTGAGAGACGGCCGGACGCAAGGTTTGCGAAATCCTGTGGGATGAGGCGCACATGGAGGTGCGCCGCCGTGGCGCGGGATGAGTGTAACGCAGAAGACAGGCGTTTCCCGCCGCCTGTTGAGGAGTGATGAAAAGGATGGCTCAGGACCAGGATCAGGACAGGGAGGGGCGGCTGCAGCACTGCAACGTACCCCGGCTGCGCATCAGGGCGGTCAATGCCGCCCCGGTTCGGCGGGAGCGGCACTACGTTCTCTACTGGATGACGGCTTTTCGGCGGCCCGCCTGGAATTTCAGTCTGGATCGAGCCAGGGCGTGGGCCGAGGATCTTCAAAAGCCGCTCTTGATCCTGGAAGCGCTGCGGGCGGGGTATCCATGGGCCGCCGACCGCCTGCACCGGTTCGTCCTCGATGGGATGACTGCGAACGCCGCATATTTCAACAGGACCGGCGCGCTCTACTACCCTTATCTCGAACCGGCCGAGCGTGCGGGCAAGGGGCTCCTCGCCGCCCTGGGTGCTGGGGCCGCGGTGGTCGTCACGGATGATTTTCCGGCCTTTTTCATCCCCCGCATGACGGCGGCCGCGGGCCGGCAGCTGGATGTCCGGCTGGAAAAGGTCGACGCGAACGGCCTCCTGCCTATGCGGGCGGCGGATCGGCCCTTTCCGACGGCTTATGCCTTCAGGCGCTTCCTCCAGAAGACCCTCCCGGTCCATCTGGTCGAACGGCCGTCAGCCGATCCGTTGGCCGGCCTGCCCCCGCGCGGGCTGACCCTGCCCCGAAGCACGACGGAGCGCTGGCCTCTGACGACCCTCGAATCTTTGAAGGACGATCGTGTGCTCGAAGCGCTCCCGATCGACCACGGCGTCCACCCGGTCGACACGCCCGGGGGCGTTGAGGCCGCTCGGAGCTCGCTCGAGCGGTTCCTTCTGGAGAGGCTTCAACGGTATGCCTCGGAGCGGAACGAACCCGAGATCGAAGCCACGAGCGGCTTATCCCCCTATCTCCACTTCGGCCACCTGTCGGTCCACGAGGTCTTCCACACCCTTGCGGAAAAGGAGGGATGGTTTTTCGACCGGCTGGGTTTGACCGCGAAAGGCGGCCGCCAAGGCTGGTGGGGGATGAGCGAGTCGGCCGAGGCGTTCCTCGACCAACTCGTCACCTGGCGTGAACTCGGGTTCAACGGGTGCCTGTTCATGGAGGATTACGATGCGTACGCCTCTCTCCCCGATTGGGCCCGGGCGACCCTGGAGAGGCACCGGCAGGATCCGCGCGAGTACGTCTACGACCTGGCGGCGTTCGAAGGCGCCGCGACCCACGACCCCCTGTGGAACGCCGCCCAGCGTCAACTCCTTCGCGAGGGCACGATCCACAACTACCTGCGGATGCTCTGGGGAAAGAAGATCCTTGAATGGACCTCCTCCCCCGAAGAGGCGCTGCGGATCATGATCGAACTCAACAACCGCTATGCCCTGGACGGCCGGGATCCCAATTCCTACAGCGGCATCTTCTGGACCCTGGGGCGCTATGACCATGCCTGGGGGCCGGAGAGGCCGGTATTCGGAACGGTCCGCTACATGAGCTCTGCGAACACGGCCCGCAAGGTGCGGGTGAAAGATTATCTCCTGCGCTATGCTCCGTGAACCGGATGGCCCGCCGGGATGGGATCCGGAGCCGGCCTTTCGCCTGTCTGCGTTTAGCGCTCGAAGACGGCGCCTTTGTCCGCGCTGGAGACCATTCGGGCGTAGCGACCGAGGTAGCCATGCCGCACCTTGGGTTCGAACGCCGGCAGCCGGCTCAGCCTTTTGGCGATCGCTTCATCGGAAAGCTCGAGGCGCAGGCTCTTGCCCGGGATGTCGATTTCGATCGTGTCGCCCTCCTCGACGGCGGCGATAGGGCCGCCGGCCGCGGCTTCGGGCGAGACGTGGCCGATGGACGACCCGCGGGTGGCCCCCGAGAAGCGCCCGTCCGTGATGAGCGCCACGTCCTTGTCCATCCCCATCCCGGCCAGCACCGACGTCGGGCTGAGCATTTCCCGCATCCCTGGGCCACCCCGGGGGCCCTCGTAACGGATAACCAGCACATCCCCCTTTTGGATCCGGCCGCCCGTGATGGCTGCCACGGCATCTTCCTCGCTGCTGAATATCCTGGCCGGCCCCGTATGCCGGAGCATCTCCGGCGCGACGGCGGCCTGTTTGACGATGGCGCCTTCCGGGGCCAGATTGCCCGTCAGGACAGCCAGCCCCCCCGTGGAGTGGACGGGGTCGCTTACCGGCCGGATCACCTTCGTGTCCCGGATGCCGGCCTCAATCCGTTCGAGCATTTCCCCGAGGCGGGTCCCGTAAACGGTCCGGGTTTTGAGGTCGATCAACCCGGCCTGGCCGAGCTCCGCCAGGATCGCGGGCACGCCGCCGGCATGGTAGAGGTCGACGATGTGGTGCGGTCCAGCGGGCGCCATGGAAGTCAGGTGGGGAATCCTGGCGGTGTAGGGGTCGAAATCCTTGAGGGTGAGGTCCACATCCGCGTAATAGGCAATGGCCGGCAGGTGAAGGGCGGTATTGGTCGATCCGCCAAGGGCCATGTCCGCGGCGATGGCATTCCCGAAGGCCTCCCGCGTCATGATATCACGCGGCCGCAGGTTGCTGCGGACGAGCTCGACCGCCTTCATGCCGCTTTCCTTCGCCAGATGGACCCGGTCCGAGTAGACTGCCGGTGCACTGCCGTTGAAGGGGAGCGACATCCCGAGGGCCTCCGACAGGTTGCTCATCGTGTTGGCGGTGAACATTCCGGAGCAGGAGCCGGCCCCCGGGCATGCCCCGCACTCGTAGCTGTGCAGGTCTTCAGCGGTGATCCGGCCGCTGTTGAGGGCGCCGACCGCCTCGAAGACCTTGTCGAGTCCCATCTCGCGTCCGGCTACCCTGCCCGGCAGCATGGGGCCACCGGAGAGGAAGATTGCCGGGATGTTCAGGCGGGCGGCGGCGATCAGCATCCCGGGGATGATCTTGTCGCATGAGGCGAGGAGGACGAGCCCGTCGAAGGGGTGGGCCATCGCCATGATTTCGACCGAGTCTGCGATGAGTTCGCGGCTCGGGAGGGAGTATTTCATCCCTTCGTGGTTCATGGCGATTCCGTCGCACACCCCGATGGTGTTGAAAACCATCGGCGTGCCCCCTGCCGCGTAGATGCCGGCCTTGACGGCGTCCACCAGACGGTCGAGATGGATGTGTCCAGGGATGATTTCGTTGAAGGAATTGGCGATCCCGATGATCGGCCTTTCCATTTCCCAGTCGCAGAAGCCGTCGGCCCGCAAGAGTGAGCGGTGCGGGGCCCTTTCGGCGCCTAGCAGCATCAGGTCGCTTCGTTTGTTCATCGTTCTTCCTCCTGTGCGCCGGTCAAAACCGGCAGGGTGTTGTGAATGAAAGTCTTATACGTTGAAGGATTAGCGACCCACAATGGCCCCGAGTCATGCGAGGCGTGTCGCTTTCTGTGAGATGCCCCCCCCGTCCGGGTCGGAGGTCGTTTTCCACGGTCGGCTGCGCCTGGTCTTCAGGTGCCGCCGATACATGCCGCCAGGGGTGGGTAAAAACCGCTCTTTCGAAACGCCTGTCGTCGGTCCGCAGGCGGGCGCGGTTCATCGGCGGCTCCGCATGCGGTCAGATGCATCTCTTTTTGCCTGAAGTTTCAATCCGTGCGTCCAGGCTTGACGCTTTCGAAAGAGGTGGCGACTTCATGTCATCGTGCCTGTCTGCACGGGACCGGGTTCGATGGGTACTCTATAGCACCGGCGGTTCCCGCGATCAAGTCATCATCTCCTGATAGGGGGTAAGAGGATGCCGCCTCCAAATCAAATCGAAACGAACACGCATGACCCGGTCAATATCTCGGGTACTCCGCTTGCCATGACGTCGTAGAATCCCTACAATGCGGATGCCGGGACCCAGGCGCCTGTCTGCCGGTTCCGCAATGAGTCCGGTTGAGGCTGCACCCGATGAACGAGCATTTGGGACAGAAAATGGAAAAGGGAACCTTCCGCCCGCATGAGCGTCTATGGCTGATTGCAGGCTCCTCCGTCCTGGCGGTTTTGATCCGGATTTATCTGGGGAGTTGCCGTCTGGTGCGGGTCGAAGGCGATGATCTGCAGCGCGAGGCGCTCGGCCGTTCAAGGGGGCGGGCGGTCTTCGTCACGTGGCACCAGCGGATGCTGATGTTGGCGCGCTATTTCGGGCCGCGTCGTTTGACCGTCATGATCAGTCAGAGCCGCGACGGGGAGTACGGCGCCCGCGTTGCGGCGAAGCTCGGGTTCGCCAACGTGCGGGGCTCCTCGACGCGCGGCGGCATGCGTGCCCTGCGTGCGCTTTCGAAGGCCATCCGGGAAGGCGGCCGCGGCGGGATGTTGGCGGACGGCCCCCAGGGGCCCCCGCGGGTGGCGAAAGTGGGGACGGTGCTCTCAGCACGCGATGCAGGTGTCCCGATCATTCCGGTGGTGTGGGCTGCAGATCGGTGCTGGGTCCTGAACTCCTGGGACCGGTATATGATCCCGAAACCCTTCGCCCGCGTGGCCGTCTTCTATGGAGCCCCCATCTGGGTGCCGCCGAAGGTCCGTGGGGAGGCGTTGGAAAGCTGCAGAAGGGGGCTGGAGGACCGGTTGAACGACCTTACGCGGCGCGCCGATGCCTATTTCGGAGTGGAAAGACCCTGGAGGAGGCCGAAAGCTTAATTCGATTCCGTCCGGAAATGGTTTAGTTCAGCAGCGTGAGTTTGCGCGTTACATTGTCCTGGATCCAGTGGCTGTCCCACCATTCGAGCGGATTGACAGGGATCCCGTTGACCATGACCCCGAAGTGCAGATGGTCGCCTCCGGCGAGGCCCGTCTGCCCGGTCAGCCCCAGGATTGCTCCCTTTGCGATTTCCTGGCCCTTCTGCACGTGGCTGACGCTCAGGTGCGAATAGATAGAGGCGAGCCCCTGGCCATGGTCCAAGACGACCGTGGTCCCATAGATTCCGAGGGGGCCGGAGAAAATCACCCTGCCGTTGTTGGCGGCCTCCACGGGTGAATTGGCGAGCGAAGCCAAATCGATCCCCATATGCGTCTGCTCATCGATCTTCTGCCCGTTGTAGAAATAGCTGCGGCGGTCGCCGAAGCGGGCCATGTTGGCTGCGTTTTTGAGCCGGAGCCAGGTACCTTCCCACAACTGCCGGGGGGCGGTTTCGGTGCGCATTGCGTAAAACGTGTCGGCGTTTTCGCGGCGAAGGTCTCGGTTGATTTTCAAGAAGCGCTCCAGAAGGGTGGCCTGTGGCTCGAACTTCACGGAGGTGAAGTAGGGCAGGATCTTGTTCAGGAAGCCGTCGCTGACATTGATCGAGTCGGAGCGGAAGCGCTTGTTCCGAATCTGATAGTAGAACCCGGCCCTGGCGGAGTTCCCCGCCTGATCGCGTGCCCACAGATGAATGGCAGGTTTTCCCTGGGTGTCCAGGGGCAGAGCGAAATAACAGACATGAGCCCCGCTTCCTTTGGCGTTGTTCGCGGGATAACCGGGGAAAAAGAGGTCATCGACGTATACGCCGGTCTCTACAGCATCGGATGAGATTTCATAAACCACCATGCCGGTGCCCCCCACGTTGATGTAATGGGAGGCGCTGATCGCCCTGAGGGCCGGCGGGATGGTGTCGACCACCATCTTGTGCTGCACGATCGACCGGTTGCCGTCCCCCCCGTTTCGCCGTGAGTAGTCCCAGACCGAGACCTGCAATTCCACGAGGCCCTGGGCCAGCGAAAGCGCTTCTGGGTCGATGGTGTATTCCATCTCGAAACGATGCTGCCCCTCCTTGTTGGAAAATCCTACGAACGGAAAGGTCTCCTCCGCCACCGTGACTTCACGTCCCTCCTGCGTCACTATGGCCTGGATCCGCCGCAGTCCCCGGTTGGCGTCCGACGCCGTGACCGTGAATTTCTGGTTGGCTGAAAGGAACTCCGGCAGTGGTTTGAGATCGAGGGTGGGTTGGACCCCTTCGAAGATGCCCCAAAGGAACCAGCCCAAACCCGCCACGACCAGGACCAGCATGGAAAATGCCAGCATAAACCCAATCTTTTTGCCTTTACCCATGGTTCGACCTGTATTGTCCTCTCATCCCTGCGAAGGGATACTGGCCAGGGGAGACCTGAAGCGATCCCCACCCGTGGTTTGTATGGTGTATATCATCGGACGCCCGATCCGCCGGAACCTTCAGGATGCCTGACAGGGTCGGTCACGTCTCCCGGGTCGATGCCAGCGTGGCGCTCGTCTGGTTCAGTACGGCTGTCGCGGCCGTTATCCTCTGGGCGATGGCCGAGACCTTGCGCATGATTTCATTCGCATCCAGCGTCACGAAGGAACGGTTGCGCATCAAGATTCGCCCTTGGACGATGGTGTCCCGCACATCTCCGCCGGAGGCGGCGTAGACCAGTGCGGAATACGGGTCGTAAACGGGTCGGAGGTGCGGCTTTTGAAGATCGATGACAATCAGATCGGCCGCTTTTCCGGCTTCGACGGTGCCGACCCGATCCTCCAGTCCGAGCACGGCAGCCCCCAGCGAGGTGGCCATCCGGAGTACATCCCGGGCCGTCAGGGCGACGGGATCCGCGCTGAAAACCTTGCTTACCTTGGCGGCGGTGTCCATTTCCTGGAACATGTCGAGGTTGTTGTTCGAACAGCAGCCGTCGGTTCCGAGGCCCATGGGTATGCCCAGCCGTAGGAAGCCAATGACCGGGGCGACACCGGAAGCGAGTTTCATATTGCTTTCGGGCACATTGACCAGTCTGACACCGCGTTCTTTGATGAGGCCCATTTCGTCTCTGTCGAGGTGGACCGCGTGGGCGGCCGTCATGCGGTCGTTGAGGACACCGAGGTCATCGAGGTAGAAGACGGGCCTTTTGGCTGTCTGATGCAGGATCTGGTCTACTTCGCCGCGGGTCTCGGACAGGTGAATCTGGAAAGGGGTCCCGTAGCGCTCGGCCGCTTCTGCACCGGCTTTCAGGGTGGCGGCCGAACACGTCATAGGGCTGTGGCAGAAGATCCCCGGAGTGATGCGGTCCGATGCCCCCTGCCAGCGCTTCATGAAGGAGCAGGCCTCGCGGATGTTGTCTGCCGGGTCGGGCACTCCCGGCGCTGGAAAGTCGATGACGCCCTGGGCGATGACAGCGCGAAGCCCGGCCTCGTGGACTGCCCGCGCCGTCGCGTCCTGGAAAAAGTAGCCATCGGCAAAACAGGTCGTCCCCGATGCGATCATCTCCAGACACCCGAGGAGGGCTCCCCAGTAAACGGTGTCGTCGGAGAGGAACGCCGCCTCGGCGGGGAAGATTCGTTCGAAGAGCCATTGCTGGAGGGGGAGGTCGTCGGCATATCCCCGGAACAGGGTCATGGCGGCGTGGGTATGGGCATTGACGAGCCCGGGCATGACGATGCACCCCGTGGCATCGATGTGGTCGAGGGCCTCCACGTCAGCGGCTGGCCCCTCCGGTGCGGTGTCGATCCCGATGATCCGGCCTGAGCCAATACGGATCGTTGCCTTCTCGAGAGGCGCAGCCCCATCGACCATCGTCAACAGGGTGCCGCCGGAGATGACCAGATCCGGCCTATGGGTGAGAGTTTCCAATATCGCGAATCGCTGTGTTTTTTCGAAGGTTCATTCCCGCCCAGGCAGTTTTCGCTCCGGCGGCAACGTCCCCAACAGGGTAGCGGCTTCGGCGGCAGCGGTCAAGTCTTAAATCCAGTTGACAAAAATCACCAAAATGAGCGAAACTAAAAATTTATAATTTTTACCTCCACCTTGAAGGAGCCCGACATGACCATCATTGCCCCTTTCCGGGGGTTAACTTACAGCCCGGACCTTTTCGACCAGATGTCGAATCTCACGGCCCCGCCCTATGACGTCATTTCGCCGGAGGAGCAGGAAGGTTACTATGAGAAAAACCCCTTCAACGTGATCCGGTTGATCCTGGGCAAAAAAAAGACGGGGGACTCCGACTGGGACAATCCTTACACGCGCGCAGCAGATCTGTTCAGACGGTGGCAGTCCCAGGGGATTCTCCGGCAGGCGGATCAACCTTGCATGTATGTCACCGCGCTCGATTATGACCCAGGCAACGGGGAACCCCGACGGACCCGCTGGGGCGTCATCGCGGCCGTGAAGATCGAAGAGCCCGATTCCGGGGTGATCCTGCCCCACGAAAAGACCTTTTCGGCCCACAAAGACGATCGGCTGCGGCTCATGCGCGCCTGCGGCGCCCAGTTCAGCCAGATTTTCGGCCTTTACGAGGACGCTGAAAACCGAATCAAGGGCGCCTTGAACGATGTGGTCGAGCGTGCCCCCGTATTGGATTTTTCGTTTCATGACGGGACAAACCATCGCATGTGGGAGGTCGACGATCCGGCCGTCTTCAGGTCTATTTCAGACACGCTTGCGGACAAGCGCATTTTCATTGCCGACGGACATCATCGCTACGAGACCGCCCGGAATTACCGCAACCTGATGCGGACGAGATATGGGCAGCAGAGCCCCGGGCGATCGTATGAGTATGTCATGATGTATCTGTCCAACATGAGCGACGAGGGCCTGACTATCCTGCCTTCACACCGCTTGATCAAGCGGGTGCCGGGATTCGACCTCGCGCGGTTTCTGGAGCGGTCAAGCGCCTGGTTCGAGATCGAACCGGTGTCTTTGCCCAAAACGCCTTCCGATGCGGAGTACCTGGAGCTGAGGGACTCGCTGGCCAGGGCCGGCCGGGTGACGAGCGCCTTCGCCCTCGTGCTGCACGGTGAGGAACGGGTGTTTCTGCTCACCCTCAAACCGGGTGCGCGGAAGGAGATGGGGGACGACCTGCATGACTCGCTGAAGAAGCTCGATGTCCTCGTCCTGTCACGGCTCGCCTTCCAGAAGGGTATGGGTTTCAGCCGCGAAGACCTGGACAACCCGGAACTGTTTTTTTATCAGAGCGGTTTTCGCAAGGCCGCGAACGATGTCCGGCAGGGGCGTTACCAGCTGGGATTCCTTCTCAACCCGACGCGTATGGAGCACGTGAAGGAGGTGGCAGGCAACACCCTCGTCATGCCGCGCAAGTCGACCTTTTTCTTTCCCAAGGTCCTGACCGGCCTAGTCTTCAATAAACTCGATCCCGACGATGTCATCACCATTCCCTGAGGTCGCGATTGGACCCGACGAATCATTGGACGCCATTTTGGGCGGGCGACTGCAATTCATCCAATCGAGGGATGGGTATCGTTTTTCTGTGGATGCCTTGCTGCTCGCCGGCTTCGCCACGATTCGGGCCCACGACACGCTGGTGGACCTGGGGACGGGATGCGGCGTCATCCCGATCGTGCTGCTGCACACCCGGCCGATCGCTTACGCAGTGGGGTTGGAGATTCAGCCCGAACTCGCCTCTCAGGCGGTCAGGAACGTCCGGTTGAACGGCTTCGACCGCCGGATGTCGGTAGTGAAGGGCGATTTGCGTGCCTTGCCCCTGAAGGGCGGGTCAGCGGATGTGGTCGTCTGCAACCCGCCTTACCGGAAGCTCGACAGCGGGCGCATCAATCCCGATGCGCGAAGGGCCATCGCCCGGCACGAGATCATGGCCTCCCTGGACGACATCCTGGCGGCGGCCCGCTACCTGCTCCGGAAGCGCGGCCGGATCGCGTTCGTCTACCCCTCGGTGCGTTTGGTCGATGCCTTCGCGCGTATGCGCCGCTTCGGTTTCGAGCCGAAACGGGTCCAGTTCCACTATGCCAATCTGAAGTCCGGCGCAAAGATGGCCTTCATCGAAGGAACCCCGGGCGGCCGTGCAGAGATACGGGTCCTGCCGCCGATCCTGGACCAGGGGGACTTTTCGATCAATATCCCATCCTGAAAACGATCTTCCGCACGATATCCCGGCCGAGGGCGAGATCGAGCTTTTCCTTGATCTCGGGCTCCCGGTAGGTCAGTTCCTGCATCCAGACCGGGTCGGTCACGCTCACCTTCAACACGGCGTCTTTGAAGGACACGGGCCGCGCATGTTCGGCGACAGGCCTTCCCATCACCTGTTCCCAGATTCGCAGGATGGGGTAGAGTCCCTGCCCCAGCGGGGAGGTTCGGCTTTCCAGGATCTCCGCCAAAATATCTTTGATGGGCGTCAATGTTTTTTTCGTATATTCCATGCAGGGTATTCCCTCTGGTCTCGGCCGGCCCGTTCATTCATTTCGAGAGAAGTTCACGCGCCTTTTCGAGGACGGCGTCCGCGGTCAGTCCGAATTTCTCATACAGGATCTGATAGGGCGCCGATGCACCGAAGCGTTCGAGCCCAACCACGACGCCGTCTGCGCCCACATATCGGTGCCAGCCCATCGGGCTGCCGGCCTCAACGGCGATCCGGCGGGTTATATTCTCGGGGAGGACCTCGTTCCGGTAGGCAGCCGGCTGCTGTTCGAAAAGTTCCCAGGAGGGCATGGAAACGACCCGAACGCGGCGTCCCTCATCCGAGAGCTTCGCTGCGGCATCGAGTACGATGTGAAGCTCCGAACCCGTTCCGATCAGGATGATTTCGGGTTTGCCCTCTGGGCTCTGCCACAGGGTGTAGGCGCCGCGGGACAGCATTTCCGCCGGGGCCAGCGCCGCACGGTCGAGCGTTGGCAGGCCTTGGCGCGTGAGGGCCAGAGCGACCGGGCCTTCGGTCATGCGGACGGCCGCCCGCCATGCCTCTCGTGTTTCGTTGGCATCCGCCGGGCGGATGACCGTCATGCCGGGAATGGCTCGCAGGGCGGCCAGTTGCTCGATAGGCTGGTGGGTTGGACCGTCTTCTCCCAGGCCGATGCTGTCATGCGTGAAAACGTAGATGACCCGAAGCCGCATCAACGAAGCCAGGCGGATGGATGGCCGCATATAGTCCGAGAAGATCAGGAAGGTCCCGCCATAAGGCCGTATTCCGCCGTGAAGCGCCATGCCGTTCAGGATCCCGCCCATGCCGTGTTCCCTGACGCCGAAGCGGATATTGCGGCCTGTAAAGGCCGGCCCCTCGAAATCTTCTTCCCCTTTGATCAGCGTTTTGTTCGAGGGGGCCAGGTCGGCCGAACCACCGAAAAGGTTTTTGAACTTGCCCGCGAGGGCATTCAGGACCGTTCCGGAGGCCGCCCGGCTGGCGGGCCCCTTCTTGTCCGCTTCGAAGACCGGCAGGGCTTCCTCCCATCCCTCCGGCAGGCCGCCACTCATCCAGAGGCGCCATTCGTCCGCCAGGTCAGGGTGGGCTGAGCTGTATTCCGCGAAAAGGGATTCCCAGGCCTCCTGCGCGGAGGCTGCCTGACGGCCTGCCTCACGAAAATGTTTCAGGGCTTCCTCGGGGACATGGAAGGGGGGCTCCGCCGGCCAGCCCAGGCAGGCCTTGGTTCTGGCAAGCTCTTCAGCCCCCAGTGGTTCTCCGTGCGCACCCGGCGTATCCTGTTTGCCTGGGCTGCCGAATCCGATGTGGGTGCGGACCGCGATCAGGGAGGGTCGTGCCGTCTCGGATCGTGCCGCACGAAGAGCTTCTTCGAGGGCATCGAGGTCGTTTCCATCGGTGACCTCCTGGACGTGCCAGCCGTAGGCCCCGAACCGGGCCGCCCGGTTTTCCGTGAAGGTGATGTCCGTGCTGCCTTCGATGGAGATATGGTTGTCATCGTATAGAAAAACGAGTTTTCCGAGGCCGAGGTGTCCTGCGAGGGATGCCGCTTCGTGCGAAACCCCTTCCATCAGATCTCCATCGCTGACGATTGCGTAGGTGTGATGGTCGACGATGTCGAAGCCCGGGCGGTTGAAGTGCGCGGCGAGGTACCGCTCCGCCATGGCCATGCCGACGGCGTTGGCGAATCCCTGTCCGAGCGGACCGGTGGTGGTTTCGACCCCGGGAGTCTGCCCGTATTCGGGGTGGCCGGGTGTCCTGCTTTCCCATTGCCGGAACTGCTTCAGGTCGCCGAGGGTGAGATCGTATCCGGTCAGGTGAAGAAGGCTGTAGAGCAGCATGGAGCCGTGTCCGGCCGAGAGGACGAAACGGTCCCTGTCGGCCCAGGCGGGGTCTTCCGGGTTGTAACGCATGAAGCGGGTCCACAGCAGGTAGGCCATCGGGGCGGCGCCCATGGGCATTCCGGGGTGCCCAGAGCGCGCCTTTTCGACGGCGTCGGCCGACAGCATCCGGATGGTATTGATGCACAGGGTATCCAATTCCAGAGACATGGTTTTTCAAATTCTCCTTTTGAGATGGGTTAGATGAGGCGGAGCTTCTTCAGCAGCTTCGGGATGAAGAAGGAGAAGGCATACAGACCCGCTACTGCAAAGGACTCGATGGAAAAAAGTGCGTCCCAGTTGCCGGTGATCCAGGCGTCCTTCAGGGCCCCTCCAAGGAAAACGAACGTAAACAGGCTGATGATCATCCCGAGGGCCGTGGCGGTGACATAAGGACCGAAGCGGACCCCGGTCAGGCCGATGCCGAAATTGACATACGTAAAAGGCATATTCAGCAATCGAATATAGAGGACGGTCACGAACCCGTTGGTTTCGAAGGCGTGGTCGAAGCGTTTGAGCCGGTTGCCGATCATGGCCGCGGCGAAGTCGCGCCCAAGGGTGCGAGCGATCAGAAAAGCGGCGCTGGCCCCTAGAATGGCCCCGGTCCAGACGCAGAGAAACCCCAGATTGACCCCGAAGAGGGCGGCGCCGAGCATGCTGAGAATGCTGGATGGAACAAGCAGACAGAGTGCGGTGGCGTAAAATAGGACGAAGATCGCCGGGCCCCAGAGGCCGAAACTCTTGACGACCGGCTCGATGACGCCCGGGTCGAGCCACTGTCTGAATGTCGGCGAGCGGACAATCAGCAGCGATGTCAGGAAAAACAGCAGCAGGCCCGCCGCCTTGATCCACTTATGCTTCGAGACGGGTTTTAATGGGCTGGCTTCTGTTGGCATGCCGGGCAAAGATGTCTCGGAAAAATTAGGCAATTTCAGATAGCTATCCACGCCGATGCGGTTGGATAACGTTCCCCTTGATTCGAGTTGTAGCAGCATTCTGCTGAGGAATCAATCCTCAAAGGAAGGGGCCGCCCGCCGCCACCTGTGGCGGCGGGCGGCCCCTTCCTTGCGGATTGAAGCTCCGGACTTTTCCAGAGGAAAAAGGGGGCGATCCGGCTTGCTGCCGGCGCTGGACTGGTAGACCGGCCGCCCCGGCATGGCATGATTGAGAATTAGGAATGATCAGGTGTGATAGAGCTCTTGGCTGATGACCCTGATCCAGCTGTCTTCAAGGCGTTTGACAGCCTCCTCCAATGGTTCGAGCCCAAGGATCAGCACCGTGGCCTCCCCGGTGCCGATGCAGGGGTAGATGTAATCGACATTGATGCCGGCAGCCTTCAACGGTTTCAGGACGGCGTTGAGGCCCCCGGGATGGTGCGGGGTTTCGCAGGCGATGACGTCGGTCGTCTCCAACTCGTACCCGGCGGTCTTGAGGATGTTGACCGCCTTGTCCGGGTCATCCGCAACGAAACGTAGTCTGCCTTCATGCGGTTCGGTGGCGACGTAGAACGCGATGATATTGATTCCTCCCGCCCCCAGGGTCTCGCTTACAGCGGACAGGGCCCCCGGTTCGTTCTTCAATGCGAGGTCGATCTGCTTGACGGTTTTCATTGTGAGGCTCCTCTCAGGACGAATTCGGCGCCTTTATCCAGACCTTTCCGGTTCAATTCCATGACGGCCGGTTTCTTTCCTTTGACGATTTCACCGAGGCCGTTCATGATGGAATCCAGGGTCGTGATGCCGGTCTGTTGCACGAAGGCACCCAGCATGATCATGTTGATGGTACGGTCGCTGCCCAGTTCCTTCGCCATGTCGTTGGCGGGCACGCGCAGAACGGTCAGGTCCGTCCTGGAAGGGTTGGTGTCGATCAGACTGGAGTTGAGGACGATTACCCCGCCCTCTTTTATCATGCTCTCGTAGCGCGTTAGCGACGGTTTGTTCATGATGACCGCATACTCGGGCGAAGAGGCGACCGGAGAAAAAATCTCTTCATCGGATACCACGACCGTGCAGTTCGCTGTGCCGCCGCGGACCTCGGCGCCGTAAGAGGGCAGATAGGTCACATTCTTACCGTCCCGCATGGCGGATACGGCCAGCACGTATCCCATCATCAGTACGCCCTGTCCACCGAAACCCGCAAAAACTGTCTTCTTGGTCATAACCCACCGATCCTTATTTATAGCTTGGCCGATACGGTACTCCGCCGGCCCGGACTGGGAATCTCATTTCAGGTCCGGAGCGAGGTCTTTGATGACTTTCAGCGGAAAATACCGGGTCATGCTTTCATCAACCCACTTGACTGCATCCACTGGACTGAGCTTCCAATTGGTCGGACAGGGGGAGAGGATCTCCACCAGCGAGAATCCCAGGCCGGCCATCTGGACCTTGAAGGCCTTGGTGAGGGCCTTTTTGGTGTGCCGTATCGTTTTCGGGCTGCTGACGGCGGTTCTCTCGATATAGGCGCTGCCGTTGGCGATGCCGAGCATCTCGCTTAGATTCAAGGGGGCTCCGTCACGACGGATATCACGGCCTCCCGGCGTTGTTGTCGAGTTCTGGCCGATGAGGGTCGTAGGAGCCATCTGGCCCCCGGTCATGCCATAGACACCGTTGTTGACGAAGATCACCGTAATGTTCTCTCCGCGGTTGGCGGCGTGAATGGTTTCGGCTGTTCCAATGGCGGCGATGTCCCCGTCGCCCTGATAGGTAAAGACGATGCGGTCCGGAAGGACCCGCTTGATGCCTGTGGCGACGGCGGCGCCTCGCCCGTGCGGCGCCTCGCCCATGTCCACGTCGAAGTAATTGTAGGCCAGAACGGCACAACCGGCGGGAGGGACCCCGATGCAACGTTCTCCGATGCCCAGTTCATCGATCACCTCGGCGACCAGCCGATGGATGATGCTGTGGCCGCAGCCCGGGCAATAGTGGAAGACCGCCTTTTTCAAGTATCTCGGCCATTCGAAAACCTTGGTTGCCATAACTTATTCCTCTTGCAGGTTCTGCCGATGATAGAGGGTGTTGATCACCTTGGACAGTTCCTC
Source organism: uncultured Desulfatiglans sp. (assembly GCA_900498135.1). NCBI lineage: Bacteria > Pseudomonadati > Thermodesulfobacteriota > Desulfobacteria > Desulfatiglandales > Desulfatiglandaceae > Desulfatiglans > uncultured Desulfatiglans sp. Next base: position 2,576,624 of record LR026961.1, read on the forward strand.
GGGGGTCGATACGACACCCCCCGGGCGGCCGTAGAAATGCACCTGGCTGCGCCCTTCGAGCCCGAGCCGGACATCTTCCACCATCTGGCCGGTGCTCATTTCGTAGACCAGGAAGTGCCGGACCCAGCGGCTCATCTCGACCAGGATGCGGTTTGGGAACGGCCAGAGGGTGATCGGTCTGAGAAGACCCACCTTGAGGCCGATATCGCGCATCCGCTTGATGGCCCCCTTTGCGATCCGGGCGGCGGTGCCGTAGGCGACCACGACCAGCCGGGCGTCGTCCGTGAGGTATCTTTCGGCTGCCGGGATCTCGCGCGTAATCTGTTCGTATTTGCGCACCAGCTTCCAGTTCTGGTCCTCCTCGACAGACACGTCGAGGAGAAGGGAGCGGATGATGCGGCTCGGGCGGTCTTTGGCGCCGTCCAGGATCCAGGGCTTGGGCGGGAGCTTCTTGAGATCCAGGGGTTCCGGGAAGACGACGGGCTCCATCATCTGGCCGATCATGCCGTCGCCGAGGATCATGACCGGGGTGCGGTAGGTGTCGGCGTAATCGAACGCCTTGCGAGTGATCTCAGCCAGCTCCTGGCCGCTTGCCGGGGCGAGAACGATGGTCCGGTAGTCGCCGTGGCCGCCGCCGCGGGTCGCCTGAAAGTAGTCGCCCTGGCTCGGTGCGATGTTTCCGAGGCCCGGTCCGCCGCGCATGGTGTTGACGATGACCGCAGGCAGTTCCTGCGCGGCCAGATAGGAAATCCCCTCCTGCTTCAGGCTCACGCCGGGGCTCGAGGAACTCGTCATGGCGCGGGCGCCGGCCATGGCCGCCCCGATGGCCATGTTGACGGCGGCCAGCTCGCTTTCGGCCTGGATGAACGTGCCGTCTTCCAGTTTGGCCATGGCCCCTGCCATGTATTCGGTCAACTCGTTCTGGGGGGTGATGGGATATCCTGCGTAAAACCGGCAGCCGGCGCGGACGGCCGCTTCGCCAATGACATGGCTTCCCCTCATCAACATTTTATCATTCACGGTAAACCTCGATAGCCAAATCGGGACAGATGGTGGCGCACATGGCGCACGCGGTGCATTGCCGATCCTCGGTCGTCTCGTTTTCGGTGAACTCGGCCGGATAGTACCCTTTCTGGTTCAGCCTGTCCGAGACGACGATCAGATGCTTCGGGCAGACGGAAATACAGAGCTGGCACCCCTTGCACAACTCCCGATCGATGGTGATCCTGCCTGTCTTTTCTTTCTTTGCCATGGCTTCTACGCGTTCGCTTGGGTTCACGGGCTCCGGAGCCCTGAGGCCCTGGAGAGGGTCATATTTTTAGATAAACAAATGTAATTAGGCGGAACCGGAAAATTTGTCAAGCCTTTTTGTGAGAAACACCCATCCGGCCCCTCGAAAGCCGGACAAGCGGGTACGGAGGGAAAGGGCCTGCGGTTCCATCGGACCAAAGGACTGTCGGGGCGTGCAGCGGTCTAAAGCGGCTGGGGAATCTATTTCTAAAAATCATTTGGAAAGTCATTCTGTTTTCTGATAAACTCCCCGCGGGTTGCAAAAAGTCCACATTCAACGCGATCTTCGGATTGCAAACAGTATTTTTCTTTTCTTCAGGACAACTGGGAGTCGAAATGGGATCCAAGAACATGATTGTCATCGATGGCCGGGAATGCACCTTCAGCGAGGGAGAGACCATCCTGCAGGTCGCTCAGCGCAACGGGTTCGACATCCCCACGCTCTGTTATCTCAAAGGGGCAAGCCCCACCGGCGCCTGCAGGGTCTGTGTGGTCGAAGTGGAGGGCATGAAGAACCTCGTGACGTCTTGCTCCACGCCGGCCGCAGCGAACATGGTGATACGGACCGAGAGCCGCCGGGTTGTCGAGGCACGGAGACTGAATCTGGAGCTCCTGTTGGCCTCGGGCCAACACAACTGTCTTGCGCAGGACATGGAGCTGGATTCGTGGACCGACTTCCAGCTGGAGGCCATGGGGACGGCCGCAGAGCACAAGGACATCTGCCCGGCCTACGGGACCTGCCGCCTGCAGGACTTGGCGATCCGCTACCGTGTGAAGGGAAACCGGTTTTCCCCGGCGCCGCTCCTTTATCCTATCGAAAACGTCAATCCCTTCATCGTGAGAGACCACTCTCGCTGCATCCTGTGCGGCCGCTGTGTACAGGCCTGCAACGAGGTCCAGGTGAACAACGCCATCAGCTTCGGATACAGGGGCAGCGATGCCAAGGTGGTTACGAAGGGCGACCGTGCCTTGAAAGACTCGGACTGCGTTTTTTGCGGGGAATGCGTACAGGCCTGCCCCGTGGGGGCGTTGATTCCGAAACGGGATTTCGAGCAGCCCTGTTTTCAGCTTGAGAGCCGGAAGGTCCATACCACCTGCTCTTACTGCGGGGTCGGTTGCCAACTCTATCTGCACGTCAAGGACAACCGCATCGTGAAGGTGACCGGTGTGGAGGACGTCGGCCCCAACTACGGGAGCCTCTGCGTCAAAGGGCGCTTCGGCTACGACTTTGTCGGGCATCCGGACCGCCTGAAAAAGCCGCTCATCCGTGAGAACGGAGCGCTGCGCGAGGCGGAATGGGACGAGGCCCTGGACCTGGTCAAGACCCGCCTCGAATCGATCCGGGATACGTCCGGGCCGGACAGCATAGCCCTCTTGACCAGCGCCCGGGTCACGAACGAGGAAAACTACGTGGCTCAGAAATTCGCCCGTGCCGTGCTCAAGACCAACAACATAGACCATTGCGCGCGCCTCTGACACGCTTCCACTGTGGCCGGTCTGGCCGCAGCGTTTGGCAGTGGCGCGATGACCAATCCTATCGAAGACATCGAACGGGCCGACGTGATCCTGGTCACCGGCTCCAACACCACCGAAAACCACCCGGTGCTGTCGAGTTACGTCAAGCGTGCCGTTACCTTCAAAGGCGCCAAACTGATCGTCGTAGACCCGCGGCGGGTTCAGATCGCGCGCTTCGCCCATCAGTGGCTCCGGCCGAAGCCAGGGACCGACGTGGCCTGGATCAACGGGTTCATGCACGTCATCATCGCAGAAAAGCTCTATGCCGAGAAATATGTCACCTCCCGGACGGTGGGTTTGGAGGAGCTCAAGAAAACCGTCGAAAGATACACGCCTGAATACGTTTCCGAACTGACCGGGATCCCGGCGGAGCAGATCGTCGAGGCGGCGAGGCTCTTCGCCTCTGCGCCTGCGGCCTCCATCCTCTACACGATGGGGATCACCCAGCATACCTGCGGGACCGACAACGTCAAATCCCTGGCCAACCTGTCGATGCTCTGCGGCAATGTGGGCATCCGCGGCGGCGGCGTGAATCCGCTTCGCGGACAGAACAACGTCCAGGGGGCCTGCGACATGGGCGGGCTGCCTAACGTGTACACGGGCTACCAGCAGGTAGGGAACATCGAGATCCGGGAGCGTATGGAGAAGGCCTGGGGCGTCAAGGGGCTTCCCGAAAGGCCGGGTCTGACGGCGACCGAGATGATGAACAAGGCCCATCACGGGGAGTTGAAGGCCCTGTATATCATCGGTGAAAACCCGCTGGTTTCGGACCCGGATCTGTCGCACGTGGAGGCCGGTCTCGGACGGCTCGATTTCCTCGTTGTCCAGGATATCTTCCTCACCGAGACCGCTGCGAGGGCGGACGTGGTTCTGCCGGCCGCTTGCTTCGCCGAAAAGGACGGGACCTTTTCGAACACCGAGCGGAAGGTCCAGCGGGTCCGCAAGGCCGTCGACCCGCCAGGCGAGGCCCGGCAGGACTGGGAGATCATTTCGGATCTCTCGACGCGGATGGGGTATCCGATGAAATACGAGAACCCCAGGGCCATCATGGAAGAGATCGCCGGCGTGACGCCCTCCTACTGTGGCATCAACTACGCGCGCCTCGAGCAGGGGGGGATCCACTGGCCTTGCACGGGCACGGATCATCCCGGAACGCCCTGCCTGCACATGGATCAGTTCACCTGCGGCCTGGGAGTGTTCCACGCCATCGATTACATTCCTCCGGCCGAGGTGCCCGACGACGAATACCCGCTTTTCTTGACGACAGGCCGCGTTCTTTATCAATACCACACCGGGACGATGACCAGGAAGTCGGAGGGGCTGAACGATCGGGCTCCGGAGTGCTTCGTGGAATTGGCGGTGGAAGACGCCGAGCAGTGGGGTGTCAAGACCGGAGACCGGCTGAAGGTCGCTTCGCGCCGGGGGGAGATCGAGGCCGAGGCGCTGATCTCGGATAAGGCGGTCAAAGGCACCATCTTCCTTCCATTTCATTATGCGGAGGCGGCGGCGAACCGGCTGACCAATGCGGCCCTGGACCCGGTGTGCAAGATTCCCGAGTTCAAGGTGTGCGCCGTCAAGATCGCAAAGGCCTGAGCGGCCTGGTCCGGCAATGATTGTCGCCAGGCCTGGCTGTCTTCCTTGTCGAACCGGGTTGGTTTCCATCTGGAAGACACGTTTCCGCCGGTCGCGGCCTCCATTTGCCCCTTTGCCGACGGGGCGACCGCCAGATTGCCTTTGTGCCAAGGGTCGAAGTGCGTGATGTTTATCATGACCGGCTGCGTTGGGAGGCCGTGTTGTTGAGTGGCTATTCCGGCAGCCAAGTTTGATCATCCCTTCCGGAGGTGATCCCTGTTCGCGATGGATCACTGCTTGTGCAGAGAAATGGCTTGTTTCGCCGGAAGGTTGTCGAGGAGACAAATCATGTTGAACCGAAAACACCTTTCAGCCTTGAATCCGGACCTGACCGAAGATGTTCTGGCGGATGTCGATGAGGTGCTCGACGGTCTGAAAGACAAACCGGGATGCCTCATCCCGGTGCTGGAGGCCTGTCAGCGAATTGTCGGCTACCTTCCGCTGGAGCTTCAAGATTATATCTCCGAACGTTTAAATATCCCCGGCAGCACCGTGTACGGGGTGGTCACGTTCTATTCCTTTTTTTCGATGAAGCCGAAGGGGCGCCATCCGATCAAGGTGTGCATGGGTACGGCGTGTTATGTCCGGGGCATCGCGGAGGTCGCACGTCGCATTTCCGCTGAGTACCATCTGGATATCGGGCAGACGACGGAGGATCGCCGGTTTTCCCTGGAGGCGGTCAGGTGCCTCGGTGCTTGCGGGCTTGCGCCCGTGGTTGTCGTCGGGGATGATACCCATGGCGCGGTGACGCCGGATCGGGTGTTGAAGATCCTGGAACGTTATCCTTAACTTGTGTCCATCCGGAAATGGTCTTTTTGACCAATCTCGGCATCAATCTGCACGTTTGCTTGTGCGGCGACCTGCAGGTCACCTCTGTGCAAATGCTTGGTTTCATTGATATTGACTAAAAAGACTCATTTCCGGATGGATAATTTGCATCCATCCGGAAATGATGTCTCGGCACAAACAGGTTTCCAATCGCCGAAACCCGTCTCGAGCCGCTGGGTTGACCTCCGTTCCAGATCCTTCAATTTTTCCAACACTCCTGACGGATGCATTTACAGCGGGCAGGCCGTCGAACTGCATTTTTCTCCTAAACATAAGGAGGTTCGAGGATGCAACCATTTCGAAACGAAGTATATCTTTGCGGGGGCACGGGCTGTCACGCATCTGGCAGCCGTGAAGTCAAAAAGATTTTGCTGCAGGAAATCGCCCGGCACGGACTCGAAAAAGAGATCCGCGTCATCGAAACGGGGTGCAACGGCTTTTGCGCCCAGGGTCCGGTCATGGTTGTTCAGCCGGAAGGGATTTTTTACCAGAAACTGAAGGTGGATGACATTCCCAACCTCGTTGAAGAGCACTTCCTGCATGGGCGCCCGGTCGAGAAGCTGTTCTACGAGGAACCGACCTCCCGCGAGCGCATCCCGAGGATGAATGATATTCCGTTCTATGCCCGGCAAAGGCTCATCGTTCTGCGCAACCGCGGGGCTCTCGATCCGGAGAATATCGAGGACTATATGGCCCACGGGGGGTACACCGCGCTCAGGAAGGCTCTTTTCGAGATGTCGTCTGAGGATATCATCTCCGAGGTGAAGCAATCCGGGCTCAGGGGCCGCGGCGGCGCGGGCTTCCCGACTGGACTCAAGTGGGAGTTCGCCTGGAAGGCCCCGGGTGAGACCAAATATGTCCTTTGCAACGCCGATGAGGGGGATCCCGGGGCGTTCATGGACCGGAGCGTCCTCGAGGCCGATCCCCATGCGGTGCTGGAGGGGATGATCATCGCCGCGAAGGCTGTCGGGGCCGGGAGCGGGTATATTTATTGCCGCGCGGAGTACCCGCTGGCGTTGCACAGGCTGGGCGTGGCGATCGCGCAGGCGCGGGAGCACGGCTTCCTCGGGGAGAATATCCTGGACAGCGGCTTCGGATTTGATCTCGAGATCTATCAGGGCGCGGGGGCCTTCGTCTGCGGAGAGGAAACCGCCTTGATGAACTCCATCGAAGGGCGCCGGGGCATGCCGCGGCCCAGGCCGCCCTTCCCGGCCCAGCAGGGGCTCTGGAAGAAGCCCACGGTGCTCAACAACGTCGAGACCTATGCGAACATTCCCCAGATCATCACCAACGGCGGGGACTGGTATGCCGGCATCGGCACCGAATCGAGCAAAGGCACCAAGGTCTTCGCCCTGACCGGCGACGTCAACAATATCGGACTGGTGGAGGTCCCGATGGGCACGACCCTTCGGACCATCATCTTCGATATCGGCGGCGGGATCCCCCGAAAGCGGAAATTCAAGGCGGTCCAACTGGGCGGGCCTTCAGGCGGCTGCGTCCCGGAAGAGTTCCTCGATGTGCCGGTGGACTTCGAATCGATTGCCAAGGTCGGGGCGATCATGGGTTCCGGCGGGATGATCGTGATGGACGATCAGACCTGTATGGTGGATATGGCCCGGTTCTTCATGGATTTCATTCAGGACGAGTCCTGTGGAAAGTGTACGCCCTGCCGCGAAGGAACCAGACGCATGCTCGAGATCTTGGAAAGGATCACCCAAGGCGAAGGGGTGCCGGGGGATATCGAGAGCCTCGAGGATTTGAGCCGGACCATCAAGGATTCCGCCCTTTGCGGCCTTGGCCAAACCGGGCCGAACCCTGTGCTTTCGACCCTGCGGTATTTCCGGGACGAGTACGAGGCGCATATATACGAAAAGCGATGCCCGGCAAAGCGCTGTCCGGCCCTCATGAAGTTCGAAGTCAACCCGGATGCCTGCATCAAATGCGGCATCTGTTTCCGGAACTGTCCGGTGCAGGCGATCACCTGGAAAAAGAAGGAGACAGCCTTCATCCACAAGGACAAGTGCATCAAATGCATGACATGCATTACCAATTGCCCGGCTGACGCTATTGATTAGCGGCCTGCAGGATCTGCATCCTGAGACGTCGAGGTCCTGAAAGGGCTACGTTCCGCCGGGAGTGTTTCCGCTGCAGGATCGATTGGTTGAAGGTTGATTCAGGTCCAGGGCGGGCAGAGTCCTGGACGTCTGTTGGTTCCACGGTGGTCGTCTATCGAACCAGCTTGTTTCCAATCCGGAAATGGTCTTTTTGGCCAATCTCGGCGTCGATCTGCACGTTTGCTTGTGCGGCGACCTGCAGGTCGCCTCCGCGCAAACGCTTGATTTCCTTGATATTGGCCAAAAATCCTCATTTCCGGATTGGAAACCGGTTTCTCCCGGGAAATCCTTTCCGGATGGGAACCAGCTTGATTCCATGGACATGGACCAACGGTGTCCCATCCCGCAGCATTGGAACCGAGCACCCGAAGGGTGTGAAGAAACCGGGACCCACCCCGCAGCGGTGGGATTGAGCACCCGAAGGGAGTGAGGAAAAATCCTCATTTCCGAACTGGAAACTGACTCGCAGCGGGAAGTTGTTTTCCAGAGGGATGCTGAGCAAACGTCCAACTGCCTCCCGTCACTGGCAAGGGCTGGAATTCAGGGGCGGTGGTCTGCGCCGGGTTGCGTCCGGGGAGTTCGCCCGTGTATGTAAGCATGAAAACGAGCCGTGCGGATCTTGAAAACACCCTCCATCACCTGAATTATCGATGGAATCTCGAGGCGTTGGCCCTTTGGAAAGGGCTCGAGCCGCCTTTCAAGCCGCACGAGATCTATGCCGGCTGCGAACGCTTCTTGAGCCTCGAAACCCTCCGTGCCATCGATAAGGTGGCCGCCGACGGCGATAGGACGCGCCTCCGGCATGCCTTGATCGACCATTACCTTCAAAACATCCTGCTGCCGCATGAAACCGAGATGCGCACCTGGGTGCGGGGCGCATCGGCGCATGTCAACGGACAGAAGATCTACTTCCGCGACATCATCCCCTGGTGCCAGAAGGCGAGTACGCTGGAACAGCGACTCGTTCTGCAGAAGGAGACCGGTCCGCTCTGCAAGTTCCTGCGGCCTTTCGCCCTGAACTACTGGGATATCATGCTGGAGACCCTCCGGGAGGACCTGGGCTTCTCGGATTACCGGGACTATTGCGGCCGGAAGAAGGGTCTGGATTACCCCTCCTATATCGGCATCCTGTCGGCGCTCCTCGATGAAACCGCCGAGCTGTACTTTCCCGCCATGGACCGCTGGTGCCGCGCCTGCTACGGGCGCCCGCTAGCCGGCCTTACCCGTTTCGACTCCATTCATGTGCTGGGGATGGCCGAGTTCGACCCCGTGTTTCCGGACCGGACCCTCGACTCCACCCTGGATTTCTTCGGGCATTGGGGAATCTCCCTGGCCGACATCCCGGGGCTCCAACTCGACCTCGGGCGGGAAGAGGGCAAGAGCGCCCAGGCGATGTGCTTCATTCTGCAGGTTCCGGAAGAGGTGTATGTCCTCATGAAGCCCGAAGGGGGGTGGGTGGACCTGGAGACCCTCTGGCATGAACTCGGGCACGGCCTTTCCGCGGTCTTTACTTCGCCCGATCTCAGCATCCTGGAGCGGGATCTGGCCACCAGCTACAGCCTGTCGGAATCGTTCGCTTTCCTGCTGCAGAACCTGAGCCTCTCCCAGCCGTTTCTGCGGGGCTATCTCGGCCTCGCTGAAAAGGACGCGGAGCGCCTGGCTTATCACAAAAACTTGAAGGATTTGGCCTTTTTCCGACGATACGCCTCCAAGTTCTTGGCTGAGTACGCCATGTTCGAGTCGGGGGATCTGGCCGACGGCCAGACCTACGCCGACCTGATGGCCCGTCATACGGGCTTCTACTACCAGCCTGAAAGCCACCTGTTCGATCTTGTCCCGGAGTTCTACAGCCTGGATTACGTCCTCGGCTGGATGACGGAGGCGATCCTGGAAGCGGAACTGCGGAGGCGCTTCGGGGAGGCCTGGATGTTTGAATCGGGGACGGGAGTAGTTCTGAAAGAATGGTGGGCCCAAGGCAACCGCGAGGATATCCCGGGGTTTCTATCAAGAAACGATCTCGGACGGCTTGGGCCCGATGCCCTTCTAAGCCGGTGGCGGAAGGGGCTCCAGACATCCTGATCGTTTGTGGAGTCTTCTTCAGAGCAGCGTCTATTTCCCCGTGCGCCCTCTCGTGCAGCCGGCGCGGTGGAATCCCTGCCTGCCCTGATGCCAGCGGGAACAGATGGTCAGCGGAAAAATTCGACCGTCCGATTGCACGGCCTGGCATCCAGCCGCTGCAAAACCGCCCGGTATCCCAACAGGATTCAAATCATCATATGACGGTAGATATCTTTCGGATGGACCGGAACATCCTCCATGACCGTTTCGAATGCCCCCTTCACGTTTACGGGGCAGGCCGTCATCCCATTCGTATCGCTGTAGGCCAGTGTGATAACGGCCGCCGTCCTGCAGTCCTCTTCGGAAGGCTTGCCTGAAAGCAGGACGGAGGGGCCCGGGACAGTTGCGGCTGTCAAGAGAAGATCCCCGGGTCTCTGCAGGGCTTCGATGGCTTCGTTGTCGGACTTGTTACGGCCAACAGCGATTTTCGCGGCGGGTCCCAACCGAAAATGCCGGCCCAGCTTAAGGAGTTCGATCTGATGGAATTCCGGTTCCGGTGTGTGGGCCAGGAGGTCGCGCAACCGCTTCGAAAAGACGGGTTCGGTCAGAAGGCAGCCGCCGCCGGGCGCCGGGTATCGCGTGATATGGAAGCGGCGGGCGAGCGCCATTTGCGGCTTGCGGCTCCGCCCTTGAAAACCCTCCAGCCGGTCACGGTCGACCCACCCCTTTGCTTCCGGGATACTCACCGGCAGAAGCTTTGCTGATAAAGGGCGCAGGAGAAGCCCGTCGAGGCCGCTTTCCGCTTCGACCACACGCATCGCCTGCCGGTTCTGGCTCATGGGCCGCTGCCCGAGGACTTCGCCGCTGATCACGAAAGAGGCCTCTTCAAGTGGAAGCATTTCCCCTGCAATGCGGAACATCAGGGCGTGGCAGTCGATGCAGGGATTCATGTTGCCGCCGTAGCCGTGGCGAGGATGCTTGACCACCTCGAAATGACGCTCCGCGATATCGACCACCTTGTACGGGAGGCCCATGGAACGAGCGGATTCGATGGCCTTGGCCGGGCCGAAAAAAGGGGTTTCAAAAAAAAGAGCCAGGATGTCGATGTCCTGGTCCCGGATCAACGCCGCGGCAAGCATGCTGTCAAGGCCCCCGGAAAAAACACACAGGGCTTTCATCCAGACGACTCTCCTCCCTATATTAGAGCCCTGCTTCGGCCAGGGAATGCACCAGCGCCGCCTGTTCCTCGTTCAGGTCCTTAGGCACGGCAATCTGGATTTCGACATAGGCGTCCCCGCGTTCCCCCCCGTTCATCTGAGGCAGGCCGTATCCCTTCAATCGAAGTTTCGTGTTTCCCTGGGTGCCGGGTGAGATCTTCAGCTTCAGATCCTTGCCGTCGATTGTCGGCACCTGGACCTCGGTGCCGAGAACCGCGTCGGAAAAGGAGATGTTTTGCCGGACAAACAAATCGTTGCCTTCTTTCCGAAAAAGGGGATGTTGCAGGGCCTTGATCTGGATGTAAAGGTCTCCAGGCGCCCCTCCGTTAGGTGACGCATGTCCCTTGCCGGTGAGCCTGAGTTTTTTTCCTTCCGAAATGCCGGCTGGAATCTTGACCGACACGCTTTCCGGGTTTCCCTGGAGCGTGTAGGAAATGAGTCTTGTGGTGCCTTGCGCGAGTTCTTCGAGGGTCAGAGGCAGCTCATAGACCACATCCTGGCCTTTTCTGGGCCCGGCCGCCCGTCCACAGCGGCCGCCGAAGTCGCTCCCGCCCTGAAAATGGAAGCCTCTGCCTCCCGTGCCTCCGAACAGGTGACTGAAAACGGAATCCCCTCGGCCGCCCCCTCCGGCGAATCCGAATTCCCTGAAGATGTCCCCGAAATCAAAGTTCCGGAAGATGTCCTCCTGACTGTAACGATTGCCGAATCCTTCTGCTCCGAACGTATCGTATTGGCGGCGCTTTTCGGGTTCACTCAGGACCGCGTAAGCCTCGCTGATGTCTTTGAATTTGGCCTCCGCCGCCTGGTCGCCGCCGTTGTGATCCGGATGGTATTTCATGGCCAGTTTACGGTAGGCCTTCTTGATTTCTTCTTGGGAGGCGCTTTTGGATACACCCAGAATCTTATAATAGTCTTTGCCGGACATAGACATCCCTGTCGACTGGATTTTAACGATACGAAAAGCAGTTCAATATTAGTCACCATCCCGCCAAAGTCAAGGCGGCGCGGAAGGGGTGTTGCGCGAAAAGCGGGAGTTGCATCTTGTTTGAAATGCTGGCACGATGAGCAGTAGCTTTCAGATTACGTTCGATTCTGTTCCAGGTCGCACTCTGTGTGAGCAACGATCCGTGAAACGCAATCGCGCGTGGTCAAGCCATGAGCGGAGCGGGGTGGGGGAAGGGGGAAAAGGTGAAGGATGTAAGGGAAGATCGGAAAGGCATCAAAACGCCGGCTGGGCGCAAGCTGGAGCGGATCGGCATTTTGGCCTTGGGCCTTTTGCCCTTGGTGGTCTTTGCCGGTGCATGGGTTTGGCACCGGTGGGACAGGCTCCTGGACGACTGGGCCATTCTGTGGGGTGCCTTGGGAAATCTCTTTGCCCTGTTGGGGCTGTCTCTGGCGGTGGTAATGGTCTGTCTGGGGGCGCGCCCCCCGTGGATCGAACGGCGCTTCGGACTCGACCGCATGCTCAGGCTGCATCAAGTGATGGGGCCGCTGGTGGTGGGGCTCCTGATGCTCCATGCCTTTCTTCGGACCCTGAAGGAATCGCTCGTCTCCGAAGGGGGCTGGCGCTGGGATTTTCTGACCACTCTGAGCTACGAAAACTGGACCGAGACGGCCTTGTCCGGTGCCCGGATCGCGCTGACGACGGTTATCGTGACCTCCGCGCTCGCCAAGCTGGGGCGGTATTTTTTCCCCTTTCATCTCTGGAAGATCCCTCACCTGCTTCTTTACGCCGCCTTGGCGCTCGGTTTTACCCACAGCATCATCGTGGGCGATGATATGCTTCAATTCCCCTATGTTCTCGTGTGGGCGGGCCTGCTGATCTTTTTCCTGTGGACTGCGGTTCAGCGTTTCCTCTATGTCAGGACACGCAGGCAGCTCTACAGGGGCATCCTGGTGGAGGCCCTGCCTGAAACCCATGATACGAAGACCCTTCGGGTGAGGCCGAAAGCCGCAGTCGGCCTTCTGAAGGATCGCCGGCCGGGCCAGTTCGCCGTCATCCGCTACAAGCGGATCCACGGATACAGCCAGCCTCGCCCGTTCACTATCTCAGCGCCGCCGGCCTCGGACGACCTCACCTTTACCATCAAACAGACCGGACGTTTCACCCGGAAACTCCACAAGCTGCGCGAAGGTACGGGCATCCTCTGTGAGGGGCCTTACGGGGTGTTCGTGCCGGACCTGGAACGGGAGCGGAATCTCGTTCTGATCGCAGGGGGGGTTGGAATCACCCCGTTCCTGAGCATGCTCCGGCACATTCAGCAGCAGAAGCTGGGCAACCGGGCGACTCTGATCTGGGCCAACAAGACCCGGAAAGATTGCATCGCGGGTGAGGAATTGACCGGGATGGCCGTCCAGGGCCTTCTCAAACTGGTCCACGTCTTCAGCCGCGAGGCCCGTGTGAAGGATGCCCCCGGGCAGGGCGCCGTATATTTTGAAAACGGCCACATCGACCGCGGCATCCTCAAGAAATACGTCGAGCCCGCAGGCGCCTCCTATTACCTCTGCGGCCCACCGGCGATGCAGGACTTCGTCCTTCGAGAATTGAAGACGGGCCTTGGCGTGCAGCCAAAGCAGGTCAAGCGGGAGCTCTTCTTCTGGTAAGCGGCATCCGGCAGGCGCATGGGGCCGATACTTTCCTGGAGGACGTATGTTTCTCTATGCCAAGGCATCGAAAGGTGAAGCAAGAGGGAGGCTTGTCCCGGAGATGCTGCAGGCTTTTTCAGTCACGCCGGGCCTCGAGGCTGCGCTCCCAGTCCGCCCGGATCCGTCTGAGAATCTCCGCATAGTGGTTGTCGAGAACCTGAATCTCCTCCCAATCCGGGCGCTTCAGGATCTTCTGCATCAAAAGCCCGTCGCTGTCGAACCAGCGGGGGAGGGGGCCGCCGAGAAAATATCCGCGATCCCTGAGGATTTCAACCGCCTGTCCGGACCATGGGCAGGCCAGGTTCACCCAGATCTGGTTGACCTGGATGTTCCGTTCCAGCAGTTGCTTTTCCAGACGATCCAACGTGGGAACGAAATCTTTCCCCACCTCGTGAACCGCCACTCTTGCGACCTGGGCGAAATCGAAGATTTGCGGCCTGATTTCGGAAACCGAGCGCGCCGGGATGCCCTGTTCGGAGATGCGGAAGTCGCGGCTGTCGTCGAGCCCTTGATACAAGAAATCGAGTTCATCCCGGTAGACCGCCGGGAGATAAACCGTATGGGGCCTCGGGCGGAATGTCCGGAATACGAGGAATGCCGCCACCCGGCCGGCTCGGCCGTCCTGCTCCTGGTGGATTGAAGGTGGGATAAGGTCGACCTCCAGCGCCCGCGGCGGAAAGCCGAATTTATCGGTCGATCTCTGACTGAAAAGGTGATTGCAGACCGGCTCGCCAAAGATGGCATTCAAATGGGGGAACCGTTTGGCGATTTCGATGCCGTGGCCCACCATACGGGTGAAGATTCCTTTCCCTCCGCAATAGGCTTTATGCACGACGCCGGCGCCTGTTTCATAAGTCCCGGGATGGGCCGCACTGTTGAAAAGGGCGTTATGTCCGACGACTTCCCCCCTGGGGGTCTTGGCGACGCTGGATATGACCCGGTGCGCCGCGTTTTCGGCAATGAGCAACGCGGGTTCCACGTAGGTCCTGACGGCGTACCCTTCGCCGTAAACCGATCGAAAGAGGCGTGAAACCCCTTCGGCATCTTCCGGCTGAAACAGGAACACGTCCCAGTCCTGTCCAGGTTCGATATCCCATGCATCGTTGCTGTCGGTGCTCATCCCATCCTCCTTGGTCGAACGGTTGGATGCCGAGGGTTGTTTCAAGCTCCAAAATGCGATTCGGCTGCGGATTCCTTGAGCCGGATCTGCCTGAGTCGCTTTTGTTCGAGTGGGCCTCTCTGTGCGCCTCGCCGGGGAAAAACCATAGTTGTTTGGCTGCGGATGGCAGGAGGATGGTTTCGATAGACCCGCCGGAGCGCAGGATTTTATAAGATAAGCGCCTGATAATGTCAAGCCGTTGAACCGGCACGGTCTGCTCACGCGGGAGATCGGCCGGGCGCAGAGGCCGGGCGACCTTCGAAAGGGCCCTCGTAGTTTCGGCAGGAGAACACGCTGTGAAAGGTTGCCTTTTGGAAAACAAAATGCAAGCTTTATGGGGATAGCTGGTAAAGGCCGGTTTGCCTGACTTGACATGTCATGAGGAGCGTTTTTGTGCCGCCGGGAGGAACAGACGATGAAGCGACGTGATTTCCTGAAGAGCATGGTCGTGGGGGGGGCGGCGGCCGCACTGGCAGGCGGGGGCGGTGTTGCATCCGCCTTCTGGCCTTCGTCCAAGGCCCGTGCTGCCGGAAAGACCACGCTGGTTTTCATCAGCGATCTCCATTTGAACGTCGATGCGCCCTACGCCTGGTTTTCCGAACACGCCCCGCTCTTGGTGCAGTTTTTCGAGGATTTGAATGACCGGGAAGATGTATCCGAACTGGTGATCTTGGGCGATATGCTCGACGACTGGGTTTTACCTGTGGAAGGACCTCCGCACAGCCTTGCCGATGTCCTCGAGGACAACTACGCGAATGGTGTGGTGCCAGCCTTGCAGGCGCTTTGTCTGAACCCGGCCCTCGATGTTGTCTATGTGACGGGCAACCACGACCTGCTCTCATACGACCCGGACAACAAGACCCTCATCGGCGGTGTTTTTCCAGGAATGAGGATCGAATCGGATGCACCCGGGCTAGGCGCTTACACCCGCGACCATGTGATCTGGGCCGAGCACGGCCACCGCTATTCCCTCTTCAATGCCCCGGACATCTGGAGCCGGCCGGGCGGTCACCTGCCTTTGGGATACTTTATCTCCAGGCTGGCTGCCTCCGAGTCCTTCGGTACGGGAAGACGCGTCACCACGCCCGAGCTGCTCCGGCGGTTTTTAAAAGCGCCTGGTCATGCGCTCGAAAGCATGCAAGAGCACTCGATCCGTGCGGGTTTTCGACAGCAGGAAAGTAGCCCGATCGACGATGCCTTCATCCAGGCGCTCTATACGGCAATCTACCGGGTGATGGGATACCGGGCCTGGGACCGGTATCGCATGGAAGGGGTGGACGGATTTTCGAGAGACCCTCTGGTAGCGGCTGTCAAATGGATTTACGGCGGCATTTTCAGCGGCTGGCCTTCTCGTCAAAACATCGTCAGCAGCGATGAGGCACTCATGAGCGACCTCTACCTGAATCACGTGGCCCGGCTCCTGTTCGAGATGCCCGACTCCATCAAGGATTTGTATCCCTTCGCTCCGAGGATCATCCTGTTCGGGCACACCCACCGGGCTGCCTTCGAATACCGTGCCGGAGACATCGAAACGCTTTACGTCAATACCGGCACCTGGATCGATTCACAGCCCATTACCTGGGTCGAGGTGGAGATTCAGGACGCCGAC
This sequence comes from uncultured Desulfatiglans sp., assembly GCA_900498135.1. Lineage (NCBI taxonomy): Bacteria > Pseudomonadati > Thermodesulfobacteriota > Desulfobacteria > Desulfatiglandales > Desulfatiglandaceae > Desulfatiglans > uncultured Desulfatiglans sp. The sequence goes on from LR026961.1 coordinate 2,592,692, forward strand.
CCGGGATTCAGATCGTACACCGTGTCTTTGTGGTTTCACGGAGAGACGTTTCCAAGGCACTCGGGCACGCTGAATGCGGCGTATGCCTGAGACAGGAACAGCCGGAAATGGACACGCAGGCGAAGACGAAACACCCTATGAATACGGTTTCCTGTCGATGGCGGTCCTTGACTGATTTCAAATTTCTTGCAGTCTGCGGGGGATGGCGGTTGATGCATCGGGTGTTGGCCTCGCTCCTGGCTTTTTCATTCCTGTCCGTGTCGGCACAGGGTTTAGAGGCCTCGGAATGGCACCCTCCCTTGGCTGCGGATGAGACCGGGTCCTTTCAGGGTTGGTATACGCGCGTCGTGGAGCGGGGCGGGCTGTCTTCGCTCGCTGTCATCGGAGCGACGCAGGTTGTCGGCGGATGCATTGGACAACCGGCGGAGGGTCCAGGATATCTGGCTGTCATCATCCAGGATGAGGATGGTACGCGGATTTTTGAGGCTTACCCCCCGAAATCCGGGTTTTGGTCTCTCCGGGAGAGGGTCCTCGAGGATCCATTGAGCGGGGAGTGGACAGCGTTCGAGTGGCAGGCCGAGGGTTTCGGGGTTATTTCCAACAAGTGGATCGACATACGCATCCCTGAACGGGTTGAGGTGCAGGTTGCGCTGGATGGTGAACGTTTGCCATGGAATCGGTGTTTGCCTTGGGCCGGGCCTGAAGGCTGGGTGGAATTCGTGCGGTTCGTGCCGTTGCACTGGTTGGTGTACACCCTCGGAACCCCGGCGGATTACCATTGTTCCGTTTGGGACGGAGAGGTCCGGCAGGACATATCGGGAACGGGTTATGCCCATCAGGAATCCAATTGGGGCGAAATTTTTCCACCAGCCTGGGTTTGGGCCCAGGGCATCGGTCCGGACAACCATTGCCGCTTCGCTGTTGCCGGCGGGAAGGTGATGATCGAGGGGCGGCCCTTAAAGGCTTGGTTTCTGGCCTACCAGTCCGAGTTTCTTTCATGGGAGTTCAGTTCTGCCAGGCCGGGGGTCCTATTCAGTACGTTTATCCGGCCGGAAGCCGGCAGGTTCCGAATCACTGCCCAGGATCGGACGAGAAGGCTCGTGCTGAACGCGGTTGCTCCCCGGGAAAGCTTCGTCACGGTGTCGGTGCCGACGTTCTCTGGTTTTGAACCTGGGGGGATCGAATCCTTTTCGGCTTCCATAAAGGTACAGGCGTACCGGCGAACTCCGAAAGGGTTCCGTCTTGTCGAAGGGCAACGGTTCCGGAACGCGGCCCTTGAATTCGGCGATGTTGAGGACCCCCAAACAGGGGGCGGTCCTCCTGAAGATCCTGTCTCTCCGTTCCCGGAGGCTGCTTCCGAGGTCCTCGAGCGGGATCGCTGAGGAGTCGTGTATGAGCCGGTTGGACACCCGATGGTGCGAAAACACTCGAATCACCTGGATCCGACGGGCTGCCGAAGGCGGAAGCAACGAAAGGTGCCCTGCTGCCTCTGAGCGAGAAGGAGGCCCGTTTCGGATCACCTTCCGATGCATCTTTCAGGGCGTGATGCGTCTGATCCCTTGCGTTGCATCCCCGTCGAATCCACAGTCGGCTTTCTCCGGCTGAGGCAGGCGCCTGCTCGAGGGGCACGAGGCACAGGGCCTTCTCGAACGGGAGAGCGGCCGCGGTATTCCAATTCAGGAGCAGGACGATTTTTTTGATATCACGCAAAAAACGTGGCTTGACAGATATATCGTCTTTGACATATATCAGCGCTGATATATGTTGCTGCTGACCGGATTCTTTTCCAGACAGCGAAGGGTCTCTCCGGCTGAGGGGGCTCGTCGTCCGCATTTCCGCTGACAGGTATCGAATTGGAGGCGTTTCATGGTTTCGGAATTTCTTACATTGAACGGCAAAGAGGTCCCTTTCAAGCCGGGGGCGACCATCCTCGAAGTCGCGAGGGAAAACGGCGTGGAGATCCCGACGCTGTGCTATCTCGAGGACACCACGCCGACCGGGGCGTGCCGGATCTGCCTGGTGGAGGTGGAGGGGGCTCCCACCCTTGTGACGGCCTGTTCGACCCCGGCAGCGCCGGGCATGGTTGTCAGGACCCATACGCCGCGCGTGATCGAGGCGCGGCGTCTCAATATCGAGCTCCTGTTGTCTTCCGGGAACCACAACTGTCTGGTTCTGGACCAACCGTTGGACAACTGGACCGACTTTCAGCTGCAGGCCATGGAGCCGGATGAACACAAAGACTTGTGCCCCGCCTATGGAAACTGCCGGCTGCAGGAGTTGGCGATCGAGTACCGTGCAAGACCCGGCGCCTTCGAACCCCCCGAAAACCCCTATCCGATCGAGACGGTAAACCCTTTGATTGTGAGGGATTTTTCCCGTTGCATCCTGTGTGGCCGCTGCGTCGCGGCCTGCAACGAGATTGTCGTTAACCGCGCCATCAGCTTCGGTTACCGGGGTGCGGCCACCAAGATCGTCACAAAAGGCGACCGGCCTTACCACCAAAGCGATTGTGTCTTCTGCGGACAGTGTGTGCAGGTGTGTCCGACCGGTGCTCTTGTGGAGAAAAAGTCCCTGGGGCTGGGGCTTCCGCTGGAGCAGACCAAGGTCCGGACGACCTGTCCGTATTGCGGTGTCGGGTGCCAGCAGTGGCTGCACGTGAAGGGCGGCCGCATCGTCAAGGTGACGGCTGTCGAGGAGGGCGCGCCCAACAAGGGGCGTCTGTGCGTCAAGGGGCGTTTCGGGTATGATTTCATCTACTCGGAGGAGCGGTTGAAGACGCCGCTGATCCGGGAAGGAGACCGGTTCAGGGAGGCCGGCTGGGACGAGGCCCTGGATCTGGTGGCCGGGAAATTCAAGCAGATCATCGCTGAGAGCGGTCCGGACGCCATTGCCGGGGTCAGCTGCGCGCGCAGCATCAACGAGGATTCCTATCAGATGCAGAAGCTCTTCCGCGCAGTGATCGGCACCAATAATATCGATCACTGCGCGCGGACCTGACACGCCCCGACCGTCGCCGGGCTGGCGACATCCTTCGGATCGGGCGCTATGACCAACTCCTTCGAAGAGTTCAAGCGTGCGAAGTGTTTCCTCGTCATCGGATCGAACATGAACGAGGCCCATCCCGTGGCCGCCACCTTCGTCAAGAACGCGGTGAACCGGGGGGCCACACTGATCGTCGTGGACCCACGCAGGCACTCCCTGGTGGATTTTGCGAATCTCCACGTCCCCATCCGCGTCGGCACGGACATCGCGTTTCTGAACAGCCTCATGCATGTCCTCATACGGGACGAACGTTACGACAAGGCCTTTGTCCAGGGCTGCTGCGTGGGTTTCGATGCCCTCAAGGAAAAGGTCCGGGAATATCCTCCCTCGCGCGCTGCGGAGATCTGCGGGGTTCCGGAGGGCATGATCGAAGAGACCGCCCGCATGCTCTCCGAGGTCAAGCCCGCCATGCTCTGCTACACCCTCGGGATCACCGAGCATACCTGCGGCAAGAACAATGTCATGAGCTGCGCCAATCTGCAGATGCTGCTCGGCAACCTCGGGAAGGAGTGCGCGGGCGTGAACCCCCTGCGCGGGCAGAACAACGTCCAGGGGGCTTGCGACATGGGAGCGCTGCCCAATGTGTTCCCTGGGTACCAGAAGGTGGTCGACCTCGCGGCGCGGTCCAAGTTCGAAAAGGCCTGGGGGGTCCGGAAGCTCCCGGAAAAGGTCGGCCTGATGATCCCTCAAATGATGGACGGGCTGGTCGACAAGTCGGTGCGGGCCTTTTACATCTTTGGTGAAAATCTGGCCAACACGGAACCGGACATCCGCCATGTCGAACATTGTCTGGCCTCGGCGGAATTCCTGGTCTGCCAGGATATTTTCCCCACCGAGACTACGCGCTTCGCCCATGTGGTTTTCCCGGCCGCGGCGTGGAGCGAGGACGACGGGACCTTCACGAACAGCGAGCGTCGTGTGAGCCGTGTGCGCAAGGTGAGTACGCCTCCCGGAATAGCTCGCCCCAACTGGTGGATTTTCCGCGAACTGGCGAAGCGCATGGGGCAGGAATGGGCGTCAGAGGACGGCCGGGACTTGTGGGACAAGGAGATTTCGCAGCTTGCCCCCTCGCTTGCGGGGATCAAGTATGATCGGATCGAGCAGGACGGATTGCAGTGGCCGTGTCCGGACATCTCGCACCCCGGAACCTGTTTTCTGCATCGCGACGGGCAGTTTACCTGCGGCCTGGGGCAGTTTATGCCGGTCGACTGGACGCCGCCCGCGGAGATCCCTGACGAGGACTACCCGTTCGTGCTCAGTACGGGCAGGCGCCTCTACCATTATCATACCCGCACCCAGACCGGTCGGTCAGGGGGGCTGAACGATCTCCTCGGAGAGGAGACGGCCGACATCTCCCCCATCGACGCTGAGCGGCTCGGTGTGCGGCATGGAGACACGGTCCGTGTCCGATCACGGCGGGGTCAGGTCAATGTCAAGGCCAAGGTCACCGACCAGGTGCCTCAGGGGCTTGTCTGGATGGCGTTTCATTTTCGGGACGGTTGCGCCAATTGGCTCACGAACCCGGTCTACGACCCCGAAACGCTCACTGCGGAGTACAAGGCCTGTGCCGTCCAGGTCGAGAAGATTTGAGCCGGGAGCGAAGGCACAGGTGCAGGGCATATTGCGCCTTTCTGGCGTGCAGCGGAGACTCCTTCCTGCAACCGTTTTCCACTGCGGTGGATGACCGGTTGGTCCCCTCACCCGCCGGGCGCCCCGGGGTCGAATTTCCCCGGGGTGCTCGATCTCGTGTCCCCGACGTTCTTCGGGTTACCCAAGGATGGGTTCTTCACTCTGCTGTCCTGTTCCGCGCGAACGCGGGTTTGTTCGAGTGGATTATCCATTGCCGCTTGAAGGGGATCGTGCCATTGGCGTGGCTGTCCTCATGCCCCATGCAGAACCGCTTTTGTGCCTGACGTGAATCGCTAGGTGCGTTGGTTCACAAAAAGGGCGCTCAAGGTGTTCCACAATAAAATCCGCAAAAATAAATCATCTGGAGCTGTAATTTTTTATTGACATTCATGTAAATTCTGTGTTTAGTGACAATGTGATTATATTATAGCCGTATCGAACAAGGTGTCCTCTCGGGTGAAGGGAGCCCTGCTACGTCTGGTTTTGCTCGAGTTGAAAGGGGCCGGCCATGCCTGGTGCTGATCGCGTAAACAGCGTCCGGGCGGAAACATCCGCCGCTGCCATCTGATCGGGGGGAGCATGGGGAGCCGGTTGCGCGATCCCGCATCGCCCCTCTTGGGGTTACAACGCTGAGTCCATGTGCACATCTCATCGGCATGGGGATGTCCGCCGCAGGTTTTCTGCGGCATTTTTCGGAAGGGTGTTATATCAGATTTGATATAAATAAATGCTTTGATTTTTCTGATGTTTATTCCAGATAGAAAACTGCGGATATCCAATGTGATCGAGATCCAGTGCGGCAGGAAGGGGTGAAACATGAGATACGCGGAAACAGGATACAATTTAGAAATCGACTTGGCGACGGGGAACATCGAGCGGGTGGAGACCGATCCGAAGCTGATGGAACTCCACCTGGGCGGGCTTGGCACCAGCGTCAAATTGATGTGGGACAGGGTCCCGCCCGAGGTCAAGGCGTTCGACCCGGAGAATCTGCTGACCTTCAGCACCGGTTTGTTCAACGGGACACCAGCCTTCAGCGCGAACCGTACGATCGTCACCTTCATTTCCCCGCAGAACGAGATGCTGGCCTATCCCCTGATGGGGGGCTTCTGGTCGGCCGAATTGAAGTATGCGGGCTATGACAAGATCGTTTTTCGGAACAAGTCCCCGGAATGGGTCTATTTGTGGGTCAACAACGACAAGGTGGAGTTGCGCGATGCCACGCATCTCGAGGGGAAGGGGGCGCTGGAGACCCAGGAGTTGATCCGGCAGGAGTTGAGGGAGCCGCGGGCTCAGGTCGCCGCTATCGGTCCGGCCGGTGAAAACCGCGTCTTCACCGCCTCCATCGAGCAGGGCCGTTCCAGCGCCAGCCGGCTCGGCGGCGGAGCGGTCATGGGGGACAAGAAGCTGAAGGCGGTCGCGGTCCGGGGAACCAAGGATGTCAACCTTGCGCGTGGGGCCGAGTTCATGATGCACCTCAAAGAGGTGAGGGACTACATCGATTACCGCAATGCCAATCCCATCCCCGGCGTGATGACCATCCTGTCCGGTATCGGGTCGCCTCAGGAGATGAAACACACGGACGAGAAATGGCACACGGAAAACTTCGCCTGGGGAAACGCCCGTACACGGAGGAAGGGTTTCTGGACCAAACAGATCGAGGAAGACTGGACGGAGAAGCAGTTGGGGGCCATCAAGCGGCTGATCAGTTGTTTCAACTGTCCGCAGCAGTGCGGCGGCCTGATCTCTTACAAGGATACGCCAAGATACATGGCCAAGTGCTTCGGGAAACTGACCTATGCCATGGCCGCATACGTGGACAATCTGGATTTCGCCTGGAGAATCCTCTACCGCGCGACCGAATACGGGGTGGACTCGTTTTCAACCCCCCAGATCCTGGCCTTTGCGGTCGAGCTCTACGAGGCCGGTATCCTGACGGACAAGGATTTCGAGGGATGTCCCTCCGACAAGGAAGGCCGGTTTTTATGGTTGCTCGACCGGGTGGCTCACCGTGAAGGCATCGGGGATGTCCTGGCCGACGGCACCTACTATGCGGCCCGCAGGATCGGGAAGGGCGCAGAAGCCTTTGCGCACAACACCATCAAGAAACACGAGCAGCTTCCGCTCAAGCTCGGAATGATGGACCCCCTTTATTACCTGATGTATTCCACCAACGAGAAGGTGAGCATTACCCAGATCGAAGGCAATTGGCCGCAGGCGCCCTTCGCGACCCGGGAGGAAAGAGAGGCCTTCGTCAAGGACTGGCCTCAGGTCCCGGATGAAAGGTTCAAACAATATGTGTTGGACTGGGAGCCGCGCGGGGAGAATGCCAATCCCTATTATCCCACCCCTGAGATATCTTCGGAGATCGTGGATTGGATGGAGATGCTCCACAACATCGACGACGCCCTGTGTTTATGCGCCGGGATGGCTTCTTTTTGTCTCAAACCTCCGTATCACATCCACAATTACCCAAAACTGATCTCCGCTGCGACCGGGATGGATCTGGACGAGACCGGCCTGAAGAAGATCGCCAACCGGAGCCGGAACCTGCATCGAGCCTACAACAATCTGCGGGGTTTGACCCGGGCCGATGAGAAGCCGCCCGAAGACCATTGGAAGAGACGGTTCCCCGAACTCGAAGAAGAGCTCCTGACGACCTATTACACCTATAAGGGATGGAACTACAACGGCGTTCCTACCAAAGAGAGATTGATGGAACTGGACTTGGGTTACGTTTATGAAGAGTTGGTGAAGAGAGGGATACTGGAAAATGGCCAAGATCATGAAAAAGATCAAAACGATCAAAATTGATGCCGACAAATGCAACGGCTGCCGGCTCTGTGAGGTGGTCTGTTCCGCTTTTCACGCTGCGCCGAAATACAGCAGCAACAACCCCGCGAGGTCCCGCATCCAGATCATCCGACATCCGCTCAAGGATATCTGGCTTCCGGTGTTCGCCGGCGAGTACGCCCCGGCCGAGTGCATGGGCAGGGACAAGTACGTGATCGACGGGAAGGAATACGACGAGTGCGCCTTCTGCCGGGCTGCCTGCCCATCCCGGGATATCTTCAAGGAGCCCGACTCCGGCCTTCCCCTCAAATGCGACATGTGCGAAGGCGAGGAGATGCCCCTATGCGTCGAGTGGTGTCTGAACGACGTCCTGGTCTTCGAGGAGCGGGAGGAGGAGGTCGAAGAGGCCGAACCGCAAGAGGCGCTCGAGATCGGCCTGGAGGCGCTGGCCGACAGATACGGCCTGGACAAGCTTGTGGATACCCTGACCCGGATGTCCTTGAAGCCCTGAAAACCCAAGGCAATAGAAGAGGATAGAAAAAGACAGTGGAAGCGGTAGCCGATTACAAGGAAATTATCGATGTCATCAAGGCGAACGGCGGGGACGCATTCAAGCGATGCTTCCAGTGCGGGCTGTGCGACACGGTGTGTCCGTGGAACCGGGTGCGGAGCTTCAGCATCCGCAAGATCGTGCGGCAGGCGGCGTTCGGGATGACCGAGATCGAGAGCGACGAGATCTGGCGCTGCACGACGTGCGGGAGATGCCCGCAGCANGGCAATAGAAGAGGATAGAAAAAGACAGTGGAAGCGGTAGCCGATTACAAGGAAATTATCGATGTCATCAAGGCGAACGGCGGGGACGCATTCAAGCGTTGCTTCCAGTGCGGGCTGTGCGACACGGTGTGTCCGTGGAACCGGGTGCGGAACTTCAGCATCCGCAAGATCGTGCGGCAGGCCGCGTTCGGGATGACCGAGATCGAGAGCGACGAGATCTGGCGCTGCACGACGTGCGGGAGATGCCCGCAGCAGTGCCCGAGGGACGTCAAGCAGATCGAGTCGGGGATCGCGCTGCGGCGGGTGGCGACGGAATACGGGGTGTTCCCGACCTCTGTGAAGGCGGTCCGGACGGTGAGCGCGAGCCTGGTGGGGGAAGGCAACCCGCTGAGCGAGGAGCGGAAGAAGCGGGCNGACTGGGCGAAAGGCCACTCGGTGGAGGAGTTTACCGAGGAGAAGGAGGTGCTGTATTTTCCGTGCTGCTACCCGAGCTACGATCCGCGGTTGAAGAAGGTGGCGCAGGCGACGGCCGACATTCTGAACCAGGCGGGGGTGAGCTTCGGGATTCTGGGGAGCAAGGAGAACTGCTGCGGGGAGAGCATCCGGAAGACCGGGGACGAAGAGCTGTTCAAGCGCCTGGCGAAGGAGAACATCAAGACCTTCATCGACAGCGGGGTGAAGAAGATCCTGGTCTCCTCGCCACACTGCTACCACACGTTCAAGAACGAGTACCCGGAGTTCAGCGTGCACTTCGAGGTGGTTCACGTCTCGGAGTTTGTTGCGCAGTTGATCGAGGAAGGGCGGCTGACCCTCGAAAAGGAGTACCCGAAGCGGGTGACGTACCACGACCCGTGCTATCTCGGGCGTCACAANGGGATCTACGACGCGCCGCGGGAGGCGCTCAAGCGGGTGCCGGGCCTCGAACTGGTNGAGATGGCGGACTGCCGGAGCGACAGCNTGTGCTGCGGCGGGGGCGGGGGCCGGATCTGGATGGAGACGCCGAAAGGGGAGCGTTTTTCGGATCTGAGGCTCGAGCAGGCGATCGAGGCCGGGGCCGAGGTGCTGGCGACGGCCTGCCCTTACTGCATCGCGAACTTCGAGGACAGCCGGCTGACGCTGGAGCTGGAGGATAAGCTGGAGATCAAGGAGATCACCGAGATCATCCGGGAAGTCATTGCCGGATGAGATGATATGGTTTGCAGTCCTGCAGGAGAAGGGCCGGAGCGCGGCCTTTCCGGCGGANACGATTGAGCGCGGATGCAAAGGCCCCTGCCCTGGGGCCGCAACCGATCTGCTGAGGTGAAGAAAGTGGAAAAAGAAGAACACGTGCTGGAAGAGAAGATCCGACAACTGTGCAAGGGTCTCGGGAAGGAAGATTTCGGGGACGTGCTGGTGGTGGGCGGGGGGATCAGCGGGATCCAGGCCTCGCTGGATCTGGCCACGGCGGGGTTCAAGGTNTACATGATCGAGAAATCCCCTGCGATCGGCGGCCACATGGCGCAGCTGGACAAGACGTTTCCGACCAACGACTGTTCGATGTGAATTCTCTCNCCGAAACTGGTCGAGGTCGGCCGGCATCCGAACATCGAGGTCCTCACCTACACCGAGGTGGACCGAGTCGAAGGGGAAGCGGGGGATTTCAGGGTGACCCTGAGGACGAAGCCCCGGTATATCATCGAGGAGAACTGCACGGGGTGCGGGACCTGCGCGGAGTATTGCCCGGTGCAGTACCCGGACCAATACAACCAGGAGATCAGCGACAACAAGGCGGTNCACATCTATTTTGCGCAGGCGATCCCGCTGATCGCCTATATCGACGAGAGCTGCCTGTATCTGAAAGAGAAGAAGTGCCGGATCTGCGAAGGGGTGTGCAAGACCAATGCGATCGACCTGAACCAGAAGGAAGTGAAGCGTGAGGTGAAGGTCGGTGCGATCCTGCTCTCTTCGGGTCTCGAGCCGTATGACCCCGGCGTGAAGCATGAATACGGCTACGGGAGGCTGCAGAACGTGGTGACGAGTATGGACTTCGAGCGGCTGTTGTGCGCGACCGGTCCATACGAGGGGGAGATCCTGAGGGCCTCGGACAAGAAGCANCCGCACAAGATNGCNTGGATCCAGTGCGTGGGCTCGCGGCGGGTGACGCCGGGGGACAACAGCTACTGCTCGGCGGTCTGCTGCACATACGCGCAGAAGCAGGTGATCCTGACCAAGGACCACGACGCGGAGGCGGAGTGCACGATNTTCCACAACGACGTNCGCTCGTACGGGAAGGACTTCGAGCGNTACTACGAGAGGACCTCGCAGCTTCCGGGGATACGGTTCATCCGCAGCTATGCATCGGTTGTGCGGGAGGACCCGGTCACGAAGAACGTGTTTATCCGCTACGCGACCCCGGACGAAGGGGTGAAGGAAGAGGCGTTCGACATGGTGGTCCTGTCGGTGGGGTTGAACCCGCCGGTGGGTGCGAAGGCGCTGGCGGAGACCTTCGGGGTTGCATGCACGGAGCACGGGTTCTGCGAGATCCACCCGACGAACCCGATGGAGACGAGCCGTCCCGGGATCTTTGTGAGCGGTGGTTTCCAGGGCCCGCTGGACATCCCCGAGTCGGTGTTCAGTGCGAGCGGGGCGGGGTCGCAGTGCGGGGAGTTTCTGGACCGCCGCCGTGGGAGGCTGACAACGGAGCGGGTCTATCCGGATGAGAAGGATGTCTCGGAGGAAGAGCCTCGGGTGGGGGTGTTCGTGTGCCACTGCGGGGCGAACATCGGCCGGGTGGTGGATGTGCCCTCGGTGGTGGACTACGCCCTGACGCTGCCCCATGTGGTCCATGCGCAGGAGCAGCTGTTTTCCTGTGCGACGAACTCGGCGAACGAGATCACGGACATGATCAAGGAGAAGGGGCTGAACCGGGTGGTGGTGGCGGCCTGCTCGCCGAGGACGCTCGAGATGCTGTTCCGCGACACGCTGCGGGAGGCGGGGATCAACCAGTACTACTACGAGATGGCGAACATCCGGGAGCACAACTCGTGGGTGCACTCGAAGGAGAAGGAGGAGGCGACGCAGAAGGCGAAGGACATCACGCGGATGTCGGTGGCGCGCGCCTGCCTGCTGGAGCCGCTGCAGGAGATCGACCTGCCGGTGAACAAGACGGCCCTGGTGGTGGGCGGGGGCATTGGGGGCATGACCTGCGCGCTGTCGATCGCCAAACAGGGCCACGAGGTCTACCTGCTCGAAAGGGAGGCGGACCTGGGCGGGATGGCGCGGCGGATCCACTATACCCTCGAAGGCCTGGATGTCCAGAAGTACCTGCACGAGCTCGAACGGGAGGTCTACCAGCACCGGCTGATCCACGTCTACACGGAGGCGGAGGTCACGGAGGCGACCGGGTACGTGGGGAACTTCGTGACGCGGGTGAAGACGGGCCATCGGGAGGTGGAGATCCACCATGGGGCGGCGGTGATCGCGACCGGTGCGGTGGAATACCGGCCGACCGAGTACCTCTATGGGCAGAACGAGCAGGTGGTGACGCAGCTCGAACTCGAGGAGCGGATCGCGCGCAAGGACGAGGCCCTTGCCGGTGCGCAGAGCGTGGTGATGATCCAGTGCGTGGGGTGCCGGCAGGCGGACCGGCAGTACTGCAGCCGGGTGTGCTGCAGCCAGGCGGTGAANAACGCGCTGAAGCTGAAGGANCTCAACCCNGAGATGGATGTCTATGTNCTGTACCGGGANATGATGACCTACGGGTTCCGGGAGGATTATTACCGGGAGGCGTCGAACCGGGACGTGAAGTTCATCCGGTGGGAGCCGGAGCAGAAGCCGCAGGTGAGCGAGGCCGAGGAAGGGGGCCGGAAGGTGGTGCGGGTGGTGGTGCCCGACCCGATCCTCGGGGAGGAGTTGGCGATCGATGCGGACTACCTCACGCTGTCGGCGGCGGTGATCCCTGCGGCCGGGGCGGAGGAGCTGTCGCGGCAGTTCAAGATCTCGCTCGGTCCGGATGATTTTTTCAAGGAGGCGCACGTCAAATTGCGGCCGGTGGAGTTTTCGACGCAGGGCGTGTACCTGTGCGGCACGGCGCACTACCCGAAGCACATCCCGGAGGTGATCAACCAGGCTTACGGGGCCGCGGGCCGGGCGCTGACCCTGCTCTCGCACGACATCGTGACGGTGTCGGGTGCGGTGTGCGAGGTGGAGGAGAAGAAGTGCATGGGGTGCGGGGCGTGCCTTGCGGCTTGCACCTATGGAGCGATCGAGTTCCGGGATACGCGCCAGGGTCAGAAGGCGGTGGTCAACCCGGTGCTGTGCAAGGGGGACGGGCTGTGCAACGCGGCGTGTCCGACCGGGGCGATCCGGCTGAAGCACTTTACGGACGAGGAGATCATCAGCCAGATCGATGCGGCGATACCGGAGGAAGAGGGCCTGCCGCAGATGGATGCGGCGGTTGGAGATGTGTAGGATGATCGAAAAACCAGGCAACGCCGGGATGAGCGGCGAAGGGGGTGAGAAGGAATGAGTGCAGGGGCCAAATTTAAGCCCAGGATGCTCGGGTTTGTATGCCACTGGTGAGCGTACGGCGCCGCTGACATGGCTGGAGTTTCCAGACTACAATATTCGAATGAGATCAGGCTGATTCGCGTCATGTGCTCGGGCAGGGTGGATCTGGAGTTTGTGCTCAGGGCCTTCTCGAACGGACAGGACGGAGTGTTCATAGGCGGCTGTCATTTAGGCGAATGCAACTACATCACGCACGGGAACTACCATACGCTGAGCATGGTGCTGCTGTGCAAACGGATCATGGAGCACATCGGGCTGAATCCGGAGCGGCTGCGGATCAAGTTCATGTCGGCCGGGGACGGAATCCCCTTTGCGGAGTACATGACGGATTTCAGCCGGACGATCAAGGAGCTGGGCCCGATCGGCGAAGGGGAGGGCCTGGACCCTGCGCAGCTGAAGGAGAAGCTCGATGCGGTCCGGAAGCTGATTCCCTACATCAAGGTGGTGAAGCGGGAGAAGCTCGAACACCGTCTGACGAACAAGGCGGAGTACGAAGGGTTCTACACCCGGGAGGAGATCGAGGAGCTGTTCCGCGACGTGGCCTCCTACTACATCGACCCGGAGAAGTGCCAGGCGTGTATGACGTGCTTCAGGCGCTGCCCGGCCGAGGCGATCATCGGGGGGAAGAACCTGATCCATGTGATCGACCAGGACAAGTGCATCAAGTGCGGGACCTGCTACGAGGTCTGCCCCCCGCGCTTCGGCGCGGTGCAGAAGCTCGTCGGCGAGCCCGTACCGCCGCCGATCCCGGAGGAGAAGAGAAAAATCGTCAGAAAGGCAAAAAGCTGACCGTTGGCCGATCTTTTCCTTGCCGCTCCGGGATTGAATCGGATAACCGCAAGAGAAGAGATTGCCATTGAACTCAACATATGGGAGTATTTCTCATGAAGATCGGTTCCTACACCTACGATGAATATCTCGAGGCGGTTCGCCGGTTCCATGGAACAGTCGCCCCGGGTGTCGTGCTGGGTGGTTTCATGGTGGACCTGGCGCTTGGCAACCTCCCCGAAGGGGAGTTTTTCGACGCCCTTTGCGAGACCCGTGCCTGCCTGCCCGATGCGATCCAGTTGCTGACGCCGTGCACGACGGGCAACGGATGGCTCAAGGTGATCGATCTGGGCCGCTATGCGCTGGTCCTGTATGACAAATCGAGCGGCAGAGGGGTGCGCGTCTATGTCGATGCGTCCAAAATGGAGGGCTGGCCGGAATTGAAAGGCTGGTACTTCAAGCTCAAACCGAAGAAACAGCAGGATTCCGTCCGCCTTCTGGAGGAGATCAAGACCGCCGGAGCCAGTGTGTGCAGCCTACAGGCCGTGCAGCTCGATCCGGAGTTTATCAAGGTGCGGCGCCGCAAGGGATTCAAGATCTGCATGGTCTGCGGAGAGGCCTACCCTGTCACAGACGGCTCGATCTGTCGAGGGTGCCAGGGCGAGGCGCCTTATGTGGCAATGGGGGCATCCCTGCTCGAAAGCCCTGCTTTTTCCCGCCCGCTCAAATGCCATGCGGTTTGAAGAGGCCGCCGGCGGCTCTATAGACCCTCTTTCTTCTCCGGGGTTGCCTCGAGGGTGTTCCCGCGTGTCGAGCGGCCTCTTTCCAGGGGGAGAGGGTCATCCGCCCCGTCCATGCTCAAGCCTTGGAATGAAAAGCCAATGGTCCCAGTAGTCGGCATTACGACGCAAGTTGTCCAGGAGGCCAAATGGTATAAACACATTGCCGGGCTGGGATTCGAGGCTGTCGAGATCAATCGGCGGAACTCCAAACTGCATTTCAATCTCTATTTCCTGGAAAAGGTCAAACGGTACATGGAGGGGTTCGACCTGAGCATCCACTCCGGTACGGCCGGCATTTTCCAGCCCTACCCTTCTTTCACCAAGGCCAACCTGGCCGTATTGACCGCGGAACTCGATGTGTGCCGTTTTCTCGAGGCCCGGCAGCTTGTGTTCCATTTGAACGATGGGATCCTGTGTCGAGAGGACAAGCGGCGCCTAAGAGAGGTGTTCCAGTATGCAGCGGATCTCGGCGTGGACATGTTGTACGAATCGAACAGCATCCTGGTCGCTGATTATGCGTATGACATCCTTGAGAGTTTTCCGCAGCTCGGATATGTGCTCGATCTCGGGCATCTGAACAACGGCTGCGGGCGCGGCGAGCTCGGCTGCGAGATCGACGTCTTCCTGCGTGAAGTGAGAAACAGGGTGGTCTACGTGCATGCCAGCAACAATTCGGGGCAGCACGACGAGCACATCGGCCTCGAAGAAGGGACGCTCGATTGGCGTCATGCCCTGGATATGCTCGATTTTTCGATCATCATGAAGATCATCCTGGAGGTCAGATCCCTGGAGATGGTGGAGACCTCCCGAACCGCCCTGATGCACTATCTAAAACTAAAATTGGGGTCGGACCAACATAACATGCTGAAAATATTTGAATGTCGTGGTTAAAAAGCGCATTTTCTATGCTTAAACGCTTCATTTCGGTGTCAAAAAGAGGCTTCTAGTTGGCAAGATGACGTTCCAGGAAAAGATTGACGATTCCGCTTTCTTCTGGAACACTCTCCGGACCCCATAAGCTTGCTCCCTTTCGCGTGTGGTTCCTGTTCTGCCTGGTTACCGTCAGGAAACGGCCTTTTTGCCCAATCTCGGCGTCGATCTGCGTGCTTGCTTATAGGGTGCGAAATCCGTACGCCTCAGCGCAATCATTCGATTTCCTTTATAATTGCAAAAAATCCTCATTTCCCGATTGGAAACCGGGTCGTACCCGGAAATCATTTCCGGAAGGATACTAGCTTGAATCCACACATGGTTTCCACCGCCGTTCTGGTGGTTCACTGGGTCGTCATTGTAATCCTGTCGATCCGTGTGATCATGCGTCGGCCTCCTGTGGGTGTTGCGATGGCTTGGTTGGCAGTGGTTTTCAGTGTGCCCCTCGCAGGCGCGGCGGTCTATCTGCTCTTCGGCGAAAAACGGCTTGGCCTGAGCCGTGCCGTGCGGATTCGGAGTGGTGTCCCCCGGCTGACCCGGTGGCAGACGTCCCTCGGGGCCCAAGCGGTAACTGTGTCTTTGCCAATCGGTCCTCCAGGCGAGCCGCTTCGACGCCACGCCGAGCGCCTCCAGGGTTTCCCCGCCCTGCCGGGGAATGAAACGCTGCTCCTCAGTGATTTCGAGTCGGTCTTCGACCATATGATCCGCGACATCGACGCGGCGGAGCAAACGCTTCATCTTTGCTTCTATATTTGGGAGGAGAAAGGCCGCACAGGAGAGATCGTGGACGCCCTGATCCGCGCGGCTCAGCGTGGGGTGCAGTGCCGGGCGATCGCGGATGCGCTCGGAAGCAAGACATTTCTGAAGGGGGTTCAGGCCAGGAGGCTGCGTCGCGCAGGCGTCGACCTCAGGGCTGCCTGGCCGACCGGACTCGTACGTGCGCTTGCCACGCGCACCGACCTGCGCAATCATCGGAAGATCGCCGTAATAGACGGGCGGTTGGCCTACACGGGCAGCCAGAACCTGGTCGACCCCCGCTTCTTTAAACAAAAGGCGGGTGTCGGGGAATGGGTGGACGCCATGGTGCGTATTACGGGGCCGGCCGCTGCCTCACTCGACGGTGTATTCCTTTTCGATTGGTCGGTCGAAACAGGCGCCACCTTCGAGCCGCCGAGGGTGTGGACAGTGTCGGAATCGGCCATGCCGGGCGGTTCGGTGGTGCAGGTCGTGCCTTCCGGTCCGGACCTCCAGGCGGAGTCGATTCACCAAGTGCTGCTCAAGGCCATGTATGGCGCCGAGTGCGAACTCGTAATGACTACGCCTTATTTCGTCCCCGACGATGCGCTGCTGACCGCGCTCACGACGGCCGCTCTCTGCGGTGTGGCGGTGACCCTGATCATTCCGGCCCGGAACGATTCACTGCTCGTCCGCCACGCAAGTGCGGCCCACTTCGACGATCTGATGTCGGCAGGGGTTCGGATTGCGCTTTTCAACGGCGGACTCCTCCACACCAAGAGTCTCACCATCGACGGGGCGGTCAGCGTCTTCGGGTCGGTCAATCTCGACATGCGCAGTTTCTGGCTGGATTCGGAGATCTCCCTCCTGGTGTACGACCGCGATTTCACCGGTCGTCTTCGTGACCTTCAGGAACGCTACCTTCGTGACTCCGAGCGGCTGGACCCGGATGTCTGGAACTCCCGCAGCGCCGGGAGCCGTTTTGTCGACAACGCCTGCAGGCTGCTGGGCCCCCTGCTTTGAAACGTATGAGGCATTGCACTGGTCGTCTTCATCGCTGCGAAGGAGCGGCAGCGCCTTACAGCCTTTCCGGGATGTCCGACATCGGATTCACCCTGGAGTAGGAGGATCCTATTTTCGTCTTCGGAATAGGTTTGATCACGGTCGTAACGGTGCTGCAACTCTATGTCTTTAACCGTCTGGGTGCCTTGACCGTGCGGAAGCGACATCTGAACCGCGCAGGGTTGATCGCCGTCGGTCTGGCATGCTGGATCGTGTTCGTTCTGAGCCGCGTCTATAGGGGGCAGGGGGCCGGCATTGTATCCAATGCGCTCCAGGTGGTCGGAATGCAGTGGGTGGGCTGCGTTTTTCTCGCTGCGGTCGGGTTTTTCATCGCCGATCTGGTTTCCGGGTTCGGACTGCTGTTCAGGAGGTCGCTGAACCGCTTACGCTTGGTGGGTGCAGTCTTCGGGGTGATGTCGATCATCCTTGGGCATGTGCAGGCCCTTAGGCCCCCGGTCGTCGAGACCTATGAGGTGGCTGTTGACGCACTGCCCGACACCCTGGACGGTCTGACCATCGCGGCCCTGGCCGATCTGCACATCGGTGAGGCGCTGCTGGGGCCCGGCTGGTTGAGCGCCCGCATCGACCAGGCCATGGATCTCCGGCCGGATGTGATCGTTCTGGCCGGGGACTTGTTCGAGCGCAGGGTCGACCCCCTGGAGATGGTGCCGGTGATGCAGCGGCTTTCGGCGCCGTTGGGCGTGTGGGCTGTGCGGGGAAACCACGATGCGGTGCGCTCCAATCGCCGGGATGTGACCGGCGAGATCCTTGCGGGCGCCGGAATTCGCCTCCTCGCCAACGAGTGGGCGCAGCCGGTTGACGGTCTGGTGCTTGCGGGGGTCGATGATTTGACGGTTGCCCGACGGCGCCCGGGGGAGGGGGAGGCCAACTTGGATCGAGCACTGCGGGGCAGGCCTGAGGGGGCGACTATCCTCCTTTCGCACACGCCCTGGCTGACCGGCCGTGCAGCGAAGGCCGGCGTGGATCTCATGCTTTCAGGTCACACCCATAACGGCCAGATATGGCCGTTCAAGCACTTGGTGCGGGTCCTCTACCCCCTGGTCGAAGGGATGTACGAGCGCGGAGGGATGAATTTGATCGTTTCCCGCGGCACCGGGACCTGGGGACCGCGGCTGCGGCTGTGGGTGCCCGGTGAAATCAGCCTAGTCATCCTCCGTCAAAAAGGGCCTCGGAATGCCGATGCTTCTGCGTGCAATCAGGCGGCCACTGCATATAGCTTGAAGAATGGGCATAGCACGGCCGGGAGTTGAATCCGGGCCCATTAGTGGCGGACGCGTCTATCCGACCGGGTCGTGCATGCCTGACCTGGTCATCGGGTCGATCATTTTCGGGATTGCCGTCCGCTGAGGCACCAAGATCATCGTGGAAACGGGAGCGGCATGGCAATCTTCGACGGGAGCCTGAGACAGGAGATGGGAAGAGATCTTTCACGGGGTATGAATCTCTGGAGGGCACGGAAGAGGCCCCCTTTCAAATGTTTCTTTTTGTGAAATCGATGGCTTGAAAACACATACCGATGAACGTCATCCACAAACGAACTTTTCGGGAGGAGCGGACAATGCCGAATCCGGATTTGAAAAGAGGAGACAAGGGCGAAGCGGTTTACAGGCTGCAGTCTTTTCTCAACCGTGTCGGAGCGATGCTGATTGCGGACGGGGATTTCGGCCTCGCGACTCAGAGGGGCGTCCGGTACGCGCAGGATTATGCCGGTCAGCCCGTGTCGGGGATCGCTGGTTTAACGCTCTGGACATGGCTGGAATCCAGGCCGGAGCCGTTTCCAAAGCTTGACACCAATGGGTTGGCATTCATCGCCCTCGAGGAGACAGGCGGCCTCGCCTATTACGATCTCTACACGCGGTGGCCCCATTATCCCGGCGAGCAGAGCGGCATCACCATCGGCGTCGGATATGATCTGAAATGGAATACCGAGGCGGATTTCATCGCGTCTTGGGGCTCTCATCTATCCGATGCCGTTCTGGCTGAACTGGCCAGAGACATCGGTAGACGCGGGACGAAAACCCGTGCTCGGGAACTTCGGCATCTCGGGGTGGAGATTCCTTTCAAATATGCCTGGTCGGTTTTTATAGAAAAAACCCTGCCGCGGTTCTACGCCGATTGCGAGGGGATTTATCCCTCGCTCGAGCGTCTGCCTGCGCTGTGCCGTTCGGTTCTGGTCAGCCTCGTCTTCAATCGTGGAACCGATCTGCGCGGAGCTCGGCGGAGGGAAATGAAGGAGATTCAGACGATCCTCGCGCGGGCGGACGAGGCCGTGGCGGACATACAGCAGGTTCAATCGATTCTCGGCGAGGTGGAGGATCAGATCGTATCCATGAAGCGGCTGTGGGATCCCTCCTCCGGTCTGATCAAACGCCGGCAGGCCGAGGCGAACCTGTGGCGGAAAGGTCTGGAGCTTCTGTAGGAGAGCATGCGCCGCTGAGAAAAGCGCGAAGACTGTGTCGTGCACTTCGAGCTGATAAAGCCATCAAAGTTCATGATCTCTCTTACTCGACCTCAGGATTCAGACATCGTCACCTGCTTCCCGTGCCGATCCGATAAAAGGTGCGCCCGTGTGACCGGATCTGTCAATCAGCTGTGCTAGGGTGCTGCTCAGTTACGGTGAGGGGGATGAAGCGATTGCCCCCTTTGACATGGACGGATCGAAGAGAAGGAGGCGCACCCATGAGCAATGATGGCCTGCCGGTCTATCTTTTTGAAATGAGGCAATTCATGGGCGGGGCAGAACTTGTTTTCACGACGCTGGTGCGAAGTCGGGAAGAGGCTGCAGCAGCGGCGATCGAACATCTGGTCGACGGTGAGCTCAACGTCGTCTGGAAACTCTTGCCGGTGGATTCCGTGAAGGTGGTTGGGCAAAAAGCACGAAAGGGCGAAACCCTGGGAGCTGACATTATGTGATGATCTCCAATAACAGGGTGTACGGGCCGGTGCCGCTGCCGATCAGCGGGCTGTCACGAACGCGATTCTTGTTCAGGTTCGACGTGCGGAGGTGCTTGCGCGCTTCCATCGTAACGCTCGGCGATGAGGCGCGCCTCGGCCTGGATTTCCTCCCGCACAGACTGCGGTTCGAGCACGAGGGCATCCGCCCCCCAGCCCATGATCCATGCCCTGATCTCCACGCTCCACGGCACCTCGGCTTCAAAGAGGACGGATCCATCTCTCTGAAGCAGGATGCTTTGACTCGGGTGCCAGATCTTCTCCCGGATGTAGCCTCCGACCTCCCGGGAGAACCAGACCTTGATCCGGACCATCTCCCCCTGGAAGACGCCGAAGCTCGACTGCGTGAAGGCGTCGAAGCGAAAGCCTTCCTGAACCGCGAAGGGTTCATTGGTCAGATGGAGCATCTTGATGCGGTTGACGGCGAAGATCCGGACGGCGCAGCGGGTGTGACAATAAGCGATCAGATAGAAAGTCCCGTTGAAAAACCAGATACGGTAAGGGTCGACCTTACGCCGGCTTTCCTTCCTGCGGCTCATGGTGAAGTAGACCATCTCGATGGACTTCCTCCGGAGCGCTGCATCGTGGACCCGGTTCAGGATTTCACGAAACCTCGAGTACTCGCAGTAGGGCTTGATGCCGACTTCGATGGTCTTCTCTAGTCCTTTAACGTAGCGGAGAGAATCGGGCGGTAGGGTGGTTTTGATTTTCTGCGACAGGCTTTCGAGGGAATCATAAAACGCGGTTTCTCTGAAGACCTTCAACATATCGGTGCTGAAATAGAGGGCCATCAACTCTGTCAGCGTGAACGGCACGGGGATCTGATGCTTTACGGTGTCCAGGACGGACCAGAGGTTTTTTCCGTCGACCCGTTCGGTATAAATGGGAAAACCGGCGATCTGCAGTGCTTCGAGATCGCGATAAACGGTCCTTGGATGGCATTCGAGTTCACTGGCCAGATCTGCGGCGGATCGCCCCTGCCGGGATGTAATCAAGGACTGGATGATTTTCCATTGTCTTCCGAGCTGCTCCCCTCTCGCCATATCCTATAACCTCGCCATTTGTTCATTTCTGCGTTTCAAGTGAGGGAAATCTTGCCCCGCCCGAGTTCTGCGTGGTCTTCCAGCAACTGGTCTGCCATATTCTGACCGAGCTTGCGGTAGGCCTCGAACTGTTCTTCGCTGAAAAATTGATCGGAGGTGGGTTCCTGAGGAAAGACGGGGTGGGTCTGTCGGTATTTTCGCACCGTTTCGTCGTCGTCCTTGTGCACCGACGATTTCAGGATGATCAAGCGGCCTTGCATGCTCGGCTCCGAGTCGGTTGCGGGATAGAGGATGGTTCCGATGGCGTAATGTCTAGCGGCAAATCCATTTTTGTCAGGCTTCAAATCGTCTAAGCGGAGTTCGATTCGGATTCCCATGTCGGCTTCTGCATACTGGATGGCGTTCATGAGGGACCCGAAGCTCCAATCGGTGTCGCATTCGGCATCCACCACCAGGACGAGACGGCACCGGCGCTGCAGGAGCGATATGAGACCGAGGTTGTCGCCGGTGTGCCCCCCATCGGAAAGGTGCACGAGGCGACGGCGTGAATCGCTCATGCCGAGGACTTCCATCAGCAGGTATTTGGGCCAGAAGATAATGGTTTCCCGCCTTCCGATGTGTTTCCCGCCGTGATAACCCGGGTTCTCCATCCACTGCCCCAGCCGGATGTTGAAGAGCGTGGCGCCGAAGGCCTGTGCAAAGAATGTCTGACGTCCGAGTGCCGAGTTGATCGCCGCGCCCGATATGGTCAAGACCCGGGCGACCTTCGTGGCGCCGGAGCGATAGACCCCAGTGTCCGTAAAACCGGTCGCGGGTGCGCCGCAATAGAGTTTGGAGAAGATGAAGATGTCCGATTTCCGGCTGCGATAGGCCGCGTCACGATCGGTGGAGAGGTTCAGACAGGCATTGTAGATGTGATAGGGCGCGGCGGTGACCGCCCCCGTGAAGGGCTCGGGCTCGGGCTCGAGCGCCTTCCAGATCTGCACCCGATCGAACGCACGGGATTTCAGCCGATACTGTACAAAGGAAGACCTGCTCGGAACGCCGTCCGATGAGGTCGCTGAAGCCGCCGCTTTCGTCTGCGCCTTCGTCCTGGTTGTATTGCCGGGGCGCCCGTGCAGATCCAGAAGCCGCATCTGGCTGTGCTCACGCCTGATTTCAGGGCCGCCCTGCAGAACCGGACCGAGCGGTCGAGCCAAGGTGCTTAAATAAGCCTCAGCCAGACGGTCCCGGTAAAAATAATGCATGGAGATCTTGTTGAAGTCGACCAGACAGCCGGGGATCAGCAGGAAGGCGGCCGCCGCGCTGAAGATGAGATAATGCAGCGCGCCGGGATCGGATGGGCCGGCCCAGCGAAGGAGTTGTTCGACCAGCACCATGCACAGCATGAGGCCGGCCGCCAGAACGAGCCCCGCCGCTGCGCCGAGCACGATTTTCTGAACGACCTCCGATGAGGTCTTGAGCCAACCGAACGCTCCTTTGATTCTCTCTCCGCTATCCTGTTTGCTTTCCTGCCTGCGGTTTCGCCACCACGCCATCAGGCCCAGGACGAGCGCTCCGATGAGACCTGCTCCGCCCCCGCCGACGATGGTCTCGGAGCTTGGAAGACTTTGCCCCCTGGCGATCGCTGCGCCGAGAAGAGCGCTGATCAGCACCAGACAGACGGCGGCCAGAAAGAGGTAGAAGAACAGACCGATGATGGAGCTCAAATAGGAGCGGCTGTTCCGGTTGGACCGGCGCTCCCCTTTTCCTGGAAAGAGGCATACCAGTAGAATATAGGCGAAAACGAGGGAGAGGAACCCGCCGGCGTAGAAACAGAGGGGCACGAGGACTGCATCCTGCATCTCCGGCACGAAACTCCCCAATGCCGCAGGAGCAACGAACGCGGCTGGAAGGGCGAGCCCCCCAAGCACCCAAAGGGCTCGGCGCTGCCTTGCGTCCTCGTAAGTGTCTCCGCTTCGCTCGAACCAGGTCCTTGGCGCACGGTCCGCGCATGCCCCGCAGACGACGCCCGCGCCGATGGCGAAAAGGCCGCCGGCACCAGCCGCCCAAAAAAGCCCGGCCACCCCGCCGGCGCCCGCCAGCAGGGAGCCGGCATACCCGCCCGAGGGGTCGGGAAAGGGTTCACTCCCGCACAGAGCCAAGGCCAGAAGGGCGAGGGCTGCACCGATGATCACGAGGTTGAAGAAAAGCCCTAGGGTGCAGAGAATGCCGGTCAGGAGGGTGCCGAGCGCACGAAGGACATCGCGGTCGAAGGCCCGGTGTTTCCGGACCAGATAGTCCCCGAACGCCCTCAGGTGTTCCACGACCATGCGGCCGCTGAGCCACTGCCGGTGTGGGGTGCGGGGGGTGCGGCAGTCGTCCCGAAAAGGGCTGTCCACCGGGGTTTTCACATCGAAATGCGCTTCGTCCTCGGCTTCGAATTCAAACTGGGCCGGTTCGTCAGGGCCGAGATACGTATACAATTTCTTGCAGGAGAGGAGGCTCGAGAGAGCGGAGCCGATATACCCGCCTCCCGAGACCGTGCTGAGATAGTCAATGCGCTTGAAGAGGGGACAGGCTGAGAGCGACTGAAGCACACCGAGTGAAAGGGTCGCCGAGCGGATGCCGCCCCCCGAAAGCGCCATCCCGACAGGTGCAGGGTCTTCGGTATCCGGTACTCCGGCCTTGCGCCGCCGGCTCTGGATGTAGATCCTTTCCCGCCGGATGACTTCCTGAAGGGGTACCAGGCGCTCGGATTCCTGGACGGCAGGTTTGGTGGCCTGATGGAACAGACCGAACCACAGGAGAGCGATGCCCGCGATCACGCTCAGTCCGAGCAGACAGAATTTGGTCAGGGCGAAAAGGCCCGCGCCTATGACCAGAGACGTCTGCGGTGACGTGGCGACGAGGATCCGCCCCAGGAAATGATTTTCGAGGAGGTCAGCCAGGCCGGCTGCAAGAGGCAGGGCAACCAGCCACAGCCAGAAACGGTCGATCGGTACCCGCAGGGTCGTCAGGAGCAGCAGAAGCAGCGCGGCGCCGAACACCGCGTACCCGGGGATGAGCCGGCGGTCGAGCTGAAGGCTTCGCTCGGCGTGCGCAAAAACCGGCGTTCCGTCTTCTGTCCTCTGTCTCCACTCATCCAGAAGGGCAGCCGCGCGCTCGGCGCTCAAAACCAACTCCAGCCCGACGATTCCCGCTGATGCGTTTGTCCCCTTTAGTTTCGCGTCATGGTCCCGAGCGGTGCT
Source organism: uncultured Desulfatiglans sp. (assembly GCA_900498135.1). Lineage (NCBI taxonomy): Bacteria > Pseudomonadati > Thermodesulfobacteriota > Desulfobacteria > Desulfatiglandales > Desulfatiglandaceae > Desulfatiglans > uncultured Desulfatiglans sp. The sequence continues at coordinate 2,617,001 of LR026961.1, forward strand.
GAGGGCGCAAAGCAGCAGCGCCAAGGATAGAGCCATGATAACGATCAGCGCGATGAGAGATAGCCATCGCGTTCCAACCCCCTGCCGTATTGTCACGTCGCCGCTCATGTCGTTCTCCGAGTAGGAACCACAGCATGGAAGCCTAGTTCGTCACAAAACAATCTTAGCACAGATGAAGGGAATCGGGTAAGAAAGTAGAAATATGAAAGAGATCGATTGCTTTTATGGTATGATCCGCGCTCAGATCATTGCATGCATTGGAGGGTCGAACTGCCCAAGCAGCTCGAATCAGTTTGGTTTTACCTTTATCATACTGCTTCAGGGCGCCTTGGGGCAAATCGGATGTGGACAGGAAAGGGGTGCCGACCATGAGAGATTCAAAAAGCTTATATCTTTCTTCTTTGGTGTGGTGCATTCTGTGTATCTTCGTTCTTGTCACTTTTTCAGGTTTAGCATCGGCTGCAGACCCGGATTTTTCCAATGTCGATGACATCCTGTCCAATCAGCGCCAGCTTCTGCGTGACGATGACATCATCGTGAGCGCGCCGTCCCCGGCTGGCGGGGTGGTCACCGCCGTTCTCGAGACAGCCGGTTCGAAGGTAACCAAATCGATTCCGGGCCAGCATGCCGACACGCTTGCCTGGGGCTTTAGAACAGCTGCCGGGCGGATGTTCAATCTGCCGAATGACGTCCTGATCACGGTGGGCCCCGACGCTCAGGATCCTACCAGCACCGTCGTCACGGTCCAGGACACCCTCGGCCCTTTCAGGCATTCCGACCTGGTCCCGGGCGGGGCCAAGAGTTCGGTGGATGCCCTGGCGGTCGGCGATCTCGATCAGGATGGATTCGCCGAGATGGTCATCGGCCGAACGAACTGGACGGACGGGTATCAGACCGGTTCCTCCATCGAGATAGTCACAGCGGCCGATGTCAATGATCCTTCCGCTGGCCTCGTGTATTCGGGCGCCATCATTACCTGTCCCGATGGGGTTCTGCAGGCGCTGGGAATCGGCGATTTCAACGGGGATGGAGTGGGGGAGATCGCGGTCCTGTGTTTCAAGGACGATCTGCTGCTGACTTTTCTGGTCGTTCGTGTCGATCCTGCAACCTTGAGCATCATCGACACGATAGGGACGGATCTGCCTGGATCCAACTATGGCATCGCGGCTATGGCCATTGGAAACTTGGTGAATTCGGGCCTGCCGACTAAGGTCTCGGACGACGAGGTCATGGTCATCGGGGATCATTTCACCTATACCCTTCAACTGACGCCAAGGGCGATGCTCCTCGATGTCGACAGCGGTTTTCACGCGACGATGAGCGACAGTATGGAGCTGAATTATCTCGGAAATACAAGTGTCTACACGGCGGTTGGGAAGATCGACTGGTTCGGGGATACGGAACAGGTGGCCGTGGGGATAAACAACTTCAACGATTACACCTCTTATCTCTATCTATTGAGTGTCGGACCGGACCTGAAGATCGAGCTCAACAGCAAAACGCAGGTGGACAGTTGCCTCGAGGATATCGCATTCGGGAATTTCGACCGCAAGGACTCGGAAGGCAAGACGAATCCCGATCTTCAATTGGCCATCCTTTCCTCACCCAAATGTCTCGAACCGGTCGATCCTCCAAACGTCACGATTTACAACATGGACCAAAAAAATGGCTACAAACTCGAACACGTGCAGACGGTGAAGGTCTCAGATGCGGCGCCGGCAAAGGATCGGAATTTGAATCTTGCTGTCGGTGACACACAAGGCCGTTCGATGTTGCTCGGCCCACCGGCCAAGGTGACGGTCACCGGTCATATCCAGCCCCACGTCATCCTGGGAATGCCTCCAATGCACATCGATTATGTAAAAGGGAAAGGAGATGCCGCGCCCAGGATCCTGAACCTGACGAGCCAGCCGACCCATTTCTATTCGCAATATCAGATGGAGGAGACGTCTTCGAACCAATCGGTGACGAGGAGTACGACCAGTTATGCTTTTTCAACGAAAGAGTCGTTCGCTCAGAAATTCTCTTTCGGAGTTCCGATTCTCGATTCCATCTCAGCGACATTCAAGGAATCTATCGAGCAGGCGCATTCGGAGACCGTATCCGATCAATATGACACGTATATCTCTACGGAATTCGACGCCTCTTATCAGACAGGTTTCAGTGATCTCGTCTGGTTTACCGCAGACAGGTTCAATGTGTATATCTATCCTGTTCTCGGGCAATACGCCCTGGATCAGAACGGCACGGCCCAGCCCCTTTATGTCCAATTGTCCGGACCGGATATGGTACAGCGGGGCATGATCGATGGCTCCTTGCTCGAGTGGTATCAACCGCCCCAGGAACCGGGAAACATCTTTTCCTATCCCGGCAGCTACAAACTGCTCGAGGACCTGCAGCCCGATCTGGATCCGCTGATCACCCTCCCCGCGACGACCTGGGCTACCGACAGCTCAGGCGGAAACGTCAGCGTCAGCTGGGGGCAGACTTCGGGCTCCGAGGCGACGACCGGCTCCAAGCAAACGCATTCCTTCGACGGGTCTGTGTCGGTCTCCGCGAAAGGTGTGATGAAGTTCTTCAGCGGTAAGCTCGACAATTCGTTCGAGTACCAGGGAAGCAAGTCGTTCGAAAGCATGAACAGCGCCATACAGAAAGTGGGGGCCTCGACCGGAATCAAGGTTTATAAGCCTGCTTTCAACGATCCGGCACAGTACGCCTATGCAGCCCAGACCTATATCCTGGGGCGGAAACCGGCTCCAGGAAGTGTTCATGAAATCCCGCTGGATACGGATATTCAGTTCGACGGCATTCTGTCGGTGGCCTTTGTTGCAGATCCGACCGATCCGGCGGCCGGCGGCTGGTGGTCGAAGACCTATGCCGTTCCCGACGTGGCGCTGAATCACCCTTCCCGCTGGGACTGGGATCCAGACCCCAACACCCTCGACAAACTCACCTTCAATGAACCCGATCCGGAGCATCCCGCCAACAGTGATTTCTATTTCATGAAGGGGCTATTCATATTTCCGGAAGGCGCGAAAGGCGGTCCCCAGACGACAATCACCACCGCTGGGGAAAAGTTGTCGCTTCGCGCCCGGGTCTACAACTACAGCCTGGCGGATATGGATCCGGGGTCCAGGGTCAAGGTCTTCTTCTTCGGGCAGGAATGGGACAATACGAAGCACGATCTCTCCGGATCGGCTTTCCTGATTGGAGAAGCCGTTCTGCCGCCGCTTCCAGGGTTCAATTCCCCGTCGTTTCAGGAGGATGTCTTCAACTGGGACTACGCGGAGACGACGTTTGATACGGCGGGATATGCAAACAAATACCTCGTCTTCTGGGTGGTTGTCTGGATCGAGAAGGACGGTGCGCTGGCAGCGGAGATCGAGGGGCACGGATTGAAGGCCATCCCCGACGTGAACCAGGTCAAATCCTTGTCGGATATCCTCATCGAAGAATACAGCAACAATGTTGGGTTATATCGACAACCCATCTTCGTAGCGCCGGTTTCGGCCGCCGCGCAGGAGCCTGTCGTCATGCACCGGGATCCGTCGGGGGAATCCCTCTGCCTGCTGCCGGTTCGGGTGGAGGAGGTGTCCGTTTCACCCGGTTACGTCGGCGTGAACAAGAAAACGACGGTCGATGTTCGATTGCGGGGAGGCTTGACATGCCAGGATTCAGTGATGCTCTTCTTCTACGAGGGCGATCCGCAGAGCGGCGGGAAGGTATTTGATGCTGAGCTGATACCCCATCTGAGGGCGAACGACATCTATTTGGCTAAAGGAAGGTATAGCCCGAAGACCTGCGGGATCAAGAGCATCTACGTGACGGCCGCCTCGGGGAAGGGCGGCTTCCTCTCAGCCGGAAAGGGAACGGTGCGGGTGGGTTGTCGGGAAACTGTCTGTGCGACCCTTGGCAATGGGTTTGGAGCCCTCTTCGATGCCGATCGCTTCACTTTTGAAGGCATGGAAGGCGAGCACGTCGAAATAGCCGTGAGACCGGTCGACCCGGCGGGTACAGGTGGCATCGCCTTCTTCAGGCTTGTCGGACCCGGTTGGACCTTCGTCAGAAAGGTCGAGCAGCTGCCCTGTGAAGTCTGTTTCGATCTTGCGGCCACCGGCCGATACTCCATCCAGGTGGCAGTCGAAAAGGCCAATGAAAATCACTTCAACGGGCCGTATTGCTTGACGATCCAATCATCTGGAAAGGCATACAGCACGATTGCGAGAAGGCCGTCGGCTGAATGAATTCAGCGATAACTCGTTTCCATCCGGAAATGAGGATTTTTGGCCAATATCAAGGAAATCAAGCGTTTGCGCGGAGGCGACCTGCAGGTCGCCGCACAAGCAAACGTGCAGATTGACGCCGAGATTGGCCAAAAAAACCATTTCAGGATTGGAAACTTCGTCCTACCGCGAAATCATTTCCGGATGGATCTAACTCATTCCGTCCGCTTTTACCCTTTTTTGAAGCTTCGAGAAGCCGGGGAGGCTGTTGCGGTGTCTGCCGCTGCGTTGCGGCATGACCCCGATCTGGGTGCCGAATCGTTCTTTGAGCACGCTCTGCTCTTTTCGAGAAAGCTGAAGCGTCCTCTCCGCCCGCCGGTCTTGCAGGCGAAGCGTTTGATTTCGTCAAGGCGTTATCAGCATCTTTGACATGTCATCGGATACCCCGGAATGCAGAATATGTTCCGGCGCTTTTGCGGATTTCTCCAGCCTTTCTTCCGGGTTGACTTGTTATGCGTAAAGGTCTTACATATCGCGGCGATATTGTTTAAAAGGTGTGCTTATCGATCGAAGGCCCACCACGGGTGAGGACAGAGGGTTGGAGGGGGATCTGTGTCGGCAGCTTGGTATTTTTCGCAACTCGACTATATCTGTTTCGTAGACGGCCTTGTATTTCTTCTGCTGGCCTTTGCGTGCATCAGGGCGGATTGGCAGTGGGGCGAAAAGCTCGGGCTTCCCTGGCGATGGCTGGTGCTCTACGGCTTGCTGCAAGCTGCAGCGTCCTGGCTCAAGATGTCGGCGCTCAGCCTTTCCGAGGCCGGCGATTTCGAAATGCTTCATACCGGACTCACCCTGATTTCGTTCGTAGCCCTGGCGGAGTTCGGCAGGCGCTCTTGGAGCGGTCTCGGTGCCCGGAAATTCATGACGCTGGCTTTTGCGTCCTTGTTGCTGGCGACGGGTGGAGTGTCCGCGGCCGGGTGGATCGAGCTCGAGGCTTCAGCTCGTTATTTTCTCGGTGTTCCCGGCTCCGCGCTGAGCGGGCTTGTGTTGTGGCGCGTATCGAGGTCTTTGCCCGGCGCCCATGGCATCGCATTGAAGGTGGCGGCCGTGGGGATGGCGGGCGCCGGCCTCGCCTTCGGCATTGCCGCCAATGAACGGGTATCGGACCTGACCGCCTGGCCGTCTTTCGCGATCCGCCCGGCGATCGCCGGTTTGCCGGCCGAACTCTTCCGGGGGTTGGGCACCTTTCTGGGAGGCATTGGAATATGGCATTGCGGCTCGACCGGTTTTTTCTCGAAAGACGGGCGCGCCTGGCACATCAGGTTGGCGCTTCCGTTTTTCCTGCTGGTATTGATCTCTCTCAGCTGGTACGCCACTGACCTGAGGGGACGTGCTTTGGACGGCCGGATGCGGGAGGATATTCTGCGTCAGGCCAGAGGCATCGCAGCCGCTATTCCCCAGGAAGAGGTCAAAGCCCTTACGTTTACGCTCGATGACCTCGATCGACCCCAATTCAAGCGCATCTGCAATCAAATGATCGCTTACGGGCATTTGCTCGAAAATGTCCGGGGTATATACAGCCTGGCCGTCCGCAGGGGAGAGATGGTCTTCGGGCCTGAGAACTACGATCCGGAAGACCCTATGGCCTCACCACCCGGTACGGTCTATCGAGAACCGAGCCCTGAGGACTGGGAGGCTTTCCGGACGGGCCTTCCCTATACCATCGGCCCCTTCTGGGACGAATACGGTGCTTTTGTAGCCGCCCTTGCGCCGGTGTTGGACCCCTGCAGCGGCGAGGTGCTGATGCTGGTCGGGATCGATGTGACGGCGGACAGGTGGCAGGCGATGGTCGGCGAGGTCCGACATCAGATGATCCTGGCGGGAATGGCGCTTGCCTGTTTCTTCCTTGGGGGGTTGGGGCTTTTGCAGTGGCGGCGTTTTCACCCGGATCGGGCGATGAGGGTCTGGCTCAGACACGGGGAGACCATTCTGGCGGGGGTCCTTGGGACCGGCATCGCGCTCATTTTAGGAGCGGCGGTCCACGAACTGGAACTCAACAGGCTCCGGGATGAATTCGTTGTAAAGGCAGAGCTTCGGGCTCATTGGGTGACGGACGTCTTCAGGGGAATTCAGCGCGATCTGGCAAAAATGAAGCGTTTCTTCGAAGTGAGCCAATATGTGGATGCACAGGAATTTTCGGCCTATGTGGGGCCGCTGGTAACGGCATCCAACGTGCAGGCCTGGCAATGGATACCCATTGTGCCGGCGACGGGCATCCTGGCCTTCGAGACGCACATGCGCCTAGGAGGCAACCCCGATTTCCAGGTGAGGGAAAAGAACGCAACTGGGGCAGTGGTGCCGGCAGGCAAACGAGAAACTTACTATCCTCTCGCTTACATCGCTTCTTCTGCCGATCATGCATCTCTGCTGGGGTTTGATTTCGGAAGCGAACCGGAACGAATGGCGGCGATCGAAGAGGCGCTCGAAACCGGGTTGCCTGTGGCTACGCCTGCGGTCGAGCCCTTGCAATTGATGGGAGACGAGCTTTGTATCGAAGCATTCGAACGGGTCCAGAAACCCGGGTATCAACGGCCGTCCGGGCTGGTTGCCTGTCTGCTGCGCCCACAGGGAACGGTAAGTACGGTCTTCGAACCCGGCGAAAAAAGCCGCTTGCACGTCGATTTCGACCTTGTGGAGATCAGGAGCGGAGAGTCGCGGACAACGATGGTTTATCCCTCCGAGTGGGCTTTCGGAACCCCCGCTGTTACGACTTCGGACCTCTTTGCCCTTAACGGACTGTTCCATCCCCTCTTTCTTTTTGGTCGTACCTGGGCCGTTGTCACTCGACCGACAGAGGCCTTTTTGTCCGGAAAGCGAACCTGGGCAGGGGCTGCAGCCTTTGGATCGGGGCTCCTGTTGACGGCTGCGGTGACGATGTTGATCGGCTTCTTTCGCTCCCGCGAGACGACCCTCGAACGACAGGTGGCGGAACGAACCTCTGCGCTGCATGAGAGCCGTGAGCGCCTGTCCCTGGCCACCCGGGGCACCGGGCTGGGGGTCTGGGATTACCGGGTGAGGGAGGATCGCCTGGAGTGGGATGAGAATATGTTCGCGCTCTTCGGAGCAGACCGGGAGGATTTTGGGGGGCGTCTTGTCGACTGGATAAGTTTCCTGCCTACAGAGCTGCGTTCCGAGGCGGTTGCCACATTCGACAGCGCTCTTGCGGGTGGCAGGGATTTTTATCTCGAGTTCCCCGTCCGGAAAACCTCCGGCGAGATGCGTCATCTGGTCTGCACGGCCACAGTGGTGCCGGATGCATCCGGCCGGCCCTCGCGCGTCGTAGGTATCCATTACGATATCACTGAGCGCAGGCGTGCAGAAGACGCATTGAGAGAGAGTGAAGAGACCTTCAGGCTGGTCTTTGAAAACGCGCCGCTCGGACTGTTTCATTACGACATCGCCGGCGTGATTACGGACTGCAACGATGTCTTCGTCGGCATCATCGGATCGAGCCGCGAAGCATTGACGGGTCTCGATATGGCCCGGCTGCCCGATACCCGGATTACAGCTGCGCTCGGAGAGGCCCTGGAAGGCCGTTTGGCCATTTTCGAGGGGGACTATCGATCCTACACGGCTGATAAGGTGACATCGGTGCGCGTCTTTTTCGCGCCGATCAGGGATCAGGCGGGCAAGGTCAAGGGTGGCGTGGGCATTGTCGAAGATGTTTCGCCTCGCAAGAAGGCCGAGGATGCCTTGCGTGAGAGTGAATCCCGGTTTCGTTACATGGCCGAGATCCTGCCTTTCCCGGTTTCGCTCATCTCTCCGACCGGTCGTTATGAATATGTGAATCCGATGTTCATAGAGGTTTTCGGTTACACTCTGGAGGATGTGCCTACCGGGAAAGATTGGCTCATCAGGGCCTATCCGGATGAGGGGCAAAGAAAAAGGGCCCTCGAGGTTTGGCTGCAGGATATCCGCCAGATGGGGGAGTATCAGGTGCGGCCGAGGACGTTCAATGTGTTCTGCAAGGATGGCTCGAGCAAGAAGATTCTTTTTCGGCCCATGACCACAAAAGGAGGTATGCAGTTTATTGTCTATGAAGATATCACGGAGCGTGAACGGGCCGAGGCCGCCTTGCGTGAGAGCGAGGAGAGGTACCGGACCCTGTTCGAGAACTCACTCGATGCCATCGTGGTGATGGAGCCGCCGGACTGGAGCTGCAGTTCGGCGAACCGCGCGGCCCTCGATATGTTTAGGATAGAGGGCCTTCAGCAGTTGGTTTCCAGACCTCTTTGGGAGTTGTCTCCGCCTACGCAGCCCGATGGACGTGAATCTTCTGCGGCAGCGGAGGAGATCGTCAAACAGGTTCTGGAGGAGGGGGGCCGCCTCTTTGAATGGACGCATCAGCGGGACGATGGCGATCTGTTTCCTTCCACGGTCCTGCTTACGAGGATGGAACAGGACGGAGAGGTCTTTCTGCAGGCGACGGTCAGGGATATCTCCGATTACGTGCGCGGAGAGGAGGAGCGGCGTCTGCTCGAGGCGCAGATCCAGCAGACGCAGAAACTGGAAAGCCTCGGCGTTCTGGCCGGCGGCATTGCCCACGATTTCAACAATATCTTAATGGCGGTGATGGGGTACGCGGAACTCGCGCTGGAGATGGTTTCCCCTCAGTCGGCCGCACGCAGCAGCCTGCGTGAGATTATCACCGCCGCCCGCCGGGCTGCCGAGCTTTGCCGTCAGATGCTGGCCTATTCGGGGCAGGCCTCTTTCAGCCTCGAACCAACGGACCTGAAGGAGTTGGTCGAGGAAATGGCTCACCTCCTGAAGACCTCCATCTCCAAGAAGGCGATATTGAACCTGAACATCGAAAGAGGACTGCCGCTGGTCATGGCCGATTCAAGCCAGATCCGTCAGATCGTGATGAATCTGATCATCAATGCATCGGATGCCATTGGCGATCGGAGCGGGGTCATCCATGTCGCTGTCGGCGCCTCGCGCTGCGATGAAAGGTATCTCAAGAGGACTGAACTGCACGAAACGCTGATGCCTGGACTCTATGTGCACATCGAGGTTTCGGATACCGGGTGCGGTATGGATGCCCAAACCCGCTCCAGGATCTTCGAACCGTTCTTCAGCACCAAATTCACCGGCCGCGGATTGGGTTTGGCCGCCGTGCTCGGGATCGTCCGGGCCCACAAGGGGGCTATCAAGGTTTACAGTGAATCTAATAAAGGCTCGCGTTTCAGGGTGCTTCTGCCGTCCATGAATGGTTCGGAGGCGGGAGATGCTTCTTCAGCAGTGGAGCACGGGCGGATGGGGTGGATGGGAGAAGGGACGATTCTCCTGGTGGATGACGAGGAATCGTTGCGGGCGCTTGGGGCCAGGATGTTCGAGCGTCTCGGGTACTCGGTGCTCACCGCTGCAGACGGTCGTGAGGCGCTGGATATTTACAGGGAACGGGGAACTGAGATCGATTTTGTATTCCTGGACCTGACCATGCCCCACATGGATGGTGCTGAGGCCTTTGGTGAGCTGCGGCGTTTGAATCCGGATGTCCGCGTCATGATAGCCAGCGGGTACAGCGAAGAGGATGTGGCGGCGCGTTTCGCAGGCAAGGGGCTTGCGGGGGTGCTTCAACCTGGGTTCCGGGTGGGTAGTCAAAGGGTAGCCGAAAACGGCATTAAATCCGAACGGTTAGATGCAGGCCCGAAAAACGCGTGTTACTACGCCTCTGAATGACGGTTCACAATTTCTAGAATCGGCTTAGGGATTGAAATCTTTAATGTTTTCAGCGTAGACAGGACCTCCTCCGGGGGTTCATTGCGTCGAAAGAATAGGTGACTGGGGGTCTCGAATTCCGTGGCCTGGAACTGAGCCAAGGCATGATGGAGCCACCCCCATGTCTTGCCGGTCATGAACTCGGCTACCCGTTGGAGCAACAGGGCCAGCACACAGATTTTGATATGCGCTTCAATTCGACGCGGCAACCAATGATACATGGGAGTCATATGGATCTGAGTGCTCTTCATCGTACGGAAACAGCGCTCGATGATCAGGAGGTTTTTGTACCCTGTGGCGGCATCCTCTGCCTGGAGGGTGTCATCATTGGTGATGAGGACCCATTTGCCGTCATGCTTGCGGGCCGCTTCGATCTTGGCGGTGTCGATGAAGATTTTCCCGGCCTTGCTGATGCCCAGATAGCGTCTGGTGCGTTGGGAGGCCAGCAGCTCGATCGCCCATTTGGCCGTGGCATCCCAATCCCTGTGCCGGTCGAGTTCCTGGCGCAGCTCTTCCAGGACAGATTCCCGGTGCAGATTCTGCCGTTCCGCTTCCCTGGGGTTGAAGCAGACGAAGTAACGCCTGCGCAAGACCCCGGTGCCGATTTCGACCTCTTTGACCTGGAGATTGTCCCCTACCTTTTTGTATCGTCCCCCACGGGTCAAGACCTCATCCTTGATCTCTTTGACGCTCCCCGCCCTGGCCGCCAGGAGGTATTTCCCTCCGCCCAGAGACAGGCGTTTGCGGTTGTCTTCAGAGTTCATGCCAGCATCGGCGACAAAGAGGCAGCGATTCAACTGCCATCCCCTCAGATCTTGTTTGACCGTTTCGATCGTGGTCACATCCGCCGTGTTGCCCGGGAACACCCAGGAGCGGACCGGAAACCCCTCTCGGGTGACCGCCAGAGCCACCACCACTTGAGGGTTCCACGTCCCATTTTTGGATTTCCCGCGCTTGCGCAGGCCGGATACGGGCCGGGACAGATCCTCTTCGCCGCCCTCCGCGCTCGCGACGAGCTCGGCATCTTCGAAGTCGATCTCGAAAGAGGCCGTGGTCGTATCGTAGAACACCACATCGACCTCAAGGTTGAAGAGGTTGGCGGTGTTGAAGAAAATGGTTTTTTCGACCTCCCCCGCGCTTGCATGGAGCAGGTCCATCGCTTCATAAAAGTGGTCAAGCTTCAGTCCCTGGCAAGACGGGAGATGGACTGTCGGGAGCCACCGGTCCCACACTCCCAGCTTGCTGCGCGGTTCGCAAAGCCGGTTGGCGGTCATCGCAAAAAGCGCTCGCTCATAAGGGACTTGACAGTTTGCATCTGCGGCAACCTTGCGCAGCGCCTCTCCGATACCCAGGCGCTCCCACAACGCCTCCGCGACCAACACCGGGCCCAATTGCCGGGAACCCAGGAGTTTAAGCTCGGCTGGCCACGTTTTCTCAAGCGAGGTTCTTCCCGGCACGGCGGTCCCGCCCACTTCCAACTCGAGCCCGCAGGCGCGCGCAATCGATTGGCACAGGCGCATCATGGCATCACGGTCGATCAAGTCAGCCCGCCCGAAATTATGAATGATCTGGGCGGTCGGTTTGCGCGTCTCAGGATGGCGAACGTTATGCGCGAGCTGAAGGTACTCGACCACGGAGCCGTCTCGATTTTTGCGTTTGGTCGTTCGAATAAACATATCTACGTGGTTAGCATATACCACATAGCATGTCAATATGATAACGATCACGTCGTGTTACTACAGGTTTTTGCGGTTTTTCAGATGCCCCCCTTGATTTTATTAGGAAAATCCGGCTTCGGAGGCCAAAAAGTGCCTACTGAGCCGGAACTCAGGTTCAAAAGCCTTTCACCCTGGAAAGGCTCGAGGAGATCCTGCGGGGGTTGGCGCTTTCGAAGGATGTCTGATGGTCTAACCCTGCACCCATTCGAGCAGTTTTTTTTCGCCCTCGTGGGTTCCGATGAACAGCAGCTCCGAGTCTTCCTGGATGGGGGTCAGCGGATCCGGGTTGATGCTCATGACGCCGTTGGCCTTGATGGCTACGAGCGAACAGCCTGTTTTCTCACGGATCTTCGACTCGGCGAGATTCTTGCCGATCAGGATCTGCGGCGTCTGCAGACGGAACACGTTCAGACCCTCGACCAGCATCAGGGTATCTTCATTCTTGAGATAGTTGAAGATGGCGGTGGAGCCCAGGGAAGCGTAAGACATGACGAAATCCGCACCTGCACGGTGAAGGGTGGACACATTGCGATCCAGGCTTGAACGACTGAGAATACGCATATCCGGCCGAAGGCTCCGCAGGTATTTCGTCAAATAGATGTTTGTTGCGTCGTCATGGGTGGTCAACAGGGCTGCGGGCGCCTTTTCGATCCAAGCCCTCTCCAAGGTGCGGATATCCGCCGCGTCTCCCAGGACATAAGATTCTCCCTCCTGCACCCTGCGCGGATTCTTTTCGATGATCAGGTATTGCATTTCCCTTTCCTTGAACCGTTCTGCAACGGTCTGCCCCACGCGTCCTCCGCCGATGATCAGGACCGGATTCGCGGTGAGGCGGCAGATGTGGTAGAAGGAATAGACATCGTCGAAGGCGGCCAGGTTCTTTTCCGAACCGGCCAGGACCAGAACGGAGTTCGGGTCGAGCTGGCTCTGGGCGTTCGGGATGCTGAAATGCCCGCGCTCCCAGACTCCCGCTACGCTCACCCCGAACTCCTCTCTGATGCGGCTTTCTATAAGGGTTTTTCCGGCAAGGGGGGTCGCAAAGGGTGAGAATTCGGCCAGGATGAGTTCACCGAATCGGCCGATGACAGTCGACCGGCAGTCTCCGCCGACCGTCCATGCAGCAAGGGAACGGCCCAGCATGTCGTGGAGTTTGAGGACCCTCGAACTGCCGGCCATCTGCAGGATGTCCTCCGAGTGGGGTGAATCGGCGGTGGTGATGATCGGGACATGTTCGTTCAGTTCCCTGACAGTAAAAGCGATGTTCGTGTTGATTTCATCCTGATGGGTTGCGACGACGAGTGCGGCGTGGTCCACGCGCATCCTGCGGTAGGTTTCCGGGTCGTCGATGTTGCCGACCCCCACGCGGAGGCCCTCGTCATAGAGTTCCAGGGCGCGGCGCAGATCGTCCACGATCAGCACATAGTCTTGTCGGTGGTTTTTCAGTTTTTCGATGAGAGCCATCGTCACCGGTTCATACGCGGTGAGGATCACGTGATGCCAGGTCTCCGGCGGGAGTTCTTTGGGGGCCCGGTTTCGTGATTCAGCCTCTATCCAAGGCGCATAGAAAAACTTGATGAAGGTGAAAGGCAGGAGGGTCAAAAGGAAGATCACCCCCGAAAGGAGGACCATGATCGAGAAGGCGCGGCCCAGATCCGTGTGAAACGTGATGTCGCCGAAACCGAGGGTGGTCATCACGGTGAGCGTCCAGTAGATGCCGGTGATCCATGAATAATCCTTTCCTTCGTAGGACATCAGAAAATGGAACAAAATGCTGTAGACGAGGACGAGGCCCGTTAGGACGAGCAGAAATTTGATCAACTGGCGGAGGTCGCGCTTGGCACCCTCACGCTGGACGAAGTAGCTCAGCATGGACGGAAAGAACTTCACGGTCTTCTCCTTCTGGTCCTGTTTTGACTATCGCTACGCGCGTGTAGACTCGTTTCCATCCGGAAATGGTCTTTTTGGCCAATCTCGGCGTCAATCTGCACGTTTGCTAGTGCGGCGACCTGCAGGTCGCCTCCGCACAAACGCTGGATTTCCTTGATATTGGCCAAAAATCCTCATTTCCGGACTGGAAACCGGGTTGTACCGGGGAATCATTTCCGGATGGAGACTATTTATTCTAGGCTGCCGCTTCTCATCAAGTCAAATCTCTCAAGCCATGGCCCCCAGAATCCGGCGATGCTCAGGAGAATGGGGCGAGTTCTCCGATTGGCATAGCGGGTCCGGTCCCTTTTCTTTGACAGGAGAGCCGGGTGCGGCGTCGCTCTTTCGCCTTCGCGATGCACATGCCGGCCCGCAGCGGCCTTGCACCACGGTGCCGGTTATTTCTGGCCTTTTCGAAGGATCCTGTAATAAACTTAAAATCCAGGTGCCCAGGTTTTCGCGGTATGTCAATGTTCGAAGTATGGGAAGGAGGGCCTCATCCGTGGTGGATCCCGACGAAAGGCTCCGGCAGATCATCCAAAGTCTCCGCGAACACGGGCACAAGATTACACCGCAGCGGGTCGCTGTTGCCCGTATCCTGGTTGGCTGCGACAAGCACCCTTCGGTCGAGGAAATTTGTGAAGAACTGCAGCATGATTTTCCCGGGGTGAGCCAGGCGACGGTTTATCGGGCGATCATGCTGATCAAGTCTCTCGGCGAGGCCCTCGAACTGGCGTTTCCCGATGGGGGCAGCCGCTATGACGGGAGACGCCCCTATCCGCATCCCCACCTGATCTGCACGCGATGCAAAAAGATCCTCGATTCGGACCTGGATACGCTGAGCGGTCTGACCCAGGAACTGGCGGCCGAAAGCGGTTTTCAAATCTCCTCCTATCGGCTGGATTTTTTTGGCCTCTGTCCGGATTGCCAGAAAAAGGATTGACAGGATCCAGGGTTTGTGTGTTTAATTGCGAATAGTTCTCATTTATAGAACCATTGCAACTTCTTTGATCGTCAACCCCAGCACCTTTTCCGTTTCCTTATTCCCAGTCCGTCTTCTATTGTCGGGGGTGATGCAAGCCTCCACAGCATGATTGATGGGTGCAAAAACACAGGCCTGAAAAAAAAGGAGGACAACGATGAATGAAGAGAGCAAACAGCCGGCAACGGGCAGGGCGGGCAAATCCTTTGCCGGCGGCGGGATGTCGAACCGGGACTGGTGGCCGAACCAGCCGAATCTCAAGATTCTCCATCAGCACTCCAACCTGAGCAATCCGATGGGTGAGGCGTTCAACTACGCTGAGGAGTTCAAAAAACTCGACCTCCAGGCTGTGAAGAAAGACCTCTACGCGCTGATGAGCGACTCGCAGGACTGGTGGCCGGCGGATTGGGGTCACTACGGGCCGCTTTTCATCCGGATGGCTTGGCACAGTGCCGGCACCTACCGCATGGGCGACGGCCGCGGAGGCGCGGGGTCCGGCTCCCAACGGTTGGCCCCCCTCGGCAGCTGGCCTGACAACGTGAATCTTGATAAGGCGCGCCGCCTGCTCTGGCCCATCAAGCAGAAGTACGGCAGGAAAATCTCCTGGGCCGATTTAATGGTCCTGGCCGGCAACTGTGCCATCGAGTCGATGGGGCTGCCGACCTTCGGTTTCGCAGGAGGACGCGAGGACGTCTGGGAGCCGGAGGAAGATATCTACTGGGGTTCCGAAGAGGAATGGCTCGCGACGAGCGACAAGCCCAAGAGCCGGTACTCCGGTGACCGCGATCTGGAAAATCCCCTGGCGGCCGTTCAGATGGGGCTGATCTACGTGAATCCGGAGGGCCCGGACGGAAACCCCGATCCGGTGGCCTCGGGCCGTGACGTTCGAGAGACCTTCGCGCGTATGGCCATGAACGACGAAGAGACCGTCGCGCTCGTCGCCGGCGGCCACACCTTCGGCAAGTGCCACGGAGCCGGTCCTGCGTCCCATGTGGGGCCTGAGCCGGAAGCCGCGCCCATCGAACAGCAGGGACTCGGGTGGAAGAGCAGCTTCCGTAGCGGCAAGGGCGGCGATACGATCAGCAGCGGCATCGAGGGCGCCTGGAAGCCGCATCCGACCCGCTGGGACATGAACTATCTGAAGGTGCTGTTCAAATACGAGTGGGAACTGGTTAAGAGCCCGGCGGGGGCGAATCAGTGGCTGGCCAAGGATGTCGAAGAAGAGGATATGGTGCTTGATGCGCACGATCCGTCGAAAAAACACCGGCCAATGATGACCACGGCGGACCTCTCCCTTCGCTACGACCCGATCTACGAGCCGATCGCGCGGCGGTACCTGGAGAATCCTGAGGCATTCGCCGACGCCTTCGCCCGGGCCTGGTTCAAGTTGACCCACCGCGACATGGGCCCGCGCTCGCGCTATCTCGGTCCGGAGGTCCCGGCGGAGGAATTGATCTGGCAGGATCCGGTTCCCGCAGTCGATCACGAACTGATCGACGAAAAGGATGCGGCTGGCCTCAAGACCAAAATCCTCGCCTCGGGATTGACGGCCTCCGAACTGGTCTCGGCCGCTTGGGCGTCGGCATCGACCTTCCGCGGCTCCGACAAACGCGGCGGCGCGAATGGGGCGCGCATCCGCCTAGCCCCGCAGAAGGATTGGGAAGTCAACCAGCCGGCCCAACTGAGGAAGGTCCTGCAGACCCTCGAAGCGATCCAAAAGGCGTTCAACAGCGCGCAGTCCGGCGGGAAGAAGGTTTCACTCGCAGACCTGATTGTGCTGGGCGGGTGCGCAGGTGTCGAGCAGGCAGGGAAGAATGCCGGCTACGATGTGACGGTTCCCTTTACGCCGGGACGTACGGATGCATCGGAGGCGCAGACCGACGCGGCGTCGTTCTCCGTAATGGAGCCGATTGCGGACGGGTTCCGCAACTATCAAAAAACCCAATATGCTATATCGGCAGAGGAACTGCTGGTTGATCGTGCGCAGTTGCTGACGCTGACCGCTCCTGAAATGACGGTTCTTGTCGGCGGTATGCGCGTCTTGAATGCCAACTTCGGACAATCTCGGCATGGCGTGTTCACCAAGCGGCCGGAGACGCTCACCAATGACTTCTTCGTGAATCTGCTCGACATGCGCACGACGTGGAAGGGCGTCTCGGAAGAAGAGGATGTCTTCGAGGGCCGTGATCGAGCAAGCGGCGAACTCAAGTGGACCGGCACCCGTGTCGACCTCCTTTTCGGTGCGAACTCCCAGCTCCGGGCCGTGGCGGAGGTCTATGCCTGCGAGGATTCCCAGGAAAAGTTTCTGCAGGATTTTGTAGCCGCCTGGAACAAGGTCATGAACCTCGACCGCTTCGACTTGGCCTGATTGCAGCAGTAGCGCGGTCTGCAGGTCTTCACAGAGCGGCGAATCAACGCGGTCGGCCTGCTTGTTGCATCCGCAGGATGCAAAGGTTGAAGCGCGGCGTTCACAAGGTCAAGCGCCTGCAGGACATGACATAAAAGGACATCCCAAAGACACCGGGAAAGACGCCCATAACTGAGCATCACGTCAGAAACCAGAAAAAAAGGGGGCAGATCGCTAAAACCTGTCCCCTTTTTTATTTTTACTAGATCAGTAGCTGATGCTCTTTATGAGGCGATGCGCTGACACTCATGATATAAAAATCAAATTGCAGTGAATATCAAGACAGGCATGATAACGATGACCCAGTTGATTAAGGTTAGTAAAAGCAATGGCTGATAATGACAGATGATATTAGATCATATCAGAACAATTGTCTATCTAGATTATCCATGGTGATAGAATTATGATCTAATTTTTTCATGATTATTTTAGATTAAAATTGAAATCAAATTTGAACGTTGCACTTGTATTGGCAATATAGTAAAATTTGCTAGTAATTCTAAAAATATTTCTATTTTTACGTTGAGGAATTCATCTAATATTTTTTTAAATGTTCATAAATGATCAAAATAAGAGATTATTGTTTTTATGTAACGCATGCAGCAATGAAATAATATTGAGCGAATTTTTGAATATTTGTTTTTGTATGTTGGTGTAAAAAGATAAGTGCAATAGCAGCGTTACATTAATTCAATTACATTTACATTAAGTTATTATCTTAGACTGCTATTTTTTATTTATCCTAGATTGCAAAGATTATAAATTAGTATGAAAAAACAATAGATCTTATTCTGATATTCATCCTTGTCGCTATATCTGAATCCCGCGCACACCACATGCGATCCGTTGAAACATCTCTCGGATAATGAGCTGGTTTTTTTGTGGCATATCGATAGGCCGCTGTTGAATCACGGGATGGATTTTCAATTCAGGGGATAGAAGGACCGTAGATCCGAGTAAGGTGGATTGACCTGAGGCGCTCAGGCCGATTATGATAGGCTTCTGCCTTCGAAGAAGCGGTTTTGAGTCTGGGAAGTCTTCGCTGCGGCCTGATGTTCAGCGGAGGGGCCCGGCAAAAGGGCAAGGCGCGTGAATTGATCGAACTGGACTTCGCCCATGGGTGTGGAGGCATTGGACGGGATGAGTGATCTTCTTGAAGGGGTGGACGGGACGCTGGTCGAGGGGCGTGCGCCGGATCTGGAGGTGCCGAGGGAGATGTGCGTGCTGGAAGGGCCGGGCGAGCCGTGCGTGCTGGTGATCTTCGGCGCTTCGGGGGACCTCGCGGGGCGCAAGCTGCTGCCCGCGCTCTGGAACCTCTATCTGCAGGGCGGTGTGCCGCAAGCCTTCGCGATCCTTGGCTGTGCCAGAACCCCGATGACGGACGAGACGTTCCGGGCCTACACGCGCGAACTGCTCGAGTCCGCCGGGATGCTGAAGGAATCCCGATGGGAGGGGTTTTCACGGCTGCTGCATTATCGCGTCCTCGACTACGGGGATCCTGCAGGCTTCAAGACCCTCGGATCGGACCTGGACGCGCTCGACCGAGAGGCGCGCACTGCGGGCAACCGCGTTTTCTATCTGGCCGTCCCGCCGGGGATCTACGCCCGGACGGCCGAACTGCTCGGCAGCTCCGGCCTTTCGGGGGAGGAGAAGAACGGGGGCGGCTGGTCCCGCATCGTCGTCGAAAAGCCGTTCGGGCACGATCTGGAGTCGGCCGAGCGGCTGGATGAGATCCTCCACCGCTATTTCAGGGAGCATCAGATCTTCCGGATCGACCACTACCTCGCCAAGGAGACGGTCCAGAACATCCTGATGTTCCGGTTTGCGAATGCGATCTTCGAGCCGTTGTGGAACCGCCGCTACATCGACTACGTCGCTGTCACCGCTGCCGAGACCCTCGGTATCGAGCACAGGGCGGACTACTACGAAGGGGCCGGCGTCCTGCGGGACATGTTCCAGAATCATATGATGCAACTGCTTGCACTCACAGCAATGGAGCCTCCCTCAAGGTTTCATCCATCACCCTGTCAGTCTCAAACCTTGAGGGAGGCTCCATTGCTGTGAGTGCAAGCAGTTGCATCATATGTTCCAGAATCATATGATGCAACTCCTGGCCCTGACGGCCATGGAGCCGCCTTCGATCTTCGAGGCCGAGCGTGTTCGGGACGAAAAGGCGAAGGTCTACCGCGCCCTGAGGCCTTTTCCGGTGGACAGGCTCGATGAGTACCTGGTCCTCGGGCAGTACGGACCGGGAGTGCTCGACGGGCGGGAGGTTCCGGGATACAGGGAAGAGACGCGGGTGAGCCCCGATTCGCTGACCCCCACCTTCGCCATGATACGGGTTTTTCTCGACAACTGGCGGTGGCAGGGGGTCCCGTTTTATCTGACATCCGGCAAGCGTCTCAAAGCCAAGCGGACGGAGATCGCCATCGCCTTCAAGCAGGTGCCTCATTCCATGTTCAGGCAGGTCCTGGGGGAGCATATTTCCGCCAACCGGCTGGTCCTCGGGATCTACCCGGAGGAGCGGATCACCCTCACGTTTCAGACCAAGAACCCCGGCGCCAAGGTGTGCCTCCGCACGGTGACCATGGATTTCAACTATCACCAGAATTACACGGGCCCGGTCCTCGAGGCCTATGAAAAGGTCCTCATCGACTGCATCCTGGGGGATCAGATGCTCTTCTGGCGTCAGGACGGCGTGGAACTCTGCTGGTCCTTCCTGACGCCCATCCTGCATCGGTGCGAGACCTGTGGCAATCGGGCGGAGAGGCTCCTGCGGTACCCGGCGGGAAGCTGGGGGCCGGACCAGGCCCATCAGCTCGGGCCGGTGCTCGCCTCGCTCGCCGATGGGCTCTGACCTTGGTCTGGCCCGGCAGAGGTGGACGATCCGAATTGACCCTTGAGTTTTGCTCTTTGTGGCTATAAAGTAGCGCTGCTTTGTTCCAAAAGGAAGCGGCCGGGTCCGCCGTTACGCGGAGGCGGGGAAGTCCGCTTCCCCTGAAAATGCCGGAGGGGTGTGGAGGTATGCGCTCCGCCCGGCTCGGCGGGGGCCGCGGATGCTCGTGGACCCGGAAAGGAAGAATCATGTCGTTTACGTATTCAGCGTCCAGGGATGAGTTGGTCGAGTACGACAAGCAGCATCTCTGGCATCCATTCACCCAGATGAAGGAGTGGACGGAGGGATCCCCTTTACTGATCGCCCGGGGCGAAGGCAACTGCCTCGTGGATGTCGACGGGAAGCGTTAT
The DNA here is from genome assembly GCA_900498135.1 of uncultured Desulfatiglans sp. NCBI lineage: Bacteria > Pseudomonadati > Thermodesulfobacteriota > Desulfobacteria > Desulfatiglandales > Desulfatiglandaceae > Desulfatiglans > uncultured Desulfatiglans sp. The sequence continues at coordinate 2,637,284 of LR026961.1, forward strand.
CTGGACGGTGTGTCGTCGCTGTGGGCGAACGTTCACGGCCACGGGCGAACTGAGATCAACGAGGCTATCGCCTCACAGCTCAAGGATCTGGCCCATTCGACGCTGCTGGGATTGAGCCACCCGTCGGCGGCCCTGCTCGCTCATCGATTGGCCGAGCTGACGCCGGGGGATCTTCGGTGGGCCTTTTACTCGGAGAGCGGTTCGACGGCCGTCGAGATCGCGATCAAAATGGCCTTTCAATACTGGCAGAACCTGGGGCGTAAGGATAAGACCCGTTTCATGAGCCTCAAGGAGGGCTACCACGGGGATACCATCGGGGCCGTCAGCGTGGGGGGGATCGATCTTTTTCACCAGGTCTACGGTCCGCTTCTCTTCAACGGCATCAAAGCCCCATGCCCATACCGCTATTGCCAGGAAAACGATATTCCCCTGGAACGGGGCACAGAGCGGTTGGCGGCCGAGATTGAGGCCCTCATGAAGGCCTACGCCGACGAAACCGCCGCCTTCATCCTGGAGCCGCTGGTGCAGGGGGCGGGCGGGATCCTCCCTTTTCCGCCGGGTTTGCTGAAGCGGATCGAGGAGCTTTGCCGCCGTCATGACGTCCTGCTGATCGCGGATGAGGTGGCGGTCGGGTTCGGCCGCACCGGGACGATGTTCGCGTGCGAACAGGAGTCGGTTGTGCCGGATTTCATGTGCCTCGGCAAGGGGATCACAGGAGGCTACCTGCCCCTGGCGGCCACTATGACCACCCAGCGGATCTATGACGGGTTCTGGGGGGATTACCAGGAGCTCAAGACATTTTTCCACGGCCACACATACACGGGAAATCCGCTCGCCTGCGCGGCGGCGCTCGCATCGCTGGATTTGTTCCAAACGGACAAGACCATCGAAAACCTGCCGCCCAAGATCGCCCGGATCGAGGCCGGCCTGGATCGACTGGCCGAAGGCGAGCACGTCGGGGACATCCGGCAGCGGGGAATGATGGCCGGGGTTGAACTGGTGCTGGACCGAGCCGGAAACACTGCGTATCCGGTGGAGGAGCGGATCGGGCACAAGGTCTGCATGGCCGTCCGCGAACATGGGGTGATTCTTCGGAATCTGGGAGACACGATTGTTCTGATGCCGCTGCTTTCCCTGACGATCGAGGAATTGGACCGGATCTTCGACGCACTGGAGAACGCGATTCGTGATGTCTGCGGATGATCCCCGTGGCCCGCTCCCGTGGCCGGACTATATCGTCCATACGATCAGGGAACTGAAGGAGCGGGGGCTTTACCGCCAACTGAAGATCCTGGACTCCGCGCCGGGTGCCGCCGTCAAGGTCGGCAGACGGTCGGTGCTACTCTTCTGCTCCAACGACTATCTGGGGCTTGCGGCCGATCCCCGCATGAAGACGGCCGCCGTTCGGGCCGTCCGGGCCTGGGGTACCGGCGTCGGGGCCTCCCGCCTGATCAGCGGCAACATCGCCTTGTACCGCACCCTCGAGCAGGCTGTTTCGCGATTGAAGCGGGTCGAGGCCGCCGTGGTCTTCGCTAGCGGCTATGCCACCAATGTGGGCGTCATTACGAGCCTGGCGGGACCGGGTGATCTCATCCTGAGCGATGCCCTCAACCACGCCAGCATCGTCGACGCCTGCCGCCTCTCGAAGGCCCAAATCGCCGTCTATCCGCACCGGGACGTCGCTGCCCTCGAGACGCTGCTCCGGGGCAGATCCGCCCGAGGGCGGGTCATGATCGTGACGGACGGGGTCTTCAGCATGGATGGGGATCTGGCGCCTCTGCCCGAACTCACTGCCCTCAGCCGGGAGTCCGGGGCGCTCCTTGTGGTGGATGATGCCCATGGCACCGGCGTGATCGGGCCAAACGGCGGGGGGGTGTTCGATCACTTCGGCCTGAAGGATCCGTCGGCGCTGCAGTTGGGGACCTTCAGCAAAGCCTTGGGAAGCCTCGGCGGCTTTGCGGCGGCATCGACCCAGATGGTTGATTTTTTGGTGAACCACGCCCGCTCCCTCATTTATTCGACAGGGCTGCCTCCGCCCGTCCTGGCGGCCAACGCGGAGGCCATCCGGATCATCGTCGAAGAGCCGAACCGGCGGAAGCACTTGCATCGATTGTCTTCTCATCTCCGCGATGCCCTGGCTCCGCTTGGATTTTCTCTTGCCGAGGGACCGACGCCGATCATCCCGCTGGTGGTCGGGGAGGCGGAAGAGGCCGTCCGGCTCTCAGCCTACCTCTGGGACGAGGGGATTTTCGTGCCCCCTATCCGGCCGCCCACCGTGCCGGCGGGTCAGAGCCGCCTGCGGGTGAGTCTGAGCGCGCTCCATCGCCAGGAAGATGTCGACCGTCTGGTTTACGCCATCAAGGACTACTTTCGTCAGGGGAGCTGATCGAGTGTGTTTCACCCAGGAAGCCGTCCGTCCGCCGCACGGCCGGACGGCGAGGTCATTACCGGTGATTTTCTGCAGTCGGTTCGAAATGTGAAGATGAAAGCAAACGGAATTTTTGTGACGGCCACGGACACGGAAGTCGGCAAGACCTTCGTCTCGGGGCTCCTGATGCAGCATCTGGCCTGGAAGGGATTGAACCCGGGGTATTTCAAGCCGGTCGCAAGCGGCTGTTATACGGAAAACGGACGGCTGATGTCGGAGGACTTGGCCTGGATTGGCCGCTTTCTGGGCGAAGAGATGCCGCCGGAGCTCCACTGTCCTCTCCGCTTCGAAAAGCCGCTCGCCCCTTTGGCGGCAGCCCGCCTGGAGGGCCGCGAGGTCGATCTCGGGATGGTCCGGGAGGCCTTCGGGAGGCTGCGCGGGCGGTATTCGACCATCGTCGTCGAAGGGATCGGGGGCGTCATGGTCCCGCTCAGGCAGGATTACCTCGTCCTCGATCTGATCGCGGAGACGGCGCTGCCCGCGCTCATCGTCGCGCGGCCCGTCTTGGGGACGATCAACCACACCCTTTTGACCCTGGAGGCCCTTCGGGCGCGGAGACTGCCTGTGCTGGGCTTTGTCACGAACGGGGCGCGGGACGAGGCAGATGAAGCAGCCGGAACGAGCCCTGGTATCATCGCCGAACTGGGGGGGATTCCTTATCTGGGGCACATCCCCTTCCATGATCCCGGCCGCGATGAGCCCGAGTCCTACCGTGTGCAGGTCGCCCCGCTGCTGGAGGCCATATGGTCCATCTGCCAGGGTGAAGGGGCAAGCCCGGTTGATTCCGGCTGGGATTCGTCCAGCTCAGGCGAAATAGCGGCGGACTTCCTGGAGTGAGACCGGACCGGTCGTTTTGAGATAGCGCTCTTTCGCAGCCTCGATCCGCCGGTTGCTTGCGTGCAGCCGCTCCATGGACAGCCTGCCTTCGAGGAGGGCCGCCTGCACGGCGTCGATGGCCTGGATGACCCGCTGCTGATTCCGGCAGATGAGCAGGATATCCGCCCCGGCTGCAAAGGCGCGTTCGGCGGCCGCATCGACCCCCCAGGAGCCGGTGATGGCCCCCATTTCGAGGTCGTCGGTAATGATCAGGCCTTCGAACCCCATACGTTCCCGCAAAAGCCCGGTCAGAACGGCCGGGGAGAGGGTGGCGGGTGTGCCCTCGTCGAGCGCTGGATAGACGGCATGGGAACTCATGATGCCGCTTACTCCCGCAGCGATGCCGGCGGCGAACGGCGGCAGGCTGACGGCCTCCATCTCCGCGAGGGAAAGCGGGATGGTGGGGAGCTGAAGATGCGGGTCGCGGCCCGTCCGGCCGAGGCCGGGAAAATGCTTGGCTACGGCCATGACGCCGTTGGCCTGAAGCTCGCGTATGACCAGGCTACCGAGCCGCCCAACCTGGTTTGGATCTTCTCCGAACGTCCTCCCGGCAAGGTGCTTTTCGGCCTCTCCCCTTCGGACGTCCACTACGGGGGCGAGGTCCATATTGAGCCCGACGAGGCGCATTTCACGCGCGGTAGTGCGGGCGAAGGCGCGGGCGGCCTCCTCCGGCTGGGGGCTTCGGCCGATAGCCTCGTTTCCCGGGAACACGCTGAAGGGTGCCTGAAGGCGGGCGACGCGGCCCCCTTCCTGGTCGACGGCGATGAAGAGCGGGGTGCCTTGGCTTTCCAGAGCGGCTGTTTGGAGGTCGTTCGTCAGGGCGGCCAATTGCTCCGGGCCCTCGATATTGCGGGCGAACAGGATGATCCCTCCCAGGGCCGCCTCTCGGATGAGCGCCTTCGTGTCCGAATCGAGGGTGGTGCCGGGCAACCCCGCCATGAAGAGGCGGCCAATGCGGAGGGTGATCTCGTTCAATTCCAGGGTGGAATGGTTCATGATAGGTCCCTTTGATGGGGTTGGGTGAAGACGGTCTGTCCCTTTGATTCGGTTGACGCCGCAGGGAAAGGGTCGCTTCGGTCATCGACCGGCAAATGCCTGCGAATGCCTTTCGTAAACCCGGTCAGGCCGTGGCTCGCCGGACGGATTGCGCATCCGTGTCTGGGAACCGGTTTGGTAATCAGTCCGCGTTGCCCAAGGCTGATTTTTTTCCGTGGAAGGATATTTTGCAACAGAAAAAACACCCATGAAAGCGATGATTCTTGCCGCCGGGTTCGGCACGAGGCTGAGTCCCTTGACCGACCATCGTCCGAAGGCCCTCGTGCCGGTCGGAGACCGGCCTCTTCTGGATTACAATGTGGATTATCTCAGGCGGCACGGCGCTGAGGCCGTGGTCATCAATGCCCACCACAAGGCTGCGCAGCTCGAGGCCTATGTGAGCGCGAAAGGGTGGGGGATCCCCGTCTCTGTAAGGATCGAGGAGGAGATCCTCGGGACGGGAGGCGGCATCCGAAACACGGCGGACTTCTGGGACGATGAGCCCTTCATCGTTTTGAACGGCGACATCCTGACGGACATCGACCTCCGGGCCGCCTACCGTGCCCATTGTGAGGCCGGGAGGCTGGCATCCCTGGTTCTGCACGCGTGCAAACCCTATAGCCAGGTGGCGGTCGACGCAGAAGGCACCATTGTCGACATCTCAGCGGCTCCCCGTCCTGGGCGGCTGGCCTTCACGGGTATTCATGTGCTCGATCCGCGCTTGATCGAAAGGATTCCGGGCCCCGGCTTTGCGGACATCGTCGCCTGCTATCGCCGCCTGATCATGAAGGGGGGCGGAGTGGGCGCATTTTTGAGTACGGGCCACCGCTGGCGGGACCTCGGGAGCATCCCGGAGTATCTGGCGGCCAACCGCGATTGGGTCGGGTTGCGGCGGGTGTTCGTGGGGCCGGATGCACAGGTGCATCCTTCGGTGCGGTTCGAGGACTGGGCGGTGGTGGGCGCCGGGGCCGTTCTGGAGGCGGAGGCGGTGGTTGGCCGCAGCGTGTTGTGGGAAGGGGTCAGTGTCGCTGCCGGCATCGAAGTCCTGGACAGCATCGTGACGGCGGGAAGGCGCATCGAGCGGCCGGTGTGCGGATCAATCCGGTAGAGCGGCTATGGAATCGTTTGTTGAATCGGCCGTCATGGCCTTTTTGGATCGGCAGGGGGGCGGCGTTGATTCGGATCGTTTCGTCTTGTTGAAAGGTGATGGTTCGGACCGCCGGTTCTGCCGCCTGAGGTCTCTGGCTGGAGGCAGGAGCGGGTGCGTCATCATGGTAAACCCCCCGGCAGATGAGGCGGCCCGGATCGAGAACCGAGCCTATGTCGAGATCGGCCGCCACCTCTATGCGCAAGGAGCTCCCGTGCCGGAGATCTTCGATTTGGATCTCGAGATGGGGTGGGTTGCCCTGGAGGATTTGGGGGATGTTTCCCTGCACGGAATGGTCCTTGCCGGAGCTGCACCGCTGCCGCTGTACTGCGAGGTTGCGGAACGGCTTCTGGACATGCAGCTGGGCGGTGCGCAAGGGTTTCAGACGACATGGTGCTGCCAGACGCCTTTCTATGATAGGCATGTGGCCTCCTCTTACGAGGCGGAATACTTCGCGCGCGCGTTTCTCCAGGGATACCTCGGATTGAGCCTTGATCGCCCCGGCTTTAAGGGCGCCTTCGACCGGATCGCATCGGGGGCCTTGCAGTCGGGCGAGCGGTTTTTCCTGCACCGTGATTTTCAGTCCCGCAACATCATGTGGTCAGGGGATCGGCCGAGATTCATCGATTGGCAGGGGGGGCGGATCGGCCCCTTGGGGTATGATCTCGCTTCGCTCTTGATCGATCCGTATGCGGCTCTGCCAGAGGCGGTGCAGTTCGACGTTTATGCGCACTACCTGAAGCGGCTCGATCACCTTCGCCCGAAAGCCGTCGCAGGGGTGGCGGCGGCCTATCCCTGGCTGGCCCTGCAGCGGAACCTGCAGATCTTGGGGGCTTTCTCCTTTCTCAGCAAGACCAAAGGCAAGCATTTCTTCGAGGCCTATATCCCCGCTGCGCTGGCATCCCTCCGGCAGCGGCTCGCCGTCCAGGACGACCCCTCCCTGCAGCCTTTGCAGGACTGCCTGAAAGAGATTACATTCTAACCTCCCCTTTCAGAGGCGCTTTTTCACGGAACAGCGGCTTCAGAAGGGCGTGACCCAAGGGGTGAAACGGGTTTGCTTCACGCTCATCTTTCATCGACGGAAGCGGACATCGTCATAAGGACTCCCACGGGTCAATCGCCTGCAGTCCATCGAAGATCCATTCGAGCGTTTCCTTCCCCTAAATCCGAAGCCTGGCAGCCGGGCATACGTCGCACAATTCCCGCTGCGTTGCGCACAGCTTGTTATGCATTCGTTCGTCTGCCAGACCTTCCGCCGCAGGTTCGGGGATGTGACATGGCAACCCGCGGGGCACCAGTTGTTTGCAGTCGAAAGCGGGGTTATGAGACGAGGATCACTCCGTTTCTCGTCTTTTAGCAAATTTGTGTCCTGTTTGATTGCGTTATGGCTTCAAGTTTGCAAACTCCCAGTTATTCAGCGCCGGCGGCTCCCCGAGAAACATTCGGATATCGGACGGGCATGGATGGGGCCATCCAGAGAATGCATGCACCCGGGGTTGATGTCATTCATCCAAGCGTGCAGGGCGTGGCTGGAGTTTCCCTCGATCTGAAGGTCTATGATGTGCATTCATCTGAGCGTGCAGGGCGTGGCTCCGGAATTGGCACGCGTGTTCCGTCTATTTCCTCGGCGGGGTCGGTTTCTTGTGTATCGGTGCATTGCGCAGAGAGTGGTGTATTTCAAGATTTCAACCGCCTGATAAAGGGCCTGACGCACCGCTGGTAAGGGGCGGAAAAGGTTTCAGAGGTCATGTTCGAACAAGTCGATGGGGCTCGTAGCATACAAGGGGGGCCGATGAGGGAGACTGCCCCGGAGCCCCCGAGGTCCGTAGAAGGCTACCATGAGGGCCGTGTTGTCCAGGTTAAAGATTTCCAGTCCATGATTGCCGAGGCCGCTGAGGAGGTCTCGTTCGCTTTCAGCGAACGGGTGGAAAAGCACCTCGCCGAGCGCAGGTCGGTGCGGTTGGCAAGCGGCCAAACAGAACTCCTGCAAGGGGCGGAGGACTGCTTCGCAAGACTGCCGGATTTTGAAAAAGGCAGGCAGCTCGAGGCATTCATGGCGCGTCTCTGGTCGCTGCGGGATGTGAGCGCGGGGCAGATTCTTGCAGTTGTGAGGCTCTCTTTCAGGGATGTTTCCATTCAGTATGCTGTGTTGCTGCATGCCCTGGAGTCCACCGCTGCGGCAGGAGAGTCATCGAGCGGTCTGCGCAACGCCTTGGCCGAAGCGCTGGAACACCTGGTGCGGGAACAGGGACCGGCTGTCCGGGCCGGGCTGAACACGAGCGTAACCGCCTTCGAGGTTGCGGGGCAGGGATTTGCCGGTGTACAGCGCCTGCGTGATTTTTATCGCAGCGCGGTACTCGGCTTCACAGACCTCGACTCGGCCTACCGCGGCGTGATGGACGCCTATGGGGAGGAGGGTTTTCAGCGGGCTATGGATTTCCTCATCAGGGCAGCCGGAGCCGAGCTGATGTCTCGGGGGCCTTCGATAGATCGAGCGGAGCTCCGGTCGATCATCGACCGACTTTATTATCTCGAGGTCCTCGGGAACATGCAAAGGGCCTGCACAGGTCTGGTGAAAAGGATGCAGACTCAGTTCCGTGAGCCGGCAGCCGTTTCGGGGCGGGCCTTGATGGGCAGATTGATGGGGTTGACGATACACCCATCGGTCGGGAGTCAGGAGATCTTGGCTATCCTGAATGACCTCGGGATTGGTGGTGCGGCAGCGAGGATCGATTTGTTGCGGGAATTGCGTTATCTGGTCTGGGAGATTCCTTTCAAGGCCTGCAAGGATATGCAAGGCCGGCAAAAATTATTAAAAGGAATGCAGGAGGCCCTTGATTCGGAGATTGCAAAGGAGCAAGCGCTTCAATCACGTCGCGGCCGATGAGGGGAGTCGACCATTCTGGTGGAAGGCCTATCCTGTGCAGAAATCTCGCTGACTGATGGTCTTTTGAGTCGAGCACACATAGGGAGCACAAGTTCGTTTGAGTGACGACCAGGGTCGTCGAGCAGGGGAGAGAAGCGGATGCCTCGAATTCCGGACCATTCAGATATTGTTCAAAACGTCTTTCAGCAAAGGATTTACAGTGGGTCTACCGCCGGAAAGGTCCGCTTCGATCCGGCGGCTGCGCGGCCTATCCCGAGTGAAGATCCGCCACTCGGTCGCCTGGAAGGCCTTTTCCCGGACCGTTCTCTGGATTCCCGCCTCCTGACGTCATTGAAACCAGTGACCCTGGAACCGGATATCTTGAGGTCGGAGTGTTACCGCGAGGCGATTGCAGGCGCCGCCCGCGCCCTGCGGGAAATGTCCGTCAGGGAGCTTCGGCATCTGTCCCGAAGAAGTGTACGCGAGGCGATAGCCTTGATGGAGGAGCATTTGATGCTCGACGAGTACCTTGTTGCCTGCCGGAACATCCTGCTGAAGGGGTGAAACGCCCGGGACCGATCGATGAATGCAAGAGAAAAAGAAGCATTGGCCGTGCTCGGTTATTTTTTCCTTTCCCATCGAAAGGCAGAAAAGGCCCGCATCCTTTTTCAAGCACTCGTGGGACTTTTTCCCGAGGAGGCTCGCTTCGTGGAGTCCCTGAGTTATGCGTATCTGATGACCGGCGAATATGAGCGGTCCCTTGCAGCCGCAGAGGCCTTCCTCCTCCTGGAAAAGGAGCGGAATCGCCAAGCCTTGGGCTACTTGCTGAAGACCTTGGCCTACCGCAGTCTCGGAGAGGAGGAAAATGCCTGTGAGTGCCTGAATGCCTATCTGGTCCATCTCCGGAAGTGATCATCCGGCGCGTCCCAGTCCTTATTCGAAAATCAGGGATGCTTTGTCAATCTTTACGAAATCCGTTGGTTGGGATGAAGGTGAACTGCAGCCCGTCGCCCGATCAAGCCTCTAAACGGCGGCAGAGACAGGGTGAACCCGGGCCCCCGAAGGGGCGGGACTGAGCGGGCGAAGCCTGCGAAGGAACCGGGCATCACCGGATGGGAACCCCTGTTCAGGAGAAGTTCCGAACATGCACGTGAAACTGAATAGTTTGCAGCACATTCTCCTAAAGGCATCGCGGTACAACGATATCGTCCTCGCGACCCTCGTGGTGGCGATTATCGCACTGATGATCCTTCCCATGCCGACCCCTTTGCTCGATGGTCTGATCGCCACGAATCTCGGTCTGGCGGTGACCCTGATCATGGTCGCTATGTACATCCCCTCGGCACTTTCCCTCTCAACCTTTCCGAGTATCCTGCTGTTTACGACCCTCTTCAGACTTTCGCTCAACATCACCTCCACCCGTTTGATCCTCTTGAACGCCGATGCCGGTGAGATCATTTCTACATTCGGAAATTTTGTCGTGGCCGGAAATTTTGTCGTCGGAGGGGCCATTTTTTTGATCATCACGATTGTCCAGTTTCTGGTGATCGCCAAAGGGTCGGAAAGGGTCGCTGAGGTCTCGGCCCGTTTCACCCTCGACGCTATGCCGGGCAAGCAGATGAGTATCGATGCGGATCTGCGGGCCGGCGTCATCGATATGACCGATGCCAGGCGAAGACGGCGAGGCGTGGAGAGGGAAAGTCAGCTGTACGGTGCCATGGACGGCGCCATGAAATTTGTGAAGGGGGATGCCATCGCCGGCATCATCATCATTGTGGTGAACATCCTGGGAGGGATGGCGATCGGTGTTCTGCAAAAGGGGATGGACCTCGGCAGGGCGGTGCAGACCTACTCGATCCTGACGATCGGGGACGGGCTGGTCAGTCAGATTCCAGCCCTCTTTATTTCCGTTACGGCCGGGATCATTGTGACGCGTGTTTCTTCGGAAAAATCGGATAGCCTCGGAGGCGAGATTGGGACGCAGATTCTGGGACAGCCGAAGGCCTTGCTGCTGGGCGGCGTGCTGCTTTGCTGCTTTGCCCTGGTCCCCGGTTTTCCCAAGTGGCAGTTCATTACGCTAGGCTTGTTGATCGGCTTCGCGGGGTTTGCGTTTAGACGTGCTCCCTCCAAACCGCTTCAGAAGGCGGAGTTCGAAGATGATGGGATCTCTGACGCAGAAGATGAGATCGAGGACCGTACCGACAGGGTAGCGGCATTCTCTCTTACAACACCCCTTTCGGTTGGGCTGGCCTCCTCACTGAGGGCAATGATCCAGCCTCAAGCGCTGCAGGGCAATCTGAAAGAGGTCCGCAGAGCCCTTTACTTCGACCTTGGTGTCCCTTTTCCCGAAATTACCATCCGATTCAGCGATACGATCGAAAAGGACCATTACATGGTTTTCCTGCATGACATCCCTGTTTCGGAGGGGGTGCTGCCTTCGGGCAGACTTCTGGTAAGGGAGATGGAGGAGCATCTTCGGGTTTTAGGGATCGCTTGTGAGGCAGGCAAGACCTTCCTCCCGGATATGCCCAATATATGGGTCGAGGAGGGTCTTCGTTCCCGGCTCGATCAGGCCGGGGTGGCGTGGATGGACCCGGTTCGGGTGCTTACTTATCACGTTATGCTGGTGCTCAAGCGATATGCCTCCGAGTTCATCGGCCTCCAGGAGACGCGATATTTAATGGAGAGGATGGAGGAGCGATTTCCGGAGTTGGTTCGGGAAAGCCAGCGTGTCCTGTCCCTGCCGAAAATCACGGAGGTCCTGCAGCGTCTCGTTCAGGAAGGCATATCCATCCGCAATCTGCGGAGCATCCTTCAAAGCCTGATTGAATGGGGGCAAAAGGAAAAAGATGTGATCCTCCTGACAGAGTACGTCCGGATGAGTCTGAACCGCTATATCAGCTACAAATACAGCATGGGGCAGAATCTCTTAGCGGTTTACCTCTTCGATCTGGACACCGAGGAAACGATACGCAAGGCCATTCGGCAGACTTCGGGAGGCAGTTACCTGGCCCTTGATCCGAGTGCCGCAAGGGCACTTATCGATGCAATCAGGACGGAGGTAGGGGATATCGGCAGGAGGGCTCAGAAACCCGTACTTTTGGTTTCCATGGATATCAGGCGTTATGTCAAGAAGATGGTGGAACTGGATCTGCCGGACTTGCCCGTGCTATCACATCAGGAGTTGACCCAGGAGATCATCGTCCAGCCCTTGGGTCGCATTACCCTACCTGCCCGATAGCGTCCGGGATCCAAGAGTGAACGATGGCAGATCGGGCATCAGGCGCAGGCGGCTGGTGCCTGTCAACCGCCGACCGCCAGATTGCCCCGAAGTCCCTGTAGCCATTTTTGTATGTCGGATGTGTACATCTGTACCAGGGTCTGTTTATCGTTGTTGTGCTGATTGAGCAGAATCGTGTCCTCCTCGTTCTGCATGTTGAATTCATTGATTTTGCCCTCGATGCTCAGCTTGAACCCTTCCAGCCTCCCTTCCCACCAGTTTACCGTGTTCGTGATATCGTCCCAAACCTCCATTTCACCATCTCTCAGCGCCTGCGACAGACCGAGTTCTCCAAGCCAATCATGGAAATTGAGGGTCACTTCTTCGCCTTGACTGTTCAGGCCTTTTACCATTCCATTTGCACCAAGCCAAGTTCGCCTGCCGTCCATATCCGGATCTATGGCGCGCAGCATTTCCATGTATTCATTCAGCACACGAATATGATCGTTTGTGATGCGGACCTTGTCGTAATACTGAATGAACGCTTCATTGGCTTCCTGAATCGCGTCCATGCGGAAGAGCAGGAGCATTTCAAGAAGGCTGACAATTCGGCCGTTATAGACATACCGATCCTTGGGTACGAACGTGCCGTCGGCAAGGTACATGCGCCCCTCGATATCGCGTTTCCCGGCGGTTGGGGGTACGGAGTCGGGGAGGGTGCATTTGAACGTTCCATCGGAGAGGGCCAGACCATCGGGAATCGAGGCCAATTCGACTTCCTCTCTGTGATAGACGAACTTGCCGTTGTCGAGAATCGCCCCATCAGGGAGTTCCCAAAGATGCATGAGGCATGGTTGTCCCGCCTCATCCGCCCATACATAGGTTCCGTTGTAAAAGACCGCGCCCTTGGGAAGTTTATCGAAACAATATTCTTCTTTTTTATAAAAATATTTTCCGTTTGAGAGAAGGCAGCCGTCCGGTGGGGCCTGCGTCAAGGTGTTGTCCCATTTGTACCAGCGGCCTTCGTACCCGTAGCCTTCCACGATTTGACCCGGGGGCAGGTTCCCCAGACCGACATAACCGTCCCCCCATTTGAATGCCATCCCATCCAAGTAGCGATTGAGGGCATATCCGTCGGGGAAAAACGACCGGTCCTTTTCTCCGCCTTGATACACGTACAGGCCATTGGAAAGGCCGAGGCCGTCGGGCAGTTTATCGATGGTCATGCGCATGCCGTTATACCAGTAGGTCCCGTCTCCGAAGGCGTAACCGGGGGGATAGACGACAGGTTTGCCTTCAACGGCACTGTGCATTTGGACCCGGTAAGGATCGGCCATAGTGCAGAGACTGATTCCCATTGTTTTATCCTCCAGTTGGTTTAGCGGAGTCGAGGGTCTGCAGGATCAGAACGGCCCTTTGCTCCAGAAGACCGTTCTTGTCATTTCGAGCCGCGTCGGCGGCCCTCCGGAGGCTTTCCCGGGCGGCCTTTCGATCGCCCAGCCCCAGGAGGCACAGGCCCAGGTGCAGATGGGCATCCGGTTTACTGGGTTCCGTATGGGTGGCGAAGCAATAGGCGGCTGCAGCCAATTCCGGATGTCCGGCCATTTGGTTGCAGGAAGCGAGTCCGAACCAGTATTTATAGACATGGGGGTTCACGAGGACGAGCAGCGCGAAGATCTTTTGTGCGTCGGGATACCTTGCCTGGGTATAAAGGCTATAGCCCAAAGCGTAAATCGTCTCGAGGACGTTTTCCTCGATGCCGCCGTCCGATCGGGCTGCCCCTTTTCGGGTTGATCCGGGGTAAGCGCTTCGTAGCGAGGGGTTTTGCGTTTCTGCTGCGAGGGCATCTCCGTTCTGATGGAGTGGCTGTTCGCATACGTCATCGGATGTATTTCTAACCGGTTCGGCTCGACCGCTTGTGTCTGCGCTCTTCGCCAGTCGTCCTTGGATGTTCCTGAACCTTGCCCGTCTCATATCCTTGTGCCTCGAAAAAATCCGCCCCGTAGCTCCCATCCGGACTCGGGATGCGCGGCGCCGTCTTCGCCAATTGGTGATTCAACGGGAGGGGCGAATCCATAAAGGATGAGCTCTTTCAAAGCGGTTTCCGGCAGATCTTTCCACGGGATGTCTGCGTCCAGGCTGAGGACGGTCTTGATCGCCCGCTTCCTGATTTCACAGAAGCGGCGATCGATTTTGTCCCGCTCCCGCATGATCCGCTCCAATGCGGTTGTCCGTTCTTTATAAAAGGGATGGAGCGTCATAACGGCCTTCAAAAAAAAGTTGGCAAAATAAGTTGACCGTCATCCTGATCGGTCTGTCAGATAGAAGCTCAATCATCTTAGCCCTAATTAATTTGTCGCTTGGAATCGAGTCCATCAGGGTCATCAGACTGAATTGGATCCTTGCTGAAGGGAGTGGGCGCCTTTCGTTTATGATCATCTTGTGGGGAGGTAGTTTTTTCTGAGGGATCGATATTCTCCAAATCGCCAAACGAAATCGGTTCCTTATCTATCTCGTTGGAATGGCCCATGTCCCCATTCGGGCCATCAGCCCCGTGAATCTGATTCGGAACCCTCCTTGGGTGGCCGGTGTTCTGCAAGGAATCGAAATCCTCTAAATCTTCAGACAAATTGAATTCATTACCCGTTTGTGAGAGGCTGCGCGTCTCCGAGAAATCGACCTCGTTCCACCTGTTGTCCGCAATAGGTCCTCTATAAGGCGGGCGGTTTTGAGCGCCCCAATCTTGCCCGCCAGGATAGGCATTGTTCGGCTGCAAGGGAAAGAAAGCGGGCAAAGAGGTCAGGTTCAGGAGGCAGGACGCTGCGGCGTACTCGGAATGGATCCCAATGTTTCGCCACTTCCACGTATAATCGGAGGCCTTGCTTTTGTAGCCTCGATCCGGATTTACGGGAAGTCCCGTGTGATCCAAGAGCACCCTGAACAGGACACCTTTCCAGGCGGGAAGCTCTTTCTGGAATACCCTGCGAACGTCATAATTCTTCCACTCGGAACCCATCCGATCTGTGGAATCGGCCGGTTCTTTCAAAAGATTTTCCTGGCTTTTGATTTGCGGATTCCCGGTGTTGTCGATCGGTGACGTCATAATCCTTTATCCCCTCTTGGGTCATGGCCGACTCTCTCCGCTTTTCATTCGGAGTTATCCTGCTTTAGATCTTTCCTACGGCCTGTTTGGCGGCCAGCTCGGCCTGGAGCATTTCCCCCAGAGACCGTCTGATGGACTGGGCCGTCTGGCTAAAGGACTGGAAGAAGGCGTTCGACATATCCTGCTGCGCGCGCGTGTACTCAGCCTGCGCTGTTTGTTTGTCGCCCTTGGCCAGCTCGGTCTGATTTTTTGCCTGCCCGATGCTGGAAACCGCCTGGGATGTGCTGCTCATGCTTTGAGCCAGGGCGGCCGTTTTCTCTCCGCCCAGAGAAAAAGATGCCCCTGCGATGCTGACGGCCAGCGCGTCGGTGGCATAATTCTGAAGGATGTCGGCGCCGTCTTCCTTTTTTTGAGCTGCCTCGGTCAGCAGAGTCCTCCTTTGTATGGCTGCATCCACGACCTGCTGAATATCCTGAGGCGTCATCTCTCTCGCCATCTGATGAAACAGGAGTGCCAGATCAAAAAAATGATGCAGGCTGTTGCTGAATGCGTGAGGGTCTGCCGACTGATTTGCATCAGGGCTGGGGAGCTTTGGATCTAGACCGCGGTATCCGGGTGTTTCGCTTGGGGATGGCAGGCCGGCCGGTTCATGCGCCACCGGGGGGCGCGAGTATCCCGCGAGGACCTTCCCACGCGGATTTTCGCCGGGGATGGTCGAGTGGGCATGAGTAAAAGGTTTTTCCAACGGTCCGATCATGTCTTTGACTCCTTTCCATGTCGAAGCTGTGGTTGTCAGATTCTTTTCGCCGCACCGATGGCCTGATTGACTTTCTGGGCGGTTTCGGCCTCGAGCTGGATGATCTCCATCGTTGTGCGCAGGTTACGCGACAGGCTTTCGATGATCGTTTTCATAAGTTCTAAGTGGGTTTCCGCGAGGGATTGAGTGAACTCTTGATCTGCCTTTACCTGATCCAGCGCGGCCTCTTTTTCCTGGGCATCCGCTTGTGCGGTGTCCGCGTCATATTTCTTATAGGCTGCCTCACCCTGGAACGCCCCAACGATCGTGCCTCGGACCACGGGCGAAGATCCACTGCCCACCGCCCAGAGGGCGCCTACGGTCGTGGTGAAGATGGCAATCGCCTTTCCCGCGTCCTCGCGGCTCATGTTGAAGGTCTTGGCGTAGCTTTCTACCATGGCTTTTTGGACCGCGGGGTCGTTCATGATTTCCGGTGCAAATAGGGCCGCGGCAGTGACGAGCCCTAACGGTCCGCCCCCGATAAGGAGCGGTATGGCGGTGGCGCTGAATAATCCGCCGGTAACAGGGTTTTCTTTGAAGGCTTCTTCCAGTTTCTTCCCTGCGTCTTCGAAGTCGCCCTTGAAAAAGGATTTGAGCACCATGCCCAGGCGCCCGAAAAAGCCTGCTGATTGAATCTTGCTTTTCGCTTCTTCCAGCTTCTCCATCCACTCGTTGAATTTATCCACGCGCTCTGCCTGCCTGCGCTCCATCTCCCGGCGATGATGGTCGGCCATGATACGGCCGGTTTCGAGGGTTTGTTTGGCCAGGGAGTCCTGAAGCAGCAGAAGAGCGAGGGTCATGTCCGCCATATCGACAACCGGATGCTCGAGCACCGGCGGTGTGGGGCCGGCCGGCAGGGAGGGCGGATGACCGAAGGCCGGGGAACTGGGAGGATCCGTTGTCTTGAGGTGTGTTTTTAGAGTGGCTCCAGCCGGTGTTGCCGGCTCACGAGCGCTGTTTGGCGATACGCTACTCAAAGGGATGGCATGAACATTGTCGTACGAAATCATTTTTCACCTCTGCAATAGGGAATCGGCAGTTTTTCAAGGGGAACCCGGATTACGCCGGCAATGAACATCCAAGCAAGAAACATACCGGTTTGAGTGGGTGCCATTTGATGCCTTCTGCGGATCAAGAGAGTCAGAATTTGCACAAAGATAGGGGCATCATGCATTGACGTTTGTGCGGATGAGACGTGTTCGTTCTGCTTTGATCATGCGTTGAAGAGGTCTCGAATGGTCTCGAAAGCCGATCAAAGCCCCTAACGTCCTTCCTTGATCTTCTTGACCCATCGCAAGACCTCGGCTACGGGTTGAATCAACGACTGGGGGATATATTGATCGAGGCGCCCCTGCTCGAAGAGATCACGGGCCAGCGGTATGTTCTCCATAATGGGAACGCCCTCCTTTCGGGCGACCTCGATCATACGCCTGGCGAGGAGGTCTTCGCCTTTGGCTGTAACGACCGGCAGTCGGGTCTTTTCCGGATCGTAAAAAAGAGCGATCGCCCGTCGCGTTGGATTGGTGATGAGCACGGTCGCCTTTTTGACCTTTTCGAGGGTGTCGGCCATGGCCAATTCGCGATGAAGTTCTCTCCGCCGACCTTTCAGAATCGGGTCACCTTCCATTTCCCGGTACTCGCGCTTGACCTCTTCCCGGGTCATCATCAGCCTCTTGATATGCCGGGACCGCTGGAAAAAGTAATCCAGGAGCGCGACGGTCAGAAAGGCAGCGATGGTGCAGGCCGCCAGCTGTTTGAGAACATCGTTCAGGACGGCCAACAGGCCGCTCAGCCCGAAACGGGGCGCTAGCATCAGGGGGTTCACGGATTCCTTGATCACCACGCTGAACAGCAGGGTCAGGATCAAGACTTTGCCCGTCGATTTCAATAGTTCGACAAAATTTTCGATGGAAAAGAGCCGCTTGAATCCGTCCACCGGGTTGAGTTTCGCCAGGTTCGGTTTGACAGGTTCCATCGCAAATAGACCCCCCACTTGAATGAAGTGACTCAGAACGAGCAGACCGAAAACCGCTCCAAGGATCGGCAGGGAAAGGCTGATAAAGGCTTGGAGGGCTCCGTCGAAAGTCCGTTTCAGGGCTTCGGTGAATGTCAGTTCATAAAAGCGGGGCGGCAGCAGGACCATTTCTTTTGCCCGTTCCAAGAAGGTATCATAGCCAGCCCACAGGACACAGAAGGCGGCTGTTATGGCTGCCGCGGATCCGATCTCCCTGCTTTTTGCGACCTGGCCCTTCTTCCTGGCGTCTCGCAGTCTTTTTGGGGTAGGATGCTCCGTTTTCGTTTGCACTTCAGTCTAAATACCTCCCTCGCTGGTTTCCATCCGGAAATGGTCTTTTTGGCCAATCTCGGCGTCAATCTGCACGTTTGCTTGTGCGGCGACCACTAGGTCGCCTCCGCGCAAGCGCTTGATTTCCTTGATATTGGCCAAAAATCCTCATTTCCGGATTGGAAACTGGGTTCTATAGGGAAATCATTTCCGGATGGATACTCGCTAGGCAAATGGGGTAGGCCTCCAAGGGGGGACCGTTTGTCTCTGGGATGAGCATGGACGCCCCCCGATGTCGTCGCGGTTCTCCGCAAAAGCGCCCGGTCGGGCCGAAGCGAATACCGGCCGGCCGGCGCATGCTAAACCGGGCCTTCTATGCAGGTCGACAACTCCTCGAGCAGGTGTTTGAATCCAAGGAATTCCTCCTCGAAATACACCTCGATAAACCTCACATAAAGGATCAAAAGAAAAACGGCTATCCCGCTTTTAATGGGCATGGATACGAAAAAGACATTGAGCTGGGGTGCAAAACGGTTGATGAGCCCCAGTCCTATTTCGCTGATGAACATGACGATCACGATCGGCCCGCCCAGGAGGACGGTCAGGCGCATGATGCGGTCCGCCTGCGCCAGAAAAAAATCGGAAAAGCCCGCCGTCAAATGCGGAAAAAAGGAAAAGACAGGCCATACGCGGTAACTTTCGTAGATCACGCCGAGGAGCAGTAAGAATCCTCCTCCTGAGAAGAAAAGGACAGTGATCAGTTGAAGCAGGAGTGTTCCGAGTGAGGAGGTCTGAGATCCGGAAATGGGGTCGAAAAAGGCTCCCATGCCGGCCCCGCGTTGATTGTCGATGAAAGTTCCTATGCCTTCCGCCGCCCAGAAGAGGACTCCGGCGAGGAAACCCAGCAGACAACCAAGAAACACCTCTTTGGCAACCAGCGCAACCAGCAGAGGATAAGCCGGCAAATTCCCTGCTGTAATAGGTGCCCCCATCGGATAGAGGATCAGGACGAACACCAGGGCGACGCTGTTGCGGGCTAGTCCTGGCATCACCTCCCGGTTCAGAAAAGGCAGGATGGAAAAAGCTGCCAGAAGCCTCGGGGTTAAAACCATGAAGGTCAGCAGGATCTGTTTTAGGGGAGTGATATCCATCAGCCGGTTATGGTCGGGAAGAGGGTGAAAAGGTTCTCCGAAAAGTGCAGGAGTTCCCAACCGACCCACCGCGCCGTAACGATCAGCGTGACGATGATGGCAATGAGCTTGACGGCGAAAGACAGGGTCTGATCCTGGATTTGCGTGACTGCCTGAAGCAGACTCACGATAATGCCCACTACCGCGGCTACAGTGATGGCCGGCATGGACAGAAGCAGCACCAGTATCAAGGCTTGAGTTGTGCAATCGAGGATCGTCATGAAATCTGGAACCTCATCCTGTTGCATTTTATAGACGGTTTTCCCCATCCTGATCCGAAGTCAGAGGCGTTTGCCTTTCCAAACACCGCCAGTAGCGCTCAATGGTCCACTGAAGGCCAAGTCATCCGGTGCGATGCCGTAAACGGCTGCGCGGTCCATCAGCGATAGGTCAGAATAAGCCCGTGAATCAATTTCCCCCAACCGTCCAGCAGGACGAAGAGCAGGAGTTTGAACGGCAGTGAAATCGTCATGGGGGAGACCATCATCATACCCATAGCCAGAAGAATGTTGGAGATGATGAGATCTATCGCGACAAAAGGCAGATAAAGCAGAAAGCCAATCTGGAAGGCCGATGTCAGTTCGCTGACGGTAAAGGCCGGTATGAGAACCATCAAGTCGTCGGGATTGAGTGTTGCTGCCTTCTCTTTCGGCCAGATTGTCTTGGCCGATTCCACAAAAAAGAGGCGTTCTTTTTCTTTTGCATGTTTTAGCAGAAAGCGACGCAAGGGTTCTTTCCCTTCCACCGCTGCCTGAATGGTGGTCTTGAAATCCTTTTGGATCTCGTCTTGACGCTGCATCGCCGTCCAGCACTCATCCGCAACCGGTGCCATGATATAAAAAGAAAGAATGATCGCCAGTCCGTTGATGACCATATTGGGAGGAATCTGCTGGATGCCGAGGGCGTTTCTGAGAAGTCCGAATACGACCACCAGTTTGACGAAAGAAGTCACCATCACCGCCAGGAAGGGGGCCAGGCCCAAAAAGGCGAGTGTTGCAATGACATACAGAATGTCAGGAAGCTCGTTCATCATTGTTCTTTAGAAACGTCAAGACTCGGACGCCGATTCGGTTGGCCACGCCTACCAGTTCCCCCCAGCCGATCCGCTTCCCGTTGGCACGGATGGCAACTGGTTTGTCCAGAGGGTTCTCCAACTCGAAGGTGTAGCCCGGGTGCAGATGCATCAGTTCCCCAAGAGAGATGGTCTTGCGGCCGACCTCGAACGTCAGCCCGATCATGATGTCATTTATTTCTGCGGCAGGGACCTCATCGCTATCCTCGATTTTTTCGAAATCTTGGTCTTCGAGGTCGTCATCGGATTCGGCGATTTCATCGAAATGGTCTTTTTCCATAAATCCTCTTACGAGTCTGCGCACTGTGACGGTGCGGCCGTTCAAATGAGCCTGAAAGGACAGACGGGGCGCAAGGCAGATCTCAACGCTTCCGTCGCCGCTCGGGGCATGTTCATCCAGTAGAATGACATCTCCCGGTTCTATTTCTCTGAGCCCGGAAAGTGTGAGGCGGGTGCGGCCCACGAGGAGGACTAACCTCAAGGGGATACCGTCGCATGCCATGCCAACCGTCCGGGGAATGTGTTCCAGCAGCGGGTCGATCCACTGGGACGCGTCCATTTCCAGATGCAGACGTCCCATGATGGTTTGGTTTTCATTCGTGATGCCGCCGCTTTCCGGCACGAACTCGAAATCCAGTTTTACAGGCCCTCGCGGAATACCAGTCGGCTTCCTTGTCTCATTAAAAACCTGTTCCCTGAAGAGGACCTGACGAACCTCCACACGCAGGCCGCTCCATGTCTCGAAACGATCGAACAGATCTTCCAACGCCGCTTCGATCAATATTCCTCTTGTTTTTTCGGGCATCTCACTGAAAGTTTCCCAGTCGTATAGAGTTTCCGTCCAGCGGGGTGGAAAGCAGGGGCCGAGGCCCATCAGTACAGCGGATCTTTCTATTGAGAGTTTTAGGTATACCTCTTCCTGCAAGAGGTGGTTATGCGCTGGAAGTACAACACGACAGGGATGATCTCCTAGCATGAAAAACAACTGGTCACACCTGCTGAAGATCTTGTTCAACAGAAAGATTGTTTCCTGAGAGAATGTTTCAATACGAAGGGCGACTACATCGTGTTTCATGTCTTTGTCACTGGTCCTATCGTGATTGAATCGGGCTCGTTCGATAGGCCTCTTTCAATCCCCCTGTTTAGAAGGCCATCGCACGACCGGCACCGCGTCGATCGTGTAAGTCTTCTCATTCGTTTTCCTGCGGATCATGTTGCCGGTGCTGATGACTCGATTGCCCGCTTGGTCGATCCTCCGGTGTTTCGGAGTAGTGGATGCTGACAGATATATTTTCTCCAATGCGGTTTTTCAATATGTGCGCGAGTTCTCCTGCGGCCGCTGAAAGCAGCGCATGGGCATCTGACGAGGTTGTCAGGAGACCCACCTGGAGGCTTCCCGCATCCATACGGATGCGGATCTCGGTATCTACGATATAGGCATCCTTGAGCGTGATGCGTACCTCTTCTTGTCCATCGGGCCTGTCCCGGAGTACCCCGATCCGATCGGCGATCTGATGAACCAGAACTTCCAAAGAGGTTTGCGCTTCGGTGGGAGGCAACTGCGACAAGACGGAGCCTCGGGTTGTCCCCAGGAATGAGGAAAGAATGGCCATTGCGACTCCGCCCGGGTCCATGGGCCTGTTTTCGGGCATTGGGCTGTCGGGTGACAGGGCCTGGGTCCTGCCAGCGCGGAAGAGGGGCTTTCGGATGACCGGTTCCGAAGAGTTGCCACACTGCATGGTGCTGCAATGAGAGGAGAGCTCCATTTTTTCAGTTCCGGGAAAAGCCTCTCGCCTCCCGGGCATGGAGGACGTATAGTTCGGTTTTCCTTTTTCAGGTCCGGAAAGGGGTCCTGATGAAGATCTGTCGGTGTTCTCCATGGTGATCGGGTCCGCCCCTTCCTGAAAGGGAGGCCTGCCCGTGGGAGCACGGAAAAGGCTCATCGAGGGTTTCCCATCACTGCCGGAGGTGATAGGGGGCAAGGCTGCAAACAGAGGGGTTGGTGCGACTGTCCGGTATTCATCCTGAAAACATTCTGAAAAGGTGGATCGGTACACCGAGTAAAGCGGGGGTTGAGGATGCGTTGCCGCAGCCTGCGAATACTGTCCTCGGCAGTCCGGGGAGCGGTGGCCGGAGTCCGGAGTGAATGCGTTTTCCGTGCCTGTGGCTTGATTAGGGAATACACCGTACGGGGTCGGTGAGGAGAGTTGAACAGGCGTATCCTGCAAATTTGGATGATGGTCAGAAGCCCTGGAGGAGGAAGCGGAGGGCTTTTTCCGATCAGAGGCAAAGCCATTATCCGTGGTGGGTTGACTGTGTGGTGCAATATCTCGGTCGTTTGGGGGCGAGGCCGTATGAGCCGATGAGGCGCATTGCGGCGGGTGCTCGGACATGGCGGTTTGGAACCGCTCGATATCCGCGGCATCGAGCGGGGCATCGTATATTGGTTTTGCATGGGGGATGCAACGGGTGCTTGCCGGTTTGTCCCATTTACAGCCTGTCGGGCCGGATGTGTTATGCCAATTCATGGGGATCCTCCATAAGGATGCGAATTCTGGAGCGCTGGAAGATCTCCATCTCGACCTCTTCCAGCCGTTCACTCTCCCTTCGCATGGCTTCTCTCAAAACGGCTTCGTACCCGTCTAACTTTTTCCTTTGCCTGACGGAGACGAAATAGGCCTTTTTTGCCTCATTCAGTGCCTCTTGCGCCGTCTGCCGATTGGTTTCCGCCTGTGCTGCAGATTCCTCCAGGATCATCTCTTTTTCACGGAGCGAGTGAACCTGTCCTTTGAGGTCGGCCAGTCCGCGGACCGTCACACGCCGGTTTGTTATCTGGCGGAATAGACCGGATTCCTCTTCTATCCGCCAGGTGCGGTAGCTCTTCAGCCCTTCCTGTGTTCGCCGGACGTTCTCTTGGGTTTGCGCGTAGGTCGCTGCACGGTTTTTGAGCAGGTTAGCGGCAGAGCTCTCACGGAGATCTCGGACACGCAATAAAACGTCGAAGGAGGTGGTGCTCATTGAAATGCGATTTCCTTCAGCCGGGTCGCGGTGTCTTCAAAAGAAATCCGTTCGCTCGAATCCTGGCGCAGAAAACGGTTGATCGCTTCTATCTTGTGAATGGCCGTATCGGCCTCCGGGTCGGACCCTTCTCTGTATTCACCGATTTTGACGAGAAGCTCGATTTCCTGATATTTTGCCAACAGTTCCCTCAGTCGGGCGGCGGCCGCCCTGTGATTGGCATCTACGATGCTGCCCATGACGCGGCTCAGGCTTCCCGGGACGTCGACGGCCGGGTAATGGCCGGCGGCGGCCAACTTCCGCGACAGGACGATATGCCCGTCCAGGATGGCCCGCATCTCATCGGCCACCGGTTCGTTTATGTCGTCGGCCTCGACAAGGATGGTGTACAATCCTGTGATGGAGCCCTTATCGGATTGCCCCGCGCGTTCGATGAGGCGCGGCAGAGTGGAGAAGACGGAAGGGGGGAACCCTCGCCGCGTCGGCGGTTCGCCTGCAGCGAGTCCTATTTCTCGCAGCGCGCGGGCAAACCGGGTTACGGAATCCATCAGCAAGAGTACGCTCTTGCCCTGATCGCGGAAATACTCCGCTATGGTCGTTGCCACGTAGGCGGCCTTAAGTCGTTCCATGGCGGGCCTGTCGGAGGTCGAAACCACCGCTACCGCTCGCCGCATACCTTCATTACCGAGGTCCTTCTCTAGAAATTCACGCACTTCACGGCCGCGTTCGCCTATGAGGGCCAATACTTTGACGTCCGCTTCGGCGCCTTTGGTCAGGATTGCCAGGAGACGACTTTTCCCCACTCCGGCGGCTGAGAAGATCCCCATGCGCTGACCTTCACCGCAGGTGAGCAGTCCGTCTATCACCCTCAGCCCCATCGGCATCGGTTTTGTGATGAATCGGCGAGTCAGCGGGGACGGAGGCTCCGCGTAGACCGGGTAATGATCCTGGGCCTCAACCGGTCCAAGCCTCCCGGTGTCCATCGGATTTCCCAACCCGTCCAAGACCCTGCCAAGAAGTCTCGGTCCTACCGGGACCGTGTGGTACTTGCCGCTCGGGATGACCTCCGTTGAAGAGGAGATTCCTCCGATCTCTCCAAGGGGGGTCAGCAGGGCCGCCTGTTTGGAAAAGCCAACGACTTCCGCCTGCAGGCCCCTGTCTTCGAAAGGGTTCCGAAGAAGGCAGATCTCCCCGATCCTCACACTGGGGAGCACGGCTTTGATGATCGTTCCCAGGACTTGAGTGACCCGACCCTTGATCTCCACGGAGACCGCCTCTTTCAAGGCGGCGGCAAGAATTTTGTCGACAGATTCCAAGGAGGGCGCGACGGTTTCTTCGTGCTGCACGAAAAACTCCATGATTACCGCTTGAGGGCGTTTATAAGGGCGCGCCGTATCGCTTCGATCTGGACGTCCACACCGGCGTCGACCACTCCCATCTCCGTTTCCAGGATGCAGCCGCCTTCTTTCAGACGACCGTCCGGAACGACATCGATGAAGCGGATAGCCGGAAAATCCGTCATGATGTCGTTCAGTGAGGCGTTGAGACTGTCCGCTTCGGCCGGGCAGATCCTCAAAGAGACCTGTGGCTGATTTTTTGCGAAGGCCAGTACGTTTCGTACGACCTGGACGATCCGCTCCGCGGGGTCTATCTCTCCAACGATTTTCCGAAGGGCCGAAATGACTAATTCGACGGCTTTTTCTTCGAATTGTGCGAGATAACGTGCAGTGGCGGCGGCGGTTCCGACCATTTGCTCCGCCAACTGCATTTTCCCTTCCCTCAGACCTTCCCGGTAGCCCCTGGACTTTTCCTCCGCAAAGGCTGTTCGGCCCCGCGCGGTGATTTCTTCGGCGGCATCGTTGGCTTTGCGGATGATCTCTTCGGCCTTCAGACAGGTTGTATATTGACGAGCCTTGAGGACCTTTGTGCCTCGGGCTGTCCGAAGCCCTTCACGGTGGACGAGAAACAGGGGGCCCACTGTTGTGCCACCTCTTTCAGCAATATCTTCCGGAGTACCGACCATGCGATCTCCTTCCTTACGGGGTTTGTCCGATGTCTGAAGTAGTTTGCATAGTTCCTGGGCAATTTCAGCCGGAGCCGATCCTTCAAAGCCTGAGGGGCATCGGCCAGGCTGGCAGCAAGACAGGCTGTTCCACAAACCATTATGTGGGACCTGGGATCGGGAATTGAACAGGGGCCATCCGAAAGAGGGATAACCGGCCCAAGCAAAAACGGCGCCCGCTTGACAGCGAACAGATATCCTTTCTCACCAAGGGCCTTCTTGAGTTTGAGAACGGACTCTCTGTCGACGGTCTTCAGAATCCTCTGCGCATTCAGGGCAATGCCCGTATGCCAGACTAGTTCTTCGAGCGTATGCCCATCGATAAGGGCTAGACGCCGGGGCGGTTCCTCGAAATGGAAGCAATAACGGTTACCCAGGTTATGTTCGTCCAGCAGGATGCGTGAAATTCTTCTCGAGGCCCTTGGTTTGCATCGGATGGTTTCCAGGGTCCTTCGATCCAGGAGATGCGCCATCCAACTCCAATGAACGGTCCGCCCGGGCGACAGGTTGAATTCGAGGATGAGCGGGACCAGTGGATGCCGCTTTTGAACCAGATGTTCAAAAAAAACGTTGCTCATATCACGGATTCCCAAATTTTCAAGACGCCGTATAATCGGCATCCGGTTGCAGAGAACTGTCGCCCTTTTGCCTTCCATCGGCCCGCGATGTTCGTTTGTAGCGGAGCCCATAAGCGATTCCGATTGGGATCGATGCCGAGACGAGCGCCAAGCCTCCGACCAGGATCCAGAAGGGGATCACCGAACCAGGTGAAAGATCGATCAAAAAAATCCGCCGGTAATGGGCAGGCTCCAGCGGAAGGAAGGTTGATTCCGATGGGAAAAGCACCACAGTGACATTTTCATAGGAAAGTCCTTCGATTCCGTCCACGACCAGTTGCTTGATTTTTGGGATGCTGGTCTGGAGGTCGGTCGCCTCGATATGTTTAACGAAAACCGAAGCGGAAGAAGGGCGGATCTTGTCCGAAAGGGGATTGTTTTCAGGGATGACCACCAGGACCCTTGCCGTCAGCACTCCGTCGATATGCGAAATGGTCTCGGAGATCTGCTGGGAGAGGGCGTATAGGTAAAGGATCCGCTCCTGGAGGGGAGAGGACACGAGCCCTTGTTTCTTGAAAATCTTCCCGATGCTTTCGAAACGATCTCGTGGAAGTCCTTCTTTTTCGAGAATTTGTATCGCTTGGGTCATGTCGGCCTTGTTGATTCTCAACCCCCAGGTTCGCTCTTTTCCAGCGATTTTTTGGACATCGATCCCGTTTCTGAGGAGGACCGAAAGGATCTGGTTCGCCTCCCGCTCCTCGAGGTTTGTGTAAAGTTCCATGCTGCAAGCCGGTAGCAGGAGGCAGAGGCCAACCAAAAAAACCATGCGTCTGCAGCGTTTTTGGATTGGCATAAGGTTCAATGGGTTGCCTCTATCCCTGATTCCTGAAAAGCGTTTGCACGCCTTGGCCGCATTTGTCGACGACCTTGCCGGCCAATTCCTGCTCGATCGTCAATTGCAGGATCTCAACCTGCAGCCTTATAAGTTCACTTGGCGAAAGCGCCGGTGCAGCCTCTTGGTCGACGGTATCCTGTATCCTGTGGATCCGTTCACGATGCGCTGCTGACATGTCCTCGATGCTTCGAAGAATGACGTCCCCAAGGCCCTTGGCACGCTGAGGCGATGAAGATGCCTCGGGCCAGGAAATGGTGGCCGCATCGGCACTCCCGATCAAAGACTCCGAATCGGTAATGACGGCCTTTTCAAATCCCGAAACATCACCGGATTGGTAAAACCTCGACACGCCGGCTTTTTCGGTCGCCCCTGCATCGAGCGGTGTTCGATGCAGGATCGAATCGAGCGGGTTGGTTATCTGCACGATGCTTCTCCTTCCTGTTGAAGAGAGGTGAAAAGGTCGCTGCGAAAGGCAGGGCCTGGAAAATGTTTCGGGTTCATTTCGATAAGGATCGCTTCGGCTATCCGCCTCGCGGAGGCATCTTCGGTGGTGTTCAGGATGTTGGTGCAAAGTATTCGGCCCCGGTCGTTGAGTCCTGCCTGCCTGAACGCCTGCGCCAAGAACGCCTTGGCCAAATCGCTTCCGGGGTTGATCTCTAGGGCTTCACTGGTAAGGATCTGAATCGCCGATTGAGGATCCATTTCGTTCAATTTGTTCACCGCTTTCCCGATCGATGGGAACTCGCTTTGGGGCGACATGGTCTGGACCCCTGAAAAGATGGTCTCCGCCTCCGTATAATATCCCGTTCCGCTGGCTATAAACCCAATCTGCATCAACAGTCTCAGGAGATCGGCAGGGAATTGCATCGGCATAGGTTCTCCTCTTCATGTGAGGCATGGCGCCGCTGCCTGCTATTTGATATTCTGGTAGCAGTTGCGGATGCCGTCTGCCAGGGCTTTGACGGTGTTGGTCTGTGCTCCCATGTAAATCTGCCACTCATTGACGAGTTTTGAGAGTTCCATCTGCTGTGTGGTATCCGGATCCTTACTTGCCTTTATTTCATCGATCTTTGTTTTTATTTCTGTTTCTTTGCTTGTTCGTGCCAAATCCAGAGCGTCAAAGATTGTGCCTATATTCAGTGTTATGACATTGATGTCATTAGCCATGATAATCTCCTTTTTTCTATTGGTTTTATTTATGAATTTTATAAATATATATAAATAATCAGCTTATAAACAAGATACGTTTTTATCAAAAATTTTTCTTTTTATTTGTATGATTGTCTCTTGCTGCAAAATACATAATTAAGTATGTATTTTGAATTTGAGATATAAAAAATATGGGAGGAGCTCTGTAAGAAATGAATCTGAAAAAAATACCAAATTGACACCGTGCATTCCAATACAGAAATTGACAGTAGTCGTTTGGTTTTATTTTGAATATACGCATCATTCTGTCCCATATCGTTCAGATAGATACCTTAATGTTTGTTCTGCAAAACGTTTGGATGTCTCCAGAGATTCCTTTATTTTTTCCAGGTCGGCGAATCTTTCCGGTGTTGCACCAGAATCGATGGCGCCTTTTACAGCAATGAGATGGTGAGAGAGAGTGCGGATAACAGCGTCCAAGCATGTCCCGCTTTTGTCCGTTTTCAGTTCCCTTTCCAAATCGATTTCCGGCAAATCCACTCTGTTCTCCATCAGTTTTCTCCAGGGTATATGTGCACGGTTTCAAATCCTTTAACGGCAATGATCCCGTCCGGGCCGATGCGTCTGATGGAATAGCCGTTGCCGATCATGGCGCCTTCGAAGAGCCTTTCTCCCTGTGCAAGCAAAACATGCGGAAAGGGCCCGAGGCTGATCGATTTCATAGGGAGGACGAATCGGCGGTCACCGGATGTGGTGATCTGTGTACTGTGCCAGGCTTCAGGCGTGTTCGAGCCGATTTCACCTTCTTGAAGGAAAGCGGCCTGGAAGCTTTCTCGGATAGCGATATGTTCTCCGTACTCCTCGGATAGGGCTTTCTTGACGACCGACCATAGTCTGAGATCGTCTTCATGCAGTAAGCCTGTGGCAAGGATGTGGTCGGGATGAAGGGCAAAGTCGATTTTTCCCTTGAAGCCGGCTTTCGACAGACGGGCGTAGATCTCCTGTACAAGGTTGTTGGGGGTCATGACGCGATTGTCGATTTCTTCTATGAACGGGAGATCCTGTTTGATGACTTCGATACCCCGATCAAGACGTTCTTCATCGAGTATGAAGCCGGTGAGGATGATTTTGCCCGGTCCCTCCGATGTTGCCTCCAGCGGAAGCCCCAAGGCCGCCAGTGTGTCATTGCACATCCCTGCGACCTGTTCGTTGACAGTTATGTGGAAAGCAGGCAGGGGCCTGTCATCCATCCTTCGCTTGATAGACTCCATCAGGGTCTGCTTTTCTTCCAGCGTTTCCACAGAGCCTTTGAGCATGAGCCTGCCATTTTCCAGTCGAAAGGCCTCCACTCCTGACAGCCCCAACTCAGCGATGATGGTTCGAGCCTTTTCAATGGGTGCAGTGGGGATCAGAGCGCTGAACGACTTGCCATGTGAGGGTTCTTTAGAAAAGGATACCAGAAAGATGCTAAGGGAAAGAACGCCTGCAAAGAAGACAGAGCTCGAAAGCAGCAGGCGGATGGATGCACCCTTTGGGCGGGTTTCTTTTGCAGGTGAAACGAGAGCCGCACTTTTGGAAGGCGGCTCGGTCTTTTCCGGACCGGGGATTTCAGGCAGCTTCAGGGGGGGCCATCTTTCACCAGCAGGGCCGATGCTGAAATGGGTGGTGCCGATCGTGACAATCTGAAAGGGAAGGATGGTGGTTAAAGTCTGTTTAGGCCCTTCTCCGTCAATGTAGACAGCGCCGTCCAGCGTTGAAAGCGCAAGGGTGCCGCCAGAGATGGAAAGAGATACGTGCCGGGATGCAACGCTTTCGTCGCTGAGCACGATATCGCACGCCTCCTGGCTTCCGATGACATAAAGTCCCTCGCGGATCAGGACCTCGGCCCCAAGATGCGGTCCGGAGAGGATCTTCAGTACGTACGGCTTTTGCGGTTCTTGGGCGGCTTTCATGGTTCGACTCCAAAGATGTTCCCTTTTTCGGAGCGGGGAAGAGTGATTTGTGACATCGATCCCCCGCCTTTTATGGCGGCCAGATCGTTTCCGGGATCAGCCCCGGTGAAGGCCTCGTCCAGGATGATCCTCGGTGTGATCAAAAACATTCTCTCAGCCCGTTTGGAGACCCTCTGATCTTGTTTGAAGAAGATATTCAGGATCGGAACGTTCAGGAGACAGGGGATCCCGCTCGCGGTGGCAAAATGAGACTCATGATAGTATCCGCCGATCAAAAGGCTCTGGTCTTCCTTGATGACGGCCTGGGTGTTTACGCTGCTCTTTTGGACGATCGGGATCTGGTCGACTTCCTGATCGGGGGATATGTTGCCGTCCTCGATGCTGACGGCGAGTTTGATTCGCGTTTCTGAATGATCCCGGATGATATGGGGAGTCACCTTCAGGACGATCCCTGCGGTTACGGAGAAGAGATCCACTTCCTGGTCTCCGGGTATCCTCACATAAAATGTCTGACTGTGCTCGAGGAGGGCGGCAACGTTGTCGAGGGTGAGAACCGAGGGCTGGGACAGGACGCGGGCCTTCCCGTCCTGCTCGAGGGCGTGCACCTTGGCCAGGATATAGTTCGCGGCGGAGCCGATAACCGTAGCGAAGTTGAACCCCGGACCGACGATGAGGTTGGGATTGCCGGGTTTGAAATCCTCGTCGACATCGACTCCGGCATCGGTGAAGGTTGTCCCTTCATCCGAACTTCCCCTGTGATGGAAACGCCAGTTGACGCCCAGTTCGTGCAGGTAATCGGTGCTGATGTCCATGATGGTGGCCTGGATTTGCACCAGCCCGACCGGGACGTCCAACTGAGGGATCATCTCTTCATAAAAGCGCAGCCGCTCTTCGGTATCCCGGACGATAACCGCATTCAATCGGGTGTCCGCCATAATAAACGCACTGCCATATCTCCCGGTTCCTCTTTCACCCGGCGCATCCGATTCTCGATCGGCGGGTGGGCCATCTTCAGCGGATTGATCGGGTTGTGCTTCCTGAAGGGGGGCGCCGCTCGATGCAAGCCCCTTTCCTTTGAGTTTGCCGACGGTCCTGGGCAGGATCTTGAGCCGGGCTTCCGCCATCTGCCCGCCGGTGCCGTAGTCGGCGAACAGTTGACGGAGAATTGTCGCTACGCCCAGCACCGTGAGTTGGGTATCCATGAAAGTGAAGGTCAGGTCTGCTGCCCAGGCATGCTTGAGAGGGAAGATCTTGATGACTTCTCGCGCGGCCTTGGCTGCAGCCTCCGTCGCGCGCGTGTCGTTCAACTTCGAAGCGACGTCCGATACGAGTTCTACATAACGAGGCGGGCCCGAAACATAAAGCGTTCCGTCCTCGTTCAGCATTTCCAGACGAAACCTTTCGTCGAGCGCCCCCATTCGTTCCAGGGTTTCCTCCAGCATTTGGAAGGATAGATTCTTCATGATGATGATCTTGGAACGCCATTCGCCCGATCGATTGAAGTAGAGCGTCCGGCCGCCTTCGCAATACCAGAGGAGGCTGTAGGCCCGGCAGATGTGCTCCAGAAACACCTCCGGTTCCATTTGAATGAAACGGCCTTTGACCGCCCCTTTGACCTGTTCGCTCACAACTGCGCTCAAATGCTGACTCGAGCAAAAATCACGAAGCAGGTCCGCGAGATCTTCCCCTTCAGAGACATGGGAATACAGGTATCCCCTCCAGGGCAGGCCCCCTGCCTGGCTTTCTACGGTGAAGAGAATCGCAAGGGTGATGCAGTTCAGCACCGTTGTCTGAATGATCCGGGAAAACATTTTGGGTTGCGGGGTAGACAAACCAGGGGTGCCGATCGAACAGGCCGACCCGGGTCGATCTCCTTTCGCGTTTTCCTCCCATGTCGGAGTTCTCCCCGCTCCCGGTCTCGCCGGCGGCGAGGAAAGGCAACCCGGTCATGGCGGTTTTCCATGCTGGAAACATGCTTCCCCTTCTGAATGCCTTTTGGAGGTCGGATGCGCTTCGATGCACGCCGGGCTTGTCCGTTCACAGGTTCGGCAGGGGCTCACAAGACCGATGAATCTCAGGCTGCGATGGAGCTTAAAAGCAATATCCATGCCGCAAGGTCCGCGCGTCTCCGCCAGCCTCGGTATGTTTTATGATCCGGAGGAGTGGCCGATATAATTTATTGAAAACATAGGTTTTTGTGCAAAACTGTTCAGCTCTTTTACTCGGGTCGACGCCTATGGGATGGATTCCCGGTTGGCCGGGATGCTCCCTTCATCGAGTGATTGTGCACAACAGGTTGTGCTGTGATGCCCAAATCAGGAGGCGTGTTTCTGATAGGGGTGTTTTTTTATTTGTCTGCATTCATTCCAAGCTTGCAATGGAACGAGCGCCCGCTTAGGTTAGACCCATCCGGAAACCCTCTTTTTTGCCGTTTTGCTGTCTGGTTGGAAAGTGCAGCCGGCTCATAGACTGAATTCGGATAAGTTGTCTGAAAAATGCAGATTCTCAAGTCCCCGGGTTGAAGGGTGTCTGCCTTTGACCCAGATACGAGAGTGGATCGGTGGAGCCTGGAAAAGGGATTTGCACCATTACAGAGAATGTTACGGAAATCATCCTGGAAAGCATTTCCGACGGGGTGTTCACTGTGGATCATTCCTGGCGCGTGACATCCTTCAACCGGGCGGCTGAGCGGATTACGGGCATCCCGCGGGAACGGGCGCTCGGGAAGCACTGCTGGGAGGTCTTTCGGTCCAACATGTGCGAGAGGGATTGCGCGCTGCGGCGGACCATGGCCCAGGGGCGCCCCTTCGTCGACACGACCACGTACATCGTCGACCGCCGGAAACGTCGTATCCCGGTGGTGGTTTGCACGGCGTTGCTGAAGGATGAAGCCGGGCGGGTGCTTGGAGGAGTCGAGACCTTCCGGGACATGAGCCAGGTCGAGGAACTGCGCAAGGAACTGGAAGGGCGGTATCATGTCGGGGACATGGTCAGCCGGAGCGCCGCCATGGCCGAAATCTTCAAGATCCTGCCGCAGGTGGCGGGTAGCGGAAGCACGGTGCTGATCCAGGGGGAGACGGGAACCGGTAAAGAACTTCTGGCCCGGGCGATCCACAATCTCAGCCCGAGGCGGAAGAAGCCGTTCGTGGCTGTCAACTGCGGCGCGCTGCCCGACACTCTCCTCGAGTCGGAACTCTTCGGGTACCGCGCCGGGGCGTTCACGGATGCCGTGAAGGACAAATCCGGACGCTTCGCGCTTGCCGAGGGGGGGACGATTTTGCTGGACGAGATCGGGGATTTGAGCGCGGCGTTCCAGGCCCGTCTTCTGAGAGTGCTCCAGGAAAGGACGTTCATGCCGCTGGGGGGTACACGCTCCATCAAGGCCGATGTCCGCGTGATCGCTGCGACCAACAAAGACCTCGTTTCGGAAGTGGAGGCCGGACGGTTCCGGCAGGATCTCTTTTACCGGGTCAATGTCCTGCGGCTGAATCTCCCGCCGCTACGGAACCGTAAGGAAGACATCCCCATGTTGGCCGAACGATTCATAGACCGGATGAACCGCCTGAGGGGATCGGCGATTACGGGGATCAGCCGGGAGGCCGTCTCACGCCTCATGTTCTACAGCTATCCGGGCAACATCCGGGAACTCGAGAATATCATCGAACATGCCTGTGTGCTTTGCCCGGGTGGACAGCTAGAAATCACTTGTTTGCCGGAGCATCTCAGAACGGGCCCTTCCCCGGTGGCTGAACGGGGGGGCGATGTGCAGGCCGTGCTCGAGTCGGCTGAAACCCGGGTGATCCTGGAAGTCCTCGAGCGGAATCGGTTCAACCGTGCGGCGGCGGCCCGCGAACTCCGAATCCACAAGAGCACCCTTTACCGGAAGATCCGCCGACTCGGCATTGGGCTTCCCGCAGCCGATGGCCGGGCAGGCTCAGATTCGTCCCGATAGCGTCGCATTCATGCGACTATATCAAGCTTCAAGATTGCAGATCTGCGCGCTCACTCCATGCGAAGCCCTTTTGCTGCGTGCCCTTCTTTTAAAAAAATACTGAAATATAAAATGCTTATGCTGTCTGATCCGCTATGGGGATTCTGTGGCGCGACTTTTGCTTCCTTGATGGGAAAAGCCGGGAGTTTCTTCGATGAAGGTGGCCTTGACGGTATGGGAAGATCGTATTTCTCCCCTGTTCGATTCCGCAGGCATGCTCCTTGTCGCGGACATCGACAGGGATGGGTTGAGCGGCAGGCGCCTCGTGCCCTTCGCCTTCGACTCTCCGCTGACGCGGGCCGCGCGGTTGGCTGATCTGGGAATCAAGGTTTTGATCTGTGGCGGGATATCCGAATCCTACGCGAATTTGATCGAGGTCCGTGGCATTCGGATCGTCCCTTTTGCAGCGGGCCCGGTGGAGCGGGTCCTTGAAGCATACTTGAACGGCAATCTTGATCGGGAGGATTTTAGAATGCCCGGATGTGAGACCAGCGAGTGGGACGCCCCTTCGCAGGAAGAAGAATCTGTTTTGCCTGGAAGATACCTTTTCGGTCCGGTTCCCTCCAGGCGTTTCGGGCGTTCTCTGGGTGTCGATTTGACGCCCTACAAGACATGTACGCTCGACTGTGTGTTCTGTCAGCTCGGCCGGACGACGCATAAAACGGTGGCACGTGAGGAATATGTGCCGACCGAGGCGGTGATTTCGGAGATCCGCGCCTGGCTCGATGCGGGCGGAGAGGCTGATTACATCACGCTTTCCGGGTCCGGTGAGCCCACCCTCCATTCCCGTTTCGGCGAAGTGATCGAGTTTATCCGCACCCACAGCCGGATCCCAACGGTGCTCCTGACGAACGGTACCCTGCTTTACCTTCCGGAGGTGCGAGAGGCGGCTGCAGAGGCCGACGTGGTAAAAATCTCCCTGAGCGCCTGGAACCAGGCTTCCTACGGATGGGTGAACCGACCGCACCCCAACCTGGAATTCTCACAGTTGACGGCCGGCGAAAAGGCCTTCCGTGATTGCTTCAAGGGCCGGCTTTGGCTGGAGGTGTTCCTGGTGGCCGGTATGAATGCCACCGCGGCCGATGTTTCACGGATCGCCGCTTTGGCGGATGAGATCCGGCCCGATCGCATCCAGCTCAATTCGGCTGTGCGGCCGCCTGCCGAAGAATTTGCCGGAGCGGTGTCGGCGGAGCGTCTCCAGTCGTTCTGTCCGCTTTTTCGGCCTCAGGCCGAAATCATCCCGGAATTCCATCCCGGGAGGGAGGTGCCCGTGCATGCGACCCGGGAGACGATTTTCTCCATGCTGGAGCGCCGCCCGTGCACGGCGGACCAGATCGCCAGCGGGTTCGGCATGCATCTGAACGAGGTTTCGAAGTATCTGGGAAATCTGCTGCGCAGCGGGCGGATCCGGATGGAACGGAAAAACGGAACGGTCTATTATGCGCCGTCCGGAAGAGGAAAGAGGGCCGGCGGTAGTCGGAATACGCGGGCGGCTTCGGTCCGGCCGAAGGGGTGACCGGTTTTGCTCGCCGGATGACAAGAGGGGTGCAGACAGCCCCACAGCGGGAGGATTGTTTCATTGGCATTCAAAGATTATTACCGGGTGTTGGAGGTCGAGCCTGAAGCATCGTGTCAGGAGATCAAGAAGGCCTACAGGCGTCTGGCGCTGGCCTACCATCCCGATAGGAACCGGGGGGACCCGGCCTGTGAAGAGCGGCTGAAGGAGATCAATGAGGCCTACCAGGTGCTGGGTGACGAAGCGAAGAGAAGCGGGTATGACGGCCTTTGCCGGACCGCAGAGAATGGGTTTGCGCCGCACCGGGCGGACTGGGAAGGTGTGTTGTTCGAGATGATGCAGACCTTTGCGCGCTCGGGCTTCGGCCCGGGACGGCCCGGCGGATGCAGGGGCGGTGGCTTCGGAAAAAGGGGCTGCCGGTGGAAAAACTGGAATTTTTAAGCATGGTTTTGGAGGAGATCAAATGGGTTACAAACCTGAAGTGGATGCTGAAAAGTGTGTAGGATGCGGTGAATGCGTGGAGGTCTGTCCTGTTGACGTCTATGAAATTATCGACGAAAAATCGGTGCCGGTCAATGAGGACGAGTGCCTCGGCTGCGAAAGCTGCGTAGAGGTTTGCGAGCACGAGGCGATTACCGTCTCGGAGGTTTGATGATGCTGCGCCGGGCGCCCGCAATATGGACAGGCCGCATCCTTTGGAGTGCGGGGATCTGCTGCGCTCGGTCCGGAGGGTTCCATGGCTGCCCAATGGGAAGGCGTCTTGCATCGGCGGCATTCGGGAGGCTTATATGTGCTTGAGTACGGTTTATATGGATTCGGGAGAACAGCAAACGGAAATCATGAAGGATGTAGCCCGGATCAAGGCCGAGGGCCGCGGTTTTTGGCTCTACGACATGTTCGGCGACAAACAATATGTTGAAGGGACGATCGAGACGGTCAACCTGATGGATGGGTATTTCGTGCTGCATCGGGCAGGTGGATCGCACTGAAAGAGACCGACACACGGAAGATTTCAAGCTTTCATACGGCCGAAGGGCGGTGTGCCGCAGGACATGCCCGGCGGAAAACCGGTCGATCCGCGGGGCCAGACCGGCCGGATCGAAAAAAATGAGGTTTCAGAATCGAGACGGGCTGTTCAACCCTTGGTGCTCGCGGGGTTGAACGGCCTGTCTTTTTTAAGTCCGATCGCGTCGAATCAGTCGGTCACGCGGTTGCCGTTGATCCCGTACAGGAAGAAGTCGTATATCCGTTCGGCGAGGTCGTCAGGTTTGACATCGCCTCTTGCATTGTACCACTGGTAGATCCAGTTGCAGATCCCGACCAGAAAGTTGACGTAGACCGACAAAAAATCGAGTTTGATCGACTCGTTCAGGCAAAGCCGTTCGAGCCCGTTACGCCAGTAGGAGATGTATTCGCGCTGCTTGTCCTTCAGTTTTCGGTAATAGGCGCCGCTCAGACAGTTTTCGTCATGAATGATTAGCTTGCTGCGGATGCTGTCGCGATGGTACATCCCGACCTGGAAACGGATCGCCTCCTTCAGGAATTCATGCGGATCCTCCAGTCGTTCGTGGATCTCTCGGATGCCCCTGATCAGTTCATCCATATATCCATCCAGAAGCTGGTAGAGGAGATCCTCCTTGCTCTTGAAGTAGTAGTAGAGGCCGGCCTTGGTCATGTGGGTGGCCTCGGCGATGTCGCGCAAGGAGGCTTTTTCGTACCCGAGGTTGCACAAAACCCTCGCAGCTGTGCGGAAAATTTTCTCCTGACGCCGCGACTTTTCCATTTCCCGGTCGGTGATTGCCATAAAGATGCCTCGCTAAAGATGGTCTGAAGACACGGTCGAATCTTCAAGGCGAAAAGCCTTCCGCTCAACCGGAATCTATGCCCCGTACTTGATCATGTCCCAGATGTCCTTGTCGGCTTCCTTCCAGTCCGGACCGAACTTCCGGTCGTAGTAATCCCCGAGCCTGTCAAACCACCGCCACCAGAAGCTTTTGCCTTTTTCCTTGGCTTCCAGAATGTCGTTGAGGAAGGTCTCGAGGTTCAGCATTTCCTCCTTCGGCAGGTAGGAAGCCGCCCCCGACCTGAACGACTTTGCGGCGTCCTGGGGGGTCAGGGCATGGGCCGTCAGCATGACGGGGATTACGCCTCTCTTGTTGGCGATATCAAGCAGTTCGTAACCGTTCACGCCCATGATGTCAAGGATCGCGATGTCGAAGCGCTCGCTTTCGAGCAGGTCCTTGGCGGCCTCGAAATGGTCCGCCGATGTCACCTTGCAGTCCGAAAGCAGCTCTTCGAGCGATTCAAGCACATCGGGCTCGTCATCGACGATCAGCACCTTCTTTCCTTCCAGCAGGTTCCTCTTTTCCATGGATCAATCCTCGCTTCAAAAAGAGATTCGAAATGGTTACGTGCAGGGAGCCGCTTCGAGGCGGGCTCCGGTGTCTCCGCCGCCGCATGTCGGGGAAAAAATCGATCTTCGCTGCGAAAAAAATAGTTGACGGCTCAAAACCTTTATGGCTATATAGGCACCAATTCTACCGGTCGTCAAGTAGAAAAGTTTACCGGCCGACAAGTAGAACTGGTTGATTGTGGCAGACTGCTTTTGGTGCCAACCGTTCGTTGTCCAATCTTGATTATCAATGGAAGGAAATGAGGAGGTCACAATGAGGAGAGCAGTTCGTTTTTTGGGAATGGTCATGTGTGCGGTTTTGATCGGGGGCTTTGGCGGCAACGCGCTGGCCGGTCCGGTATCCTTCAAGTTCGCTCATTTCATCCCGCCGAACGAACCCGGGGCCGAGGTCGGGTTGTGGATCGAAAAGGAACTGAATGAAACGGCCGGAGATCTGGTCGAGGCGAAATATTTTCACAGCACCCAGATGGGAAGCACGATCGAGATCGTGAACAAGGTGCGGATGGGCACCCTTCAGGCAGGCTTCCTGACCAGCAATTACGCGCCTGACCTGGACCCGAAATTCGGCATCGGCACGCTGGCCTACTGCATGGAATCCTATGAAAAGTGGGCTGCGCTCCTGAACAATGATGCGGTTCGTGAGGAGCTATACACCAGTCTGCTGCCGAAGGGTTTACGGGTCGTGGATACGGCGTATTTCGGCGTCTATGGGCTCGTCACCACCAAGCCCGTCAATTCCTTCGACGATTTGAAAGCTATGAAGATGCGCACCACAGAGGCCCGCTATCCGGTGGCCTTCTGGAAGGCCCTTGGCGTCAACCCCGTTCCCATGGCTTGGGGCGACGTCTTTCCGGCCCTGAAGCAAGGGGTCGTGGATGGCACGGACCAGACGATGAACGTCGCCCGCCTGCGGCTGACCGACGTAACCAAGTACTTTACGGAGACCAAGCACATGCTCGGGCTTTTTTTCCTGGTCGTGAACGAGAAGTGGTACCAGAAGCTGGATCCGAAGGAGCGCGAGGTCATTATGGGCAGCATCCATCGGAACTTCGTCAAGGCCCGGGAGGCCAGCATGCGCTTGACCGAGGAGGCGCCGGCGGCGCTGAAGGAGAAGGGCGTGACAGTGATTGCCCTGCCGGATGCCGAGATGGCCAAGTTCAAAGAGGCCCAGATGCAGGTCTGGAAGCAGTTCGAACCTGAAATCGGCGCCGAGTGGCTGAACAAGATCAAAGATCTGACCAAGGGAATGTAAGAGGTCCCGGCAAACCACGGGCCGCACCTTTCTGATCGGGTGTGGCCCGATTCCGCAGGGGTGTCTACCATGAAGAGACTCGGAACGTTTCTTGGCTGGCTCGAAAACGGGTGCATATTCCTCTGCTTTTCGGTCACCCTCACCATCCTGAGCATCAGCATCCTGAGCCGCTATGTCTTCCGGCGGCCCCTTTCCTGGCCTGACGAGCTGACCACCTACCTGTTCATCCTGATGACTTTCATGGGCGCGTGTGCGTCCGTGAAATGGGGTTCGGAGCTCAAGGTCAACGCCCTCTATGAACGATTTCCGCAATGGCACTTCGGCCTGGACCTCATCCTGAACCTGGTTCGACTCCTGGCCTGCATCCTCTTCGTCGTGCTCGGGATCAAGTTCGTCGTCATTGCTTTCGATATGCAGACCTTTTCCCCCATTCTGCGCATCCCGGTCTATCTGATCTTCTGTATGCTCCCGTTTTTCGGTTTCGTCATGGGTCTTCGGACCGTGGAATGCCTAGTCAACCTTTTCAAAGGGAGATGACGCGTGGAAACGCTGATCATTCTGGCAATTCTGCTGTTTCTGCTGTTTATCCGGATCCCCGTCTACATCAGCCTTTTTCTGACAGGCCTGCTGGGACTGCTCATATTCACCGACCTGGAGTTGATCTTCGTCGCCCAGACCATGGTGAAGAAGCTGGACAACTTCTCTTTGCTGGCGATTCCTTTTTTCATCCTTCTGGGGGCGGTCATGGTCCACGGCCAGTCCGCGAACCGCATGATTCACCTGGCGAGGAAGTCCGTTTCGTTCATGCCCGGCGGGCTCGCCGTCACCGGCGTCATCAGTTCGGGCGTCTTCGGCGCCATCTCCGGTTCCAGCATTTCGACCCTGGTGACCATCGGCAGTGTCCTGTTCCCGCATCTGGATAAGTATAAATATCCGAAGAGTTTTTCGATCGGCCTCCTGACCAGTTCGGCCATCCTGGGGATCATCGTGCCGCCGAGCATCATCATGATCATCTGCGCCTTGACGGCCGGTCAGTCGGTGGTGCGGCTCTTCGCGGCCGGCTACCTTCCCTCATTCCTGATTGTCGCGGGCCTGTGTTTTTACGCCTATGTGGTCTCCGCCTGGAAGGGGCTCGGGAAAACCGCCATGGAGCCCTTCGACGGCAGGGGACTCATGAAGGCGTTCAAAGACGCTTTCTTCCCGTTCATGGTCATCGTCGTGCTTTTCGCCGGCATCTACACGGGCGCCTTCACGATCACCGAGGCCTCGGTGGTCTCCTGTGTCATGGCCATACTTATCGAGGCCTTCATCTACCGGACTCTCAGCCCGGGCACATTTTACAAGATGCTCGTCAGCAGCGGCATCATCAGCGGTGCGCTGGTCATCACGGTTTCGGGCGCGGGGGTGTTGGCCGAGTACATCACGATCCAGGGCATCCCCCAGCGGATCCTGGATGTTTCGCTCCAGTACATCCCGAACGTCTGGGTCTTTCTCATTTTCACCAACCTGCTGCTGCTTCTGGTCGGGACGTTCCTGGACCCGATCGGCGCGATCATGATCCTGGTTCCGATCCTGATGCCTATCTCCGATTCGTTCGGAATCGACCCGATCCACCTCTGCCTGGTGATCAGCGTGGCGCTCGGCATCGGGTACATCACACCGCCGCTCGGGCTGCTGCTCTATACGGCCTCCGCCATCACCAAGACGGATTTCGTGTTCGTGTCGCGGGCGATCATGCCGACCCTGCTGGTCTATATCGCCCTGTTGTTCTTGATATCCTTCTTCCCGGCCCTCTCGACCGCCGTCCCGAACCTGCTTCTGGGAAAGGTCTGATGGAAGGGCCGATCGACCATGGTGTGCTGCAATGAAGAACCCAACCTGTAAAGGAGCCAGGCCGTGAATATCGCCCAAAATCTAGTAAGGATGGCGGCCCTTTTCCCCGAGGCGACCGCCGTCAACGAAAATAATATTGATATCAGTTACCTGCAGTTTAACGAGGAATCGACCCGCATCGCTTCCGCTTTGACCCGACTAGGTATCCAGCCGGGGGAACATGTCGCACTGTGCACCCCCAACAGTTATGCCTGGCTCGCCATGTATTACGGGGTGCTGAAGGCGGGAGCGGTGGCGGTGACGATATCAGCCGCCCTGAAAAGGGATGAGTTGACGGCTATTCTGGACGACTGCCGGCCGCGGCTCCTCCTGACCACCGACGATCGCATGCAGGATCTTGCGGATGCCCGGGACAGGGGCTATCTCGAATGGGTGGTGTCACCGTCCGGCGAGTATACCTTCGAGGGGTTGATCGAGAAAGGCACCCCGGGGTTTCACTGGCTCAACCGTTCACGGGATGATGCCGCGGCGATCCTTTACACCGGCGGCACCACCGGGGTCCCCAAAGGGGTGATCTTGACGCACCAGAACCTCCAGACCTCGGTCCACAATGTGGCCTACAACGAGCGCTCCTCCCGGACGGACCGGGCGCTCTGCTTCCTGCCCCTCAACCATGTCTTCGCGCAGGTGCATATCGCCGGGTCCACCGTCTACAGCGGCGGAACCCTGATCATGCAGCCGGCCTTCGAGATGGATCGTGCGCTCGATGCGATCAAACGGCTCGGCGTGACTAAATTCTACGCGGTGCCGACCATCTACGTGCGCCTCCTCGCGCTCAAAGATGTCACGGAGCGCTTCGCCTCGGTCCGCTACTGTTTTTCGGCGGCCGCCAGCATGGCCGCCGAACTGGTGCGGGAGTGGAAGGGCCGGACCGGCCTCGATATTCATGAGGCTTATGGGATGACCGAGAGCGCTTCGATGGTGACCTTCAATCACTACCATCGGCATGTGGTAGGCTCGGTCGGCACGCCGGCCAACCTTGTCGAGGTGGAGATACGCGACCTCGAGGGAAACCCCGTCGAGCCGGGCGTCGAAGGTGAGATCTGCATTCAGGGCCCGAATATCATGCGGGAGTACCTGGCCAAACCCTCCGAGACAGCGGCCGCCTTCTGGGACGGCGGGTGGTTTCGCTCCGGGGATATCGGGCTGATCGATGAAACCGGGTATCTTTATATCGTGGACCGGCTGAAAGACCTCATCATCACGGGCGGAGAAAATGTCTACCCGCGTGAGATAGAAGAATGGCTTTACGTGCGGCCGGAGATCCAGGAATGCGCCGTCATCGGGGTGCCCGACCACGAATACGGCGAGCGGGTGGTGGCCGTCTTGACGACCCAAGAAGGGCGCACCGTCGACCCTGTCGAGCTCAAGGCCTTTCTGAAGTCAAAGCTGGCTCCCTATAAGGTGCCCAAGGAATATATCACCGTCGATGCGATACCGAAGAGCAGTGCGGGCAAGATGCTGAAGCGCGAAGTCAAAAGGAGCCTGCTCGATCAGATCAACCTTCAAAGGGCGTGAGGGGGAAGACTTCACGCAACGTCAAGGATCAGGGACAGGACTAGATGACCGATTCATTGTATACCGAAGAACATCAGATATTTCGCGACGCGTTCAGGAAGTTCGTCGCCAAGGAGATC
Source organism: uncultured Desulfatiglans sp. (assembly GCA_900498135.1). Classification (NCBI taxonomy): domain Bacteria; kingdom Pseudomonadati; phylum Thermodesulfobacteriota; class Desulfobacteria; order Desulfatiglandales; family Desulfatiglandaceae; genus Desulfatiglans; species uncultured Desulfatiglans sp. The sequence continues at coordinate 2,679,636 of LR026961.1, forward strand.
ACCCCCAACGTCGAACAGTGGGAGGCCGACCGGGCCGTGCCGAGGGACCTCTGGCTCAAGATGGGGGAGCAGGGCTACCTCTGCCCCTGGCTGCCCGAGCAATACGGCGGCCTGGGCTTGGGCTTCGAGTACTCCGTGATCATCAATGAGGAACTGATCCGGGGAGACGGCTTCGGAGTGGGTGTGCCGCTCCACAGCGACGTGGCGACCCCCTACGTCCATTCGTACGCTACCCCGGAGATGAAGGAGCGGTGGCTGCCCGGCTGTGCGACCGGGGAGGTGATCACCTCCATCGGCCTGACGGAGCCGAACGCGGGCTCGGACCTGGCCGCGATCCGCACCACCGCCCGGCGCGACGGTGACAGCTACGTCCTGAACGGCCAGAAGACCTTCATCACCAATGGGTATTTCGCGGACCTGGTCGTGGTGGCAGCCAAGACCGATCCCAAGGCGGGGCATCGCGGTGTCAGCCTGATCCTGGTCGACAAGGATGCCCCCGGGTTCCACCGCGGCCGGCGGCTCGAGAAGATGGGCTACCACATGCAGGATACGGCCGAGCTCTTCTTCGAGGACTGCCGCGTACCGGCCTCGCACCTGCTGGGTGCCGAGGGGGCGGGCTTCAAGTACATGATGGAGAAGCTGCAGAGGGAACGGCTCGAGGTCTGCATCAAGTGCCAGGTGAACGCCGAAGAGGCGCTGAAAGAAGGGCTAAACTACGCCAAGGTGAGGGAGGCCTTCGGGCGGCCGATCGGCAATTTCCAGTACACGGCCTTCAGACTGGCGGAAATGGCCACTGACGTGGAGTTGGGCCGCGTGTTTCTGGACCATCTCATCCGGCGGCACATCGAGGGAAACGACATCACTCAGCAGGTCTCCATGGCGAAGTACTGGCTCGGCGAAATGGTGAACCGCGTGGCCTACCAGGCGCTCCAGATTCACGGGGGCTACGGCTACATGGAGGAGTACCGCATCTGCCGGATCTCCCGCGATGTCCGCTCGCTTTCGATCTTCGCCGGGACGAGCGAGATCATGAAGTTGATTGTGAGCCGCAATCTAGGGCTTACCCCCCAGTAGTTTCCGGCACGAAAACGGTCTTTTTGCCTCGTCTCTGCGTCAATCTGCGAGGTTGCTTGTGCGGCGACCTACAGGTCGCCTCCGCACAACCTCTTGATTTTCTTGATACGAGGCAAAAATCCTCGTTTTCGTGCCGGAAACGGGT
>LR026961.1:2681024-2752681 GCA_900498135.1 uncultured Desulfatiglans sp.
GGTTGCTTGTGCGGCGACCTACAGGTCGCCTCCGCACAACCTCTTGATTTTCTTGATACGAGGCAAAAATCCTCGTTTTCGTGCCGGAAACGGGTCGAAGCTGAAAACGGTCTTTTTGCCTCGTCTCTGCGTCAATCTGCGAGGTTGCTTGTGCGGCGACCTGCAGGTCGCCTCCGCGCAACCTCTTGATTTTCTTGATACGAGGCAAAAATCCTCGTTTTCGTGCCGGAAACGGGTCGAAGCTGAAAACGGTCTTTTTCTTCACACGCTTCGCGTGCTCGGTCCCACCGCTTTGGGGCGGATCCCGTTCTCTTCACACGCTTCGCGTGCTCAGTCCCACCGCTTCACAACGGGTCCCCGTTTGCCTTGTCTTTGTGTCAGCCGGCTGAACATTTGGTGATGCAGGGGTGGGGGCCTATTTACGGGCGAGAAGGCAGTCGGCGAGGGGTTTCCGGCTGCCGGATCTCTTCTTTTCAGCCGGATGGCCCAGTGCGATGACCGCCATCAGTTCGCAGGTCTCAGGGACTTCGAGGACGGCCTCGACGACGGAGCGGTTTTTCAGAATCTCCCCCAGCCAGACGCCGCCAAGCCCCATTTCGTGGATCGCGAGGAGCATGTTCTGGATGCATGCGCCGACGGCCTGGATGTCCTTCACCCGGTCGTAGCTCTGTGCGTTGTCGAGGAAGACGGCGATGCAGACGGAGGCCCCGAGGATCACCCGGCTGTATCTGGTCTGTTCGGCCAGTCGGCCCTTCAGTGCCGGGTCGCGCACCACCATGAATTTCCACGGCTGATTGTTGAGGCCCGACGGTGCCCATGTCCCGAGGGTCAGGATCCGGTCGACGATCGGGTCCTCGACCGGATCAGAGGTGAAGCTGCGTATGCTGCGTCGCTCGACGATCGCTTCGATCATGGTCTTTCCCTTTTTGGTGATCCGCCGTCCGCCGGGCGGACGGTCTTGGTGCGAAAGTGAAGGCGCACCCAGTTCCGGGCTTCCGCCTCGCTGATCATCCTTCCCGTGAAGTCCGCCGCTGAAAAATCCGGACCGGCCACCCATACCCCTTCACGCCATACCTCGCAAAGCAGGCCGACCGCGAACTGTTTCCGGATGCGGCAAAGTTCCCCTTTGTAAAGGGCATACCAGAGGATGATCGGCTGATTTTTGGTTGTGTCCGAGTTCGAAAACATGTTCATAGTATAGCGGAAACGGCTAGGCTCCAAAAGAGCGGATTTGAAAAATGTGCGGTCCGAAAAATGCTTTGACGGTTGGTGGTCGCCGCAGAAGCGAACATGCAGATTGACGCCGAGACCGGCAAAAAAACCGTTTCCGAAGCGATTCGATTACAGCGGGGGTGACCAGCGGTTGGTGGATCCGTCGTAGGACCAGCAGTCTTCGAGGGCCTTGCGAGAAGTGTATTGAGGGTTTTCGGCCCAGATGAGCATCTGTTCATGGGCTCGGCTGAGCTGTTTGAATTTCTCTGCGTCGCCGCCGACGTCCGGATGGTATCGCTTGGCCATCTTTTTGTAGGCGTGCCTGATCTTGACCATGAGGGAATCGGAGGAAAGATCCTCGTTTTCCAGGTCCAGGATCTTCAGGCAGGACCTCTCGTCCTTCGAGAGCCGGGGCTTGCTGTTCCGATCGGGCATGATGCTTTGGGGGTCGATGCGCCCCTCCTGGTTGCGCTCGAGCATATAAAAAGAGGCGTAGCTCCTGGAGGTCCGGTTGTGGACCATATCGTGCCACTCCTCGCCGGAGCGGAGGATCAGATGCTTGAGATCCTGGGCGGGTTTGTTTCCGGGGGCGCGACGGGCGACGAAACGCGAGATGCGCTTCGAAAAGACCGGGAGGGTGTCGAGGATGACGTGGGTGCTGGTGAAAAAAAAAGCCGCGTAGCGGGTGTTGAGGGCTTTGAGGAGCCCCTTGGACAAGGAAAGCACCCAATTCATCTGCTGCCGGCATTCCTTCGAGCAGTACCGTCGCCCCCCTTTGACGGGCATGATACCGCATGCAAGGCAGCGCTTCGCGCGCGGGGCCTCGGGCTGGACGGCGATTTCGAATGGCTCAATGGTTTGGGTGGCGGTGCGCATTTTCCGGAAACGTCGAATCATTCCTGACTGAATGGATTTTGGGAGACTCGCTTCCCTTATATCCTGAAATGACGCGGGAAGCAAGCACTTCCTAAAGATTCTCGGGGATGAAGGCGACGATGTCGTCTATGCAGATGCGGCCGGTGAAGATCATCACGAGGCGGTCGATGCCGAGGGCGATCCCGGCGGCTTCCCTGCCGGCCAGCCTTTCGAGATCACGCAGGAAACGCTCCGGTGCTGGATAGGCGTCCTTACCCGCCCTACGCCGGACCGAGGCTTCTTCTCGGAAGCGCCGGCGCTGTTCTTCGGCGTCGGTCAGCTCCGAGAAGCCGTTGGCGAGTTCCAGCCCGCCGATGTAGAGCTCGACGCGCTCCGCCCATCGGGGGTCCGCAGGCTTCAGCCGGGACAGGGAGCCGAGCGCGGCAGGGTAATCGTAGAGAAAAACGGGACGGGCTGTTCCGAGGCGGGGCTCGATGTGACAGACGAGGATTTCGTCAAAACGGTCCGCCGCGAGGGCTTCTTCGAGAGGAACGGGCGAGTGGCGTGTAAAGGCCTCCGCCACGGTCAGTCTTTCCCACGGCGGGGTGAGGTCGATCGACCGACCTTCGTAGCAGAGCAGGGGTCCGGAGTCGAAGGCCTCGGCAACCGCTCGAACGAGCTCTTCGCAGTCCGTCATCAGCCGAAGGTAGTCGGCGTCCAGCCGGTACCACTCCAGCATGGTGAACTCCGGCAGGTGCTGCCGTCCGCGCTCTCCCCTCCGGAAACATCTGCAGATCTGGAAGATGCGGTCGAAGCCATGGGCCAGCAGCCTTTTCATGCAGAGTTCAGGGGAGGTATGGAGATAACCTGCGTCGGTCCTTATGGCATCAATATGAACCGACGCAGGTTATCTCCATACCTCCCCTGAACTCTGCATGGAGACTCTTCATGCAGAGTTCAGGGGAGGTATGGAGATAACCTGCGTCGGTCCTTATGGCATCAATATGAACCGACGCAGGTTATCTCCATACCTCCCCTGAACTCTGCATGGAGACTCTTCATGCAGAGTTCAGGGGAGGTCTGCAGGAAGCCCCCTTCGGCCGGGATGGCGTCGATGTGGGTTTCCGGGGCGGGTCCGGGGATAAGGACGGGGGTTTCCACCTCCAGAAAGCCGTCTTCGAGAAAAAAACACCGCACCGCCTGGATCAGGCGGGCGCGCAGCCTGAGCAGGGCGGAGCGGTCGACGGCCAAGGAGGGGTGCTGCAGGAGGCTATTCTTTGACACGCGTAACGTATTCACCGGTGCGGGTGTCGATCTGAATCTTTTCCCCCTCCTGGATGAAGGGGGGAACCCGCAGAACATAACCGGTTTCGAGGGTGACGGGCTTCGAATCACCGGCCGCCGAATCCCCTTTGACCCAAGGGTCGGCCTTCGTAACGGTCAAATTGACGAAGTTGGGGAGGGTGATGCCGATCGCCTTTTCCCCGAAAAAGAGGATATCCACTTCCAGGTTGTCAATCAGGAAGTTCTTGGCGTCGCCGAGTTGATCTTCTTTGAGGAAGGCCTGTTCGTAGCTCTGGACGTCCATGAAGCAGAATTCGTTTTCCTGGTTGTAAAGGTACTGCATGCGGCGTTCCTCGAGGGCCGCCTGCTGAAACGTGTCACCGGATCGGTAGGTCCGGTCGAGGATGACCTCGGTGATCATGTTCTTGAGTTTGCATCGGTAAAGGGCCTGCCCCTTCCCGGGTTTCGAGAACTGAAACTCGGTGACGACGTAGGGTTCACCGTCGATTTCCACCTTGAGGCCTTTTCGCAGGTCGCTTGCTGTGTACATAGGCTGCAATCCTTCATCGTGATGTGTGATGCCCCCGGAGGGGGCCGGGTTTCCGATCGTTTTGCCGATGCCTTGATTTATATAGAAAAAGGGCTCGGGTCAAGAGAAAATCCTGTTACCGCAGAACGAAAAGACTTGAGCGCGGAGGCCGAAACAGCTATAAAAATGCTAACATAATCAGGTGAATAACGTTCACAAGGAGGCAGGCTTGATGGAGAATCCCTTTTTTGTCCCGGAGTCACGGCCCTGGTTTCGCCCCGAGGCAGGCTGGCCGGAGCAGGTCCCCAGGAATTTCGATTTCCCCCGCATCTCCCTGTATCAGATGTTGGCCGAATCGGCGGCGAAGCATGCTGATCTGCAGGCGATGTGGTTCCTCGAAACCTTCATGAGCTATCGGGAACTAGACCGCCATGTCAACGCCCTCGCGACGAGCCTGCATGGCCTGGGGCTCAGGAAAGGGGACGTCGTGGCCCTGGTTCTGCCGAACTCCTTCCAGTACGTTATTTCCTACTATGCCTGCGCACGTCTCGGTCTGGTGGTGACTGGGGTCAATCCCACCTACAAACCGGCGGAGGTCCTCCATCAATTCAATGTGACGGGCGTGAAGGCGGCCATCGCCCTGGACGCTCTTTACGAGCCTTTGATCAAACCCATCGCGGAGGTCTACCCTCTCAAACCCGTGATCGTGACCGGCATCGTCGATCTGGCCCGGATGTCGGGGCTGAAGCGCTGGCTCGGGAAGAAGCTCAAGAAGATCCCGACCGGGGAGGTCCCGGCCTCGGCCATCCGCTTCAATGATCTCCTCGCGGTGACGCCGGCCCCGCCGGATGTCTCCGTTCTGCCCGATGACCCGGCCACCTATATCATGACGGGCGGGACGACCGGCGTGCCCAAGGCGGCTGTGCTCACGCATTTCAACTGCGTGTCGAACGCGGTGCAGTGCGCCCTCTGGATGTGGATGGGGGGAAAGGGCTTCGCGGACGTCGGGGTTTTGCCGCTTTTCCACTCTTTTGCGATGACCACGGTCATGAACACCAGCGTCCGGGTCGGCATGTGGATGATGCTGTTCCCGAAGCCGCCCGAGACCGGTGAACTGATCAAGACGATCTGCCGGCTTGCGCCCGACAAACAGACCATCTACTGCGGTGCCGAGGTGCTTTTCCAGCGGATGGCGGATTATCCGGAGATCGGGAAATTCCCGATCGCCCGGAAGATGCGCGCCTGCATCTCGGGGGCGGGTCCTCTTCACCGTCCGGTTCAGGAGCGCTTCGAGAAGGCGACGAACGCAGTCATTGTCGAAGGGTATGGGCTCACGGAAAGCTCCCCGGTCATCTCCGCCGGACCGCTCACGGATTTTCGCACGACGGGCACCATCGGCCTGCCCCTGCCGGGGACCGAATGGAAAATCATGGATATCGCCACGGGGACCGAGGAACTCCCTGTCGGCGAGCACGGCGAACTGGTGGCGAGCGGCCCGCAGGTTATGCTAGGATATTTGAATCAACCGAAAGAGACGGCGGACACGATCCGGGAGTGGGACGGTAAGCGCTGGCTTTTTACCGGCGATATCGGCTACATGGATGAACAGGGGCGGGTCACGATCAGCGACCGCAAGAAACAGCTCATCAAGGTGCGGGGCTACTCGGTGTTCCCGAAAGAGGTGGAGGAACTCGTCGGGCGGCATGAGTCGGTGCTGGAGGTGGCCGCCTCGGGTCTGCCTGACCCCGAGACGGGCGAACTCATCAAGGTCTGGGTGGTTCTCAAGGACAACTGGAAAGGGAAGATCACCGAACCGGAGCTGAGGGAGTGGTGCAAGGAGAATATCACCCACTACAAGGTGCCGAAGTTGATCGAATTCCGGGATGATCTTCCGAAGACGCTGGTCGGCAAGGTGATGCGCCGGCAGCTCATGGAGGCCGATCCGGTTTACATGGCCTTTCACGAGAAGCCCAAGGCGTGATCCGCACGGCGCGCTGCTGGGATTCGGCCGGAGGCTCCGTGCCCCTTGACTTCCACCTCACAGAAAGGATGGTTTTGACCCGTGACGCATCAGGAAGCCATCATGGCGTTTTCCCAAAGCGAAAAGATCAAAGGCGGCATCATCTGGGCGTCGACCGCCCTTCAGTCCATGGACGCCCTTCAGGGCATGGAAAAGCGCGGTGCAGAGGGGGTGATCAGGACCCTCGTGAACCTGATCGCCCATGACGTGCAGCTGTCCTCGCGCATCGCCCCCGACGAGGGCTGGGGAGAGGTCCAGTCTTTTTTGGATCAAGCGCTGGTGATGGTTGCCTCCGGCGTGGGCTTCGATGCGGTCCACCATCTGACGAAGGCCCTCAGCCGGGTGACGACGATCGGCCAGCGGGCCATGACGGTTCTGAAAGAGGAGCATCTCCTCGATTGAACCGCCTGTGCGGGTCTGGCGAGAGAATGATCCCGGCGGGCCGTTTTCAGCCATCGCCTCCTCATGTCCGGCGGGTTCTTCTCTACGGTCCTCGAGGTTGCCGTCTGTGGCGTCTTTTGCAGGGAACAGCCCTGCAGCTTGGTTTGCCGAGCGGATCCTGCCGCGATGGATGGCGGTTGTCCGATGAATGAAGACCCGGCCGGCCGGCGGCTGAAAGGCGCCCTTTCGGCCCGAAGCGGAAGGGATGTGCGTGAAAGAGCGTGAATAGAGCGCAACTGGAAGGCATTCTGAGGGAGTTGAAGCGCGGAGAGACCACCGTCGAGGCGTGTCTCGATCGCCTGAAATCGCTCCCGTTCGAGGACATGGGGTTCGCCTGTCTCGATCATCACCGTCCGCTGCGGCGCGGCGCGGCCGAAGTGATCTACGGCGAAGGGAAGGATGCCGCCGACATCCAGGCGATCATGGGTCGGATGATCGACGCGGGGGACAACGTCCTCGTGACCCGCCTCGCCCCCGAAAAGGCCGAGGTCCTCGAGCGGGCCTTCCCGGGAAGCGTCTATCACCCCCGCGGGCGCGTCCTCACGTTCAACCGCGAAACACCCGTCCCGAGCGGCCGGGGGACGATCCTCGTCGTGAGCGCCGGGACCTCCGATATTCCCGTGGCCGAGGAGGCAGCCGTCACGGCGCGCTTTCTCGGCAACACGGTGGAGACGCTCTTCGACGTAGGCGTCGCCGGGTTGCACCGGCTGCTTCGGGCGCAGGAGCGCCTGCGGCAGGCCTCGGTCATCATCGTGGTCGCCGGTATGGAAGGGGCGCTTCCGAGTGTGGTGGGCGGGCTCGTAGACCGGCCGGTCATCGCGGTGCCCACGAGCATTGGCTACGGCGCGGGTTTTCAGGGTCTGGCGGCGCTTCTCGGCATGCTCAATTCCTGCGCGGCCGGGGTGACGGTGGTCAACATCGACAACGGCTTCGGTGCCGGCTATGCGGCGAGCCTGATCAACCGGACCTGAAGTCGGCTTCGGCCGTGACGGCATGCGGCGGGCGGGCGCTGCGGTCCCGGACGGACTCGCGGATGGTGCGCAGCCTGCCCCTGAGTTCCGGCAGGCGGGCTCGTTCGCGTGCATCCCAGCAGGGGAGCAGGGTGTTGTTGTGAAACAGGGGCTCGCCGGCCAGGTCATAGGCCGAGGAAGCCCGGGCCGCCTCCCAGAGGGCCGTGTGCGGGATCGGCGAGTATTCCGATATGAAGGGCATGACGCCCGCCTTTTCCACCAGGGATAGGGCCGCGTGGACGGCCTCTCCGGTTTGCCCCGGCAGGCCGGCCAGGAGGTAGGCCCCGATCTCCGTCCCCTGGAAGCCGGCGTACAGAAGGTTTTCCACCGCCCTTTCGAATTCCCCCTGCCGCACCTTTTCGTCCATGCGCCGGTCTGAGAAATCCGCCGATTCGAGCCCCAGCCGGATGGTTCGGAACCCCGCCTGACGCATTAGGAAGGCGGTCTCACGCGTGATCTCCCGGACATGGAGGGCGTTCGGGGTGTGGAAGCGGACGCCCGGCGCCTCGCCGGCGATCCCTTCGAGGAGACTCCGGATCGAGTCCCTGGGGCCGGCGAGGAGGGCGTCGTCGTAAAAGGCCATGTCAACGACGCCCATTTCACGGCTCCAATAGCGGATCTCGTCGACGACGTCTTGCGCTTCTCTGCGCGCCGTGCGCGGGTTCAGAAAGGGGCCTGCGCAGTAGCGGCAGCGGTAGGGGCAGCCCCGCGAGGCGAGCAGGCAGATGTAATCGAGGCCGTGGAGGAGATCGAAGGCCGGGTAGGGGTGCAAGGGCTGCTTGCGCACCGACGCGGGCGGCGGGGGCAGCCCGAGGCGGGTCAGCAGGGCGATGAGCGCCTGCGGGTCGTCCTCGCAAATCACGTGATCGGCGCCGCTTGTTGCCGCGGCGTGCCGCCGGCAGAGGCGCGCGTAGATCCCTCCGAGGATTACCGGCGCCTTGGGATGCACGGCGCGCGCCGCGGCGATGGCGGCCTTGACGCCCGGATACCAGTAGGTCATGAGAGAGGTCACCAGGATGGCGTCCGGTTCGGGGAGGGCGGCCAGATCCGCCTGAAAGGCGGCCGGGCTGATGCCATAGCGGCTGTAGGGGCGGGTGACGAAGCTCAGGCAGGCGGGCTTCGGAATCTCGAGGCGCGGGTATTTCCCCGTTCCGTAAAGACGCCGCTTGACCGCGGAGGTTCCCTCGCCCTCGAGCAAGGACGGGTGGTGGACGTCGAGGCAATCGATCAGATGGATGCGGTAGCCGCTTCGCCGCAGCGCTGCGGCCAGGGTGAGCAGGCCGAGCGGCTTGGCCCAGAGGTCATAGGCGGCGAAATCGTGGATCCAGGGGTTGATCAGGACCAGGGTCGGGCCCATCGGAGGCGGTTCCTTTCGTTTGAATGTATCCTGCGCAGCCGGTTCGCCGGCGCGACGCACCGTCCCTGCGCCCCGCAAATCTGCGACCGAGCGGGTCCGCGAGGTTTAGGTGCCGGCTGTAAGTTCCTGGGACCGGCCCGATCGCCCGCATGGCCTCTAGCCCGTTCAAGCAACCTCGGTCTTTCAAGGGAGGCTTTTAGACGATGCGCGCCGTTATACAAAGGGTGAAAGAGTCGCGGGTGGATATCGACGGAACGGTCGTCGGACGGATCGGCCCCGGTCTCCTCGTGCTGCTGGGTGTCGGGGAGGCGGATACGGAGGCGGATGCGGCCTATCTGGCCCGGAAGATCGTCGAGATGCGGATCTTCGCGGATGCCGGCGGGGCCATGAACCTTTCCGTCCAGGATGTGCAGGGGGAGGTGCTGGTGGTTTCCCAGTTCACCCTCTGGGCCGACTGCCGCAAGGGCCGCCGCCCCTCCTTCGTGCGCGCCGCCAGGCCGGAGAAGGCCCGCGAACTCTACGCCCGGTTCGTCGAGGAGATGAAGGGAACGGGCCTCACCGTGGCGACAGGCCGCTTTCAGGAGATGATGGAGGTCCACCTCGTCAATGACGGGCCAGTGACCATCCTCATCGACAGCCAAAAGACCTTCTGAAAACCCGGTTTTGCGAAATACCTGCCGGTCGGCACCGGTTGGGCTTTTTCGGGTCCGACGGTCCTTTTCCGCACGACCCTGCGTCAGTCCATCTGCAGGTCGTGCTCCAGTTCCCTGATCCGCGCCTGAACGGCCTTCCGCGTTTCAGCGTCCATTTCCGATTCTTCGAGCTGCAGCTTCAGCCCAAGCAGTTCCATAGTCTTCCGATGTTGTTGACAGTTGACTTGCATGTCCTTTTCGTTGACCTCGTTCAATCCGATTCCTTCTGCGGGAATCCCTCAGACCGACGTCCAGGGGCACCGGTTCCGTCCGGGGCGGAGCCGGCGGCCCGGTCTGGATTTCAAATATTCAGTCCGCAGCGCCGTAAGTATACGCCTTTTCCCGACCGTGATCGCCTTGAAGAAGGCCCGGGTTTCAGCCGCTGCTCAGTCCGCGCCGCCAGAGATACAGGGCGATGCCGGCGGCGAGCGCGGCGTTCAGCGATTCGACGCCGCGTGCCATGGGGATCGAGAGCGTCTCGGCCTCTGCCAGGGCGTCGGTCAGCCCGGGGCCCTCGAGGCCCGGTATCAGACAGAAGCGCTCCGGAAAACGGAACCGCCCGATGTCGCGCCCTGCCGGTGAGAGGGCGATCAGCGGGAGCCGGTCCGGCTGGAGCGCCTCGATGGACGGCCCCTCAAGCAGCGGCACCCGGAAAAGGGTGCTGCCCGCCGCCCGTACGGCCTTCGGGTGGAAGGGGTGCGAGGCTTCCTGCAGGAGCACGACGCGGTCTACCGCGAAGGCGGCGGCCGTGCGGATGACGGCCCCGACGTTGGCCGGGTCCTGGAACGGGACGAGCAGGGTGCAGCCCGGCGGCGCGCCGGCCGCGGACCATGTTTCCATCGAGGGCGGGCGCACGAGGAGGACCGGGTAGCGCGTGTCGAAGAGGTCGATCTGGCGGAAGAGCTCCCGGGCGAGCGCATAGGCCGGCAGGCCGTCCGGCAGGGGAAGGTCCGGCGCGTCTTCCCCCTGGCAGTAGATGATGCCGGCGGTCTGCGCCGCAAAGTCCGCGAGGACCTCGGCGATGTTTTTCGCCCCCCAGAAGAGGGCGGTTCCGAGCTTTTTGATCCCGCGCGCCCGGGTCATTTTCTGGAGGTCTTTGAAGAAGGGATTGGCCGCGCTGGTGATCTCCGCAACCTCTCGCTGCGGGGCGGCTGCCGCGCGCGGTGCGGCCCCGGCCGTCAGCGGTCTTCGCATCCGCGGCCCGGCCCCCTCCCGGCGTTTGAAGACGATGAGGCGGCGGCGGTGCGGGGTCTGCGGAATGATGTAAGCGATGTCCCTTTTCAGCTCATAGGTCTCCCCGAGCCGCCTCGATGCCTCTGCGAGTTCCTCGTCGCAGTGCGGTCCCTTCATGAGGATCACATCTCCCCCCGGGGGCAGAAAGGGCTCCACCCGCGCAAGCGTCCTCCCGATGGTTTCCACCGCCCGGGTGATAACCCCCTGGACCGGGAGGTCGAAATCGGGTTTAATGGTGGCATGAACGATGGTGACCCCGGACAGCCCCAGGAGATCGCAGACCTCCTGGAGAAAATCGACCCGTTTTCGGCGACCCTCGGCCAGGATCAGTTCGACCTCCGGCCGCCGGATCTTGATGGGGATGCCGGGAAACCCCGCGCCCGAGCCGATGTCGAGGAGCGGGGAGGGCAGGTCGATCAGTTGGGGCACCAGGGAGCAGTCTACATAGTGTTTGAGGACCATGTTGTCGAAATGGGTGATCCGCGTCAGGTCGAGTTCGGCGTTCCGTTCGCGCAGGTGCGTGTGGAACTGCCAGAACTGCCTGGCCTCCTGCTCCGAAAGGGTAATGCCGCTGCGCTCGAAGAGGGCGATCATGGCCTTGAGGCCTGGACGCATGGGGTCTCCTCTCATGGGGTTGCGTTTCGCGCCGGCGCCGCCGGTCCGGAAGCGGGTGGTTCGAGATGATCGGTCATCGAGAGACGGTTCGGGTCCTCTACGAGGACAACCACCTGCTGGGGCTTTACAAGCCGGCCGGGATGCTGGTGCAGGGCGACCACACCGGGGATTACTCGCTTCTGGATTGGGCGAAGGACTATATCCGGGCGCGTTACGCCAAGCCCGGCGAGGTCTTCGTGGGGCTGGTGCACCGGCTGGATCGCCCGGTTGCGGGGGTGGTCCTCCTGGCGCGCACCTCCAAGGCGGCGCGGCGGCTTTCGGAACAGTTCCGTGAGCGGAGCTGCCGGAAGATCTATCGTGCCGTTGTCGTCGGCACGCCGCAACCCGTCGAAGGCGCCCTGACCGCCTATGTGAGCTGGAACGGAAAAAGGGCGCTCATCGTACCAGCAGAGCACCCTGATGCAAAAAAGGCCGAACTGCGCTATCGAACCCTGGACCAGGCGGGCGGATCGAGCCTGGTCGAGGTCGAACTTCTGAGCGGGCGCCACCACCAGATCCGGTTGCAGCTCGCCTCCATCGGCTGTCCCATTCTCGGAGACCGGCTTTACGGCGGCACGGCCAAAGGAAAAACCGGGCTCCTCGCGCTCCTGGCCTACAGCCTGACGGTCCGCCATCCTACCCGGGACGAAGCGGTCACCCTCGTTTCCCCGATCCCGCTCGCCTGGCCCTGGCCTCCCGGCAAGGACTGAAGGGGTCAAGGGGAGAAGAATCGATCAGGCCTGTGCCTGGCCTCCGCGCGCGAGGCGCTCTTCGCGGGCCCGCGCTTTGAGCCGCTTTTCCCGGCGGCGCCGACGTCGTTCGATTTCTCGTTTTCTTTCGATCTTCTTGTGCTTGGCCATGGGGTCCTGTTCCTCTCTGGTTTCCGAACGGAAACGATTTTTTCTTATCGATGAAAAAAATATGATCTTTCTTTCTAGCGGAGAAACCACCCCAGGTCAACGGTAAACTGCTGGTGAAGACTGTCTGGAAGAGGCTTTTTCCTGCAGTATTTTTACAGGAGCCCCGCCTCGGCCATGATCTCCGGGACGACCTCCTCCTTTCCGATAGCCATGATGTGCACGCCGTCGCAGATCTCCTCCTCCTTGATCCGGCGGATCATCCGTCCTGCGATTTCGATGCCTTTGCTTAGCGCGCCCCCTTTGGGGGCCGCGGCCATCTCATCGATCAGGGCTTGGGGCACCACCACCCCGGCGACGTTTTTGTTCATGAACCGGGCCATGGGGGCGGAGGTGAGCAGGATGATGCCCGCCAGGATCTTGACAGGGAAGCGCCGGGCGTAGTCCATGAAGCGCTTGAAGTTGTCGAGGTCGTAGACCGCCTGGGTCTGGATGAACTCAGCCCCGGCCTCGATTTTTTTCTCGAACTTGATCAACTGCGGCTCGATCGGGTTGGCCTCCGGCGTGACGATGGCCCCCGCGCACATGTCGATGGCCCCGTCGAGCTCGTTCCCGGCCATATCCTTGCCTCGCTCCATGGTGCGGATGGCAGCGAGGAGCTGGGAAGAGTCGAGGTCGAACACGCCCTTGGCCTCTTTGTGGTCGCCCAGCATGACCGAGTCGCCGGTCAGGCAGAGGACGTTGCGGATGCCGCGGCTGTGAGCGAAGAGGAGATCGGCCTGGAGGGCAAGGCGGTTTCGGTCCCGGCAGGTCATCTGGAGGATCGGCTCGCCGCCGTGCTCCTTGACCAGGAGTGCGCCCCCGAGGGACGGATAGCGCATGACCGAGCTCTGATGGTCGGTCACGTTCAGGCCATCCACCTTGTCCTTCAGTATCTCCACATGATGCTGCATCTTCTCGAGGCGGGTGCCCTTGGAGGGGGCCGCTTCGGCCGTTACCACAAACTTGCCGGAATCCAGGGCCTTCTTGAATGCAGAGGTCATGAGATCATCCTTTCCAGTTTCACACAGTGTGACATTGGGGCGTCCATTCATGCAGCCGTCCGGGCGCCTGCGGCCGCCGGCGGCTCGCCACCTGCCTGGCTGCCGGCTGCGCAGCATGCCGTCGGCAGCCTCTTTCCGCTCTCCAGGCCTGCTCGGCCTTTTGGGCTTCTTCGGTCGAGGCATGGATTTCCGGCCTGCCGTACCGAAGGGGATCAGCCGTCGGCGCACGCAACTTGAAGACCGTTGCCCGATCTTCACTGCACGCCGGCCAAGCCCACCGTTCATCCTCGGCCGGGGCATCGATCTCCGGGCTGCCGTACCGAAGGGGATCGACCGCCGTCGCCGCAACGCCTTCTGGTTGGCCGTCCCATCACCAGACCGGCATCGCTTCAGGAGGCTGCGGGCAGGCGATAGCGGCCGGGGCTCGGTTCGCCCAGGTGGTTGCGCGGGCGCTGGTAGCGGCGCATGGCATCGAGCCGGTCCAGCTCCTTCAAGCGGTTGTAGATCATCGTCCAGGCGCAGTCCTTGTCGGCGTCGATCTCGCACTTGCCGTTGTTCGTCCCGCCGCAGGGGCCGTTCACCAGGCCCTTGTGGCAGGCGGTGACGGGGCAGATCCCTCCCGTCTCCCCGATGATGCAGGTGCCGCACTGGGTGCAGATCTCGTCGAACCGCCCGTCCGGACGTTCCTTTCCGATGAAGAGCGTGTTTTGGGCCGGGATCACCAGGCACCTCAGCTGACTCGCGATGGTCTGGACCCCGAAGGCGCAGGACATCACCAGCAGGGCATCGGCCTGGTCGATCCGGCCTCCCTGCTCGCTCAGGATCTGCGGGGTCAGGTTGTCGCAGGCCACCGGCACCACGGTCGTCCCGGTCACCACCTTGCCCTTCTCGGAGAGCGTCTGCTGCATGGCTGCGACTTCGGGTGCGCCGCCGGTGCGGGTCAGCGTGGTGCAGGTCCCGCAGCCGATGATGAATATCCTGTCCAACCCCTCGAGCAGGCGCTCGACTTCCTCGATGGGCTTTGGCTGGGTGATGGTCCGGATCATGCTCGACTCCTCTCTTTTTCAAGGTCGCACCTGAGGCAGCGCCGTGCTTCCACGTGGGCCTGTTCGGCACTGAATCCCCTTTCAACCTCCCGAAAGTCGTGGACTCGTTCCGCGGGGTCCTCCATCTCGACCGGTATGCGCGGCCGGTCCTCCGTCGATTCTTCCTCGAGGGCGAGGCCCGTATCCTGCGCCAGGGGCGTCTTTTCATCCACCATTCGTATTCCAGACTTGTCCCCCTGCAGGTACTTGTCGATGGCCAGGGCCGCGCGGCGGCCGGAGGCGATCGCCCGGATCACAAAGGTCGGGCCGGTGGTGAAATCCCCGCCGGCGAAGACCCCGGGGATGTTGGTGGCGAGGGTGTTTTCGTTCACGGCGAGGGCGCCCCACAAAGCGCGTTCGAGCTGGCTGTCCTCGGGCAGGAACGACATGTCGGGCGCCTGGCCGATGGCGATGATGAGGTGGTCAGCCTTGATGAACTGGGTGTCGTCCGCGTCGCACTCCGGGCTGAAGCGGCCGTTCTGGTCGAAGACGGACAGACAGCGCATGAACTGAATGCCGCTGACCGCGCCGTTCGTATGTTCGATCTGAACCGGCGACCAGGCCGGGTTGATGACGATGCCCTCTTCGATGGTCTCCTCCACGTCCTTCTCCCAGGCGGGCATCTCGTCGCGCCTCTCGAGGCAGAAGAGCTGGACGTCCTCCGCCCCGGCGCGGAGGGCCGTGCGGGCCACGTCCATGGCCACGTTGCCCCCGCCGATGACCACGGTCTTCCCGGACAGTCGGCCGCCAAGCCCCATCCGCACATCTCTGAGGAACGTGAGGCCGTAATGCAGCCCGGCCAGCCCCTCCTCCTCCCCGGGGATGCCGATCCGCTTGCTCGCCTGGGCGCCCGCGGCGATGAAGACGGCGCTGAAGCCCTCCTTGAGGAGATCGTTGATGGTGTGGTTGGCATCGATGGGATGGTTGCACACGATCCGCACGCCCGCGTTGGCGATCGACTGGATCTCGAGGTCGATGACGGCGCGTGGGAGGCGGAACTCCGGGACGGCGATCCCGAGCATGCCCCCCGGCACCGGCTGGGCCTCGAAGACGGTCGCAGCGTATCCCATTTTGGCCAGGAAATAGGCGCAGGTGAGGCCCGCCGGCCCGGCGCCCACCACCGCCACCTTCTGGGGGCGGGTCACGGGAAATGGCGCATGGGCCGCCCCGTAGCGCTGGTAGTACCAGTCGGCGGCGAAGCGCTTGAGGGCGCGGATCGCGACCGGTTCGTCCAGTTCGCCGCGCCGGCACTTATACTCGCAGGGGTGGATGCAGACCCGCCCGCAGACGGCCGGAAAGGGATTGCGCTCCCGGATGATGTCGACCGCCGCCTTGTAGTCTCCCTGGGCGACCGCCGCCACGTAGTTGGGGACGTCGATGCCGGCCGGGCAGGCATGCTGGCAGGCCGAGATCACCATAGCGTCGCAGACCGCTCCCGCGCAGCGGTGCTCCTGGATGTGCTCCCGGTATTCGTCCTCGAAGTACATCAGGGTGGACAGGGCCGGTTTGGGGCTTGCCTGCCCGAGGCCGCACAGGGACGCCTCGGTCATCGTGCGTCCGATCGATTGGATGGCCGCGATGTCTTCGGCGCGGCCGCGCCCGTCGGTGATGCGTGTCAGGGTCTCGAGGAGCTGGGTGGTCCCGAGCCGGCACGGGGCGCATTTGCCGCAGGACTCCGATTGGGTGAAGTTGAGGAAGAAGCGCGCGATTTCCACCATGCAGTTGTTCTCGTCCAGGACCACCATCCCGCCCGAGCCCATGATGGCGCCGATCCGCTGGATGGTGTCGTAGTCGATCGGCAGGTTCAGAAAGCGCGCCGGGACACAGCCGCCGGCCGGCCCGCCCATCTGAACGGCCTTGAAGCGTCGTCCCTTCGGTATGCCGCCCCCGATGTCGAAGACGACCTCCTTGATCGTCGTTCCGATGGGGACCTCCACAAGCCCGGTGTTGTTGACCTTGCCGGCCAGGGAGAAGATCTTGGTCCCGCGGCTGGCCTCCGTGCCCATCTCCGCGTACCAGGCCGCGCCGTTGGCGATGATGAGCGGGATGTTGGCCAGGGTCTCGACGTTGTTGATGTTGGTGGGCTTGCCGTCGACGCCGGCCTGCGCCGGGAAGGGCGGGCGGGGACGGGGCATGCCGCGCCGGCCCTCGATGGAGGCCATGAGCGCGGTCTCTTCGCCGCAGACAAAGGCCCCGGCGCCCTTCTTGAGGGAAAGGTGAAAATCGAAGCCGGTGCCGAGGATGTTTTCGCCGGCGAGCCCGAGTTCCATGCACTGTTCGATGGCCAGGTTCAGGTGTTCGACGGCGATGGGGTACTCCTCGCGCACGTAGATGATGCCGTATTCGGCCCCCATGGCATAGCCGCCGATCATCATCCCCTCGATCACGGCGTGGGGGTCGCCTTCGAGCAGGGCCCGGTCCATGAAGGCCCCGGGGTCCCCCTCATCCGCGTTGCACACGACGTATTTCGGGGTGGTTTGGGACTGGCGGGCGAAGCGCCACTTGAGGCCGGTCGGGAACCCCGCCCCGCCGCGGCCCCGCAGCTTCGACTGGACGACCTCCTCGATCACCGATTCCGGGGTCATCTTCGTCAAGGCCTTGACGAGGGCCTTGTACCCGCCCGCGGCGATGTAGTGTTCGATCCGGGTGGGGTCGATCCGTCCGCAGTGGGCCAGGACCCGGCGCACCTGCTTCTGATAGAAGGGGATCTGGTTGCGGTAGTAGATGGGCTGTCCGCTCTTCGGGTCGCGGTAGGCCAACCGATCGATCAACCGCCCCTCCTTCAGGGTGCTCCGGACGATCTCCGCCGCGTCCTGCGGGTCGACCTCCTGGTACTGGACGCCCAGGGGCTCGATCGCTACGACCGGCGCCTTGGCGCAGAAACCGTGGCACCCGGTCGAGCGGACCTCCACCTGGCGTTCGAGGCCGGCTTGGGCCACTTCTTCGAGCAGGGCATCCCGGACGGCGGCCGCCCCGTAAGCCCGGCAGCCGGTCATGCAGACGTGGATCTCGGTCCGCCCGGCGTCGGCCTCGGCCAGAATCTTGTTCCGCAGCCATTCCAGTTGGCCGATGGATGCGAGCTTCTGCATGGACTTACGCCTCCTCTTTGTCTTTGCGATACTCGCTGAGCACGCTGGCCACCTTGGTCGGGTTGAGCCTGCCGAAGTAATCGCGGTTGACCATCATGGTCGGGGCCAGAAAGCAGGCCCCAAGGCAGGCGACGGTCTCGAGGGTGAACTGGTAGTCGGGGCTGGTTTCGCCCTCCTTCAGGTCGAGTTCCTTTTGAATCAGTCGGAGGATGCTGCGGCTGCCCTTGACGTGGCAGGCCGTGCCGCGGCAGACCTTCAGGACGCAGCGGCCTTTGGGCTTGAGGGAAAACCCCGAGTAGAAGGTCACCACCCCCTGGACCTGCGCCGGGAACAGCTGCAGGGCGTCGGCGATGGGCTCGATGGCCTCGGGCGGGACGTAGCCGAAGGCCTCCTGGACTTCCTGGAGGAGCGGGATCAGGCCCCAACTTTCCTCGCGGTGTCTGGCAATGATCCGGTCGAGTGTCTCGCTGTCGAAACGGGTCGTGTCTTCCATGGAAACGCTCCTTGGTCCTCAGGAATGTCCTGGGTCGATGATCCTCGGGAAGAATTCCGGGGCGATGGTTTTGAAACCCGGCCGGTTTTATACGGCTTCGTTTGCGGTTCTCCCTGCCTTATGCTCTTTCATTTGGATTGCCCTAATGACGGCCGCGTTTCCGGCCCCCGCGTGACCGCGCAACCTGCGGCGCAAGGGGGTTTTTCATGGTCCGGAGGCCGGAAGCGGCTTTCCGGCGCCTTTCAGGGTCGAGACGGGCGGCGTTGGTGTCTGATGGCGCTTCTTCCCATCCCGGCCCGTCCGCGCCGACGCCTAGGCCTTTTCGACCCGGACCGCGCAGGTCCGCCATCCCCCCTTGGAGCACGCCAGACGTTCGAAGCCGATCAGCCGCATGACATCGTTCCCCGCAAATCCCTGGGGGATGATCAGCCTCCCCGGCGGCAGTTCCCGGTTGACGGTGAAGCCGCGCTCGATGCTCCCCGCTGCGGATGTCACGCGGACCCTGCCTGCCGCACCAAGGGCGAGGGCGGACTGGTCGTGCGGAGAAAGTTCGATCTCTCCTTGTTTGCCCGAATCACGAATACGCTCCGAACGGCTGGTGCGGGTTCCGCTGCCGAGATGCCATCGCTGGGCGCCGATCAGGGCTTCATAAGGAAAAGCCGTCTCCAGGCGGCTCGGCTCCCACGAGGCCGGAGGCGCCAGCGCGAAGCGCAGGCCGTTTGACCCCTGGCCTTCCCGGGTCTCCGTCGCTGTGACCCAGCCCCATCGCCGCAAGCCGAGTTCGGCGTAGGCAGGCACGGCGGTCCGGATCTCCTGGCGGATCTTCTCCAGCGTGGCGTAATGCTCCGGATAGCCGAGGCTGCGGGCCAGCTGCGCCAGAATGGTCCAGTCGGGCAGAGCCTCGCCGGGGGGGGCGACCGCCGGCTCGAAGGCCTGCACCCGTCCTTCCAGGTTGGTGAAGGATCCCCCCTTTTCAGCGAATGCCGCCCCCGGAAGCACCACGTGGGCAAGACGCGCGGTGCGCGTCATCAGGATGTCCTGGACGACGAGGAACTCCAGTTTTCCCAGCGCCTTGCCGACCCGCTCCGGGTCCGGCATCGACCGGAGAGGGTTTTCCCCCATGATGTAAAGGGCCTTCAGACGGCCCGCAAGCGCCGCCTCCACGATCTCCCTCGCATCGAGCCCGGGTCCGGCCGGCAGTTCGTTTCCCCAGAGGCTTTCGAACCTCTGCCGGGCGGCGGTGTCTTGAAGCCTGCGCCGCCCTGGCAGCAGGTCTGGCACGGCCCCCATATCGAACGCCCCCGTCAGATTGTTCTCGATGCCGAGGACGAAGATCCCCGCATTCCGCGGGCCGATGCTGCCGGTCAAGAACGCGAGGTTCATGACCGTGTCGAAGACGGCGGGGCCTTGGTCGCGCTCCAGCAGATCGTGGCCGATCACGAAGGCGATCTTGCGGTTACGGAGCAGGAGGGCGGCCTTTTCCATCTCATTCTGGAGGGCTGGATCTTCTGCGGCGGCCTTTTCAGGGGCGAGCGTACGGAAGCGGGCTGCCCAGTCCTCCCAGCCCGTCGTCCGTCCCTCGATGAAGATCCGGTCGAAGGCCCGGGTCTTGTCCAGCTCCGCCGTGAGGGCGTTCAGTACCTCCAAAGACGGACGCCCTCCCCGGCCCAGCCAGGCCGAGGCGATCTCACAGCAGCCGGTGCGGATCTGGTCCACCACCACCAGAGGGACGCCCCGCCGGGCTGCTCGCCGGATGTGGTAAGCCGCCACCGGCACGGTGTGGTCGGGGTCCGCCTCGACGATCACGATCGCGTCGGCCTGCTCGAGGCCGGCGAGGGGGCGCACGCGGCCGGCGCCCTGCAGCCGGTCTTCGACCGCGCGTAGCAGCGCGTACCCGTTCAGGCTGCCGCCGCTCGTCACATGGGGGGAGCGGAAGCAGACCCGGGCGATCTTCTGCAGGAGGTAGTTCTCCTCGTTGCTGCACTTGCTCGAACCAAGGAAGGCGATGCTTTCGGGGCCGTGCCGGCGTTTCACTTCGGCCAGCCGCCCGCCGACCAGAGAGAGGGCCTCGTTCCAATCGGCCTGCTGGAGGCTGTCCTCGCCGTTTTCCCCCTTGCTGCGGACCAGGGGATGGCGCAGACGGTCGGCCGCCGACAGGAAGTCGTGCGCGAAATGCCCCCGGACGCACAAGGTGACGCCGTTGACCGTGTCCGGTTCGCGCGACGGATGGACCTCGACGACGCGCCCGTCCGAGACCCCGAGGGCCAGGCTGCAGCCGGCGCTGCAGAACCCGCAGACGGTGTTGCGCTCGTGCTCGGGGGTGCCGACGAAGGCGCTGCTGCGGGTGGACAGCGCCCCGGTGGGGCACAGGGAGACGCACGTGCCGCAGAAGGTGCAGCGGGAGGATTCGAGCGGCCGTTCGTGGAGCGTCGCAGGGCGGGAGGCGAAGCCGCGCCCGTAGTAATCGATGGCCCCCGCCGCGACGAGTTCGTGGTCGGCCCGGATGCACTTGCCGCAGAGGATGCACTTGGAGAGGTCGCGGACGATGAAGGGGTTGAGCGTCTCGAAGGGTTTGTAGTTCGGCATGGGGTAGAGCCCGGATTCCCCCACGCCTAGTTCGGCAGCCAGCCGGCGCAGTTCGCAGCGGTTCCCCTTGCTGCAGACGATGCACGATTCGGGGTGTTCGGCCATCATCAGGCGCACGATGTTCCGCCGGTGCTCCATGACGCGCGGTGAGTGGGTGAGGACGGCCATGTCCTGCGCGGCCGGTGTCACGCAGGCGGCCATCAGCCGGCCGCTCTTCTCATCCTCCACCAGGCACATGCGGCAGGCGCCATAGGGCGCGAGATCGCGGTGGTGGCACAAAGTGGGAATCGAAAAGCCGTTCTTCTCGGCGATGCTCAGAACGGACGCACCGGGCGGGCCGGATACCCTCTTGCCGTTGATGGACAGGACAATGGACTGCACGGGGGCGGCTCCTTTCTCATGCGGGTGAAGGCCCTGCACCGGACGACCGCTGGCAGGCGGCAAATGCATCTCTCCGCGGCGGGACTGCCGGCGTCCGAACACACGCTTTCAAATTGCAACATCAGGTGTCGCTGGGACAGGTCTTTCTGGGAACTCGACGGTCCAGTCAGGGTCTGTTGGAACTCATGTTCCGTTTTTTAGACGGACTTGGATTTTTTCATTCCTTCGGGGTGGCGTCCCTTCCGCCAGGATCGAGGGAGCACATGTTGGCGATGAGGCGATCCCTGGCCCGCTGCACAAGCATACGCGCAGGTAGACGCCGGGATTGGCCGAAAAGACCCTTGGCGGGTGGACACTACCGCAGCTTGGCGGCGTCCAGATACTGCCGCAGCTTCGACTCCCCGCCGATGGTGATGATGTGCACGCCGTCGCAGATCTCCCTGAGTCCTTTGATCGTGTCGGCGAACAACTCCAGGCTCGCCTTTTCGATGTCCGCGGCCTGGGCGAGTTTCCGGATCACCCAGTCGGGCACAAGCCCGCTCCTGAGGTGGCGGTTGAGAAAACGGGCTACGCCGGCTGTCCGCAGGATGAGGACTTCCGCGATGACCGGCACCCCGAAGGTGTTGGTGCGGGAGAGGAATTTCTGAAAGCGGTCCAGATCGAAGACCGGAGTGGTCAGGAAGTAGCCGGTGCCGACTCGGACCATTTCCTCCATCTCCCGGAGTTCGAGATCCGGGACGTTCCGCCCCCAGACCGATTCGACCCCCGACCCCAGGAGGAAATTCGCCTTCTCCGGGATCTCCCGCCCGTCCACCGTGTGTCCTTCGCGGATGTGATCGAGAACGGACTTCAGCTTGCCGGCGTCCACGTGGAAGAACATCATCTCCTGTAAGCTGTCTCCCGTGATCCGGTAGTCCTCCGTGAAGACGAGCAGGTTTTCCACACCCGCCTGGTGGGCGGCGATCAGGTCTTTCTGGAGCTGGATTCGGTTCTTTTCCCGGGTGGTCGTCTGATAGATCGATTCGAAGCGGTTCTGTTTCAGGAGTTCGCAGGTTTTGATCGTGTCGCCCACGACGCCCTCGAGTTCGGTCTCGGACAGAGTGACCCCGTCGACGCGCCCGCGGATCCGCTCGAGGTTCTGGATGATCAGCCCGCCGGATTCCTGGTCGAGCGGCGTCTGGATCTCGGTCGTGACGACGAATCGTTTCTTTTGCAGCGCCTCCTTGAGTTTCATGAACGACCTCCTCCCCTCTCTGCCGGATAGAGATCCGGCCTATGCAATCCAGGTGCGGCGGCGGGTGGACCCGCTTACGCCCTGTCCTCCAGTTGACGGTGCACCTCTTCCTTGAGGCGGGGCAGGGGCAGCGGCTTGGAAAAACAGGCGTCTGCACCGTTCTCCTTCATGCGCTCGAACTTCTCGTCGTCCAGATAGGCGGAAAGAACGATGATCCGGGTGTCGCACGTGTCTGGAGACGACTTGATCTTCCTGCAGACCTCGTAGCCTTTGATATCCGGCATCATGATGTCCAGGATGAGGAGATCGGGCTGGAAGTGCGCGACCTGCAAGCCGGCTTCGAAGCCGTCGGAGGCGGAGATGACGTCGTAATCATGCTCGTCCTCCTCCAGCGCCTGAACGATGCTTTCTACGATGATCGGGTCGTCATCGACCACCAGGATCCGGCGGCGGGTGGCGGCCGGCCCCTCCGTCGGGATGGGGATCCTCTCTTCCCGCATGAACTGTTCCAGGTCGCTGCGCTTGATGCGCCGGTGCCCCCCGGCGGTTTCATGGGCCTTGATGCGCCCCCCTTCGATCCACTCGATGATGGTCCTGGAAGGGACGTTGCAATACTGGCCGGCGGCGAAAACGGTGAAGACGTCGTCCATGGGAGCCCCCTTCGTGGCATGAGTTGTAAGTTTTTTAGGTATTATACTAATTATAGATTTCGATGCTTGTCAATAGAAAAATCACCGATTCTCGAAAATAAAACATAATATATTAGAATAAATAGATTTATTGTTCAGGTGTCGCCCTCGAAGACCTCGTTGGCAGGAATTATCGTTTTTAATTTTATTATAGATGTGATCTTGTAGATGTGATTTTTCTACTTCAGCATCGACGGGCTCAAATCCCGCTCAACAGCCCGGGCGCCCATTCCATGAAACGGGACTGCAGGACGGGATGGCAGGACCGGCCGGCAGACGGAGCGGCAGACGCAAAACGATGCCGCTTTGGAAATGCCAACCGAAATTGAATCCGCTCCTCTTCAGCTGGTGATGGCCGCCGGCGAAGGAGAACGCGTAGACAGACATCCTTGGGCTGATCGTCCGGGGCAGGCTTCGCCTGGTCCTTTCAGAGCCTATTCTCGGTGAGATCAGAGCCGTTCTGAACTATCCCAAGATAAGAAAAATGCTCGAAAAACGATGTGTTTCCAAAGAGGAAGCGGAAGCGGGCTTATCCGGATTGGAAAAGCTCGCTCTCCTGACTCCGGCGGAACTGGCGATAGAAGCCGTGGAAAAAGATCCCTCCGACAACATGTTCCTCTCCGCCGCGGCGGAGGGCCGGGCCGACTATATCATCAGCGGCGATCATCACCTCACCGGACTTGGATTCTTTCGGGGGATACCCATTGTGACACCCAGCCGATTTTTCGAGGTGTTCAGGGCTGCGCCTTGATCTGGTTGGCATTCAGCTGTTTTCAGCTTTGTGGGCCGGGAGCGTGATGGTGAAGGTGGTCCCCTGATTGGGCTTCGATTGGACGGTGATGTCGCCGCCGTGGTCCTGGATGAACGCGTAGCATACCGCCAATCCCAGCCCGACCCCCTTGATGCTGTCCTTGGTGGTGAAAAAGCTCTCGAAGACGCGGTGGACGTTTTCCTCCGCGATGCCTTGCCCGGTGTCCGCGATTTCGATCAAGGCCTGCTTGCCTTTCCGGCGGGTCCGGAAGGTCAGGGTGCCGCCGCCCGGCATGGCGTCTCGGGCGTTCGAGATCATGTTGAGGATGACCTGGCGCATCTGGTTTTTCGAGACGTACACCTCCCCGACATCGTCGGCCAGTTCGCGGACGATCCAGATGCTGTTTTCCTGGAGGATCCGTTCGTGGAGCAGGAGGAGTTCTTCGATGATCTGGTTGGGGTTGGTCGGGCAGCGTTCTTCCTGATCCGGCTTGGAAAACGAAAGCATCTTCTTGAGCATGTCGGCGAGCCTGACCGTTTCGGAAAGGGACATCTCCAGAAGCCTGCGCCGCTTGTTTTTGGGCGGTATCTCTGTTTTCAGCAGTTCGAGCGTGTTCATGATGCCGTAGAGCGGATTGTTCAGCTCGTGGGCGATCTGTGAGGTCAGTTTGCCCATGGCGGCGAGCTTCTCGGATTGCAGGAGCTGTTCCTGGATCTTGTGCAAAGCCCTCTCCATGCCGATCCTCTCCGTCATGTCGACGAAGGAGCCCACGGTCGCTACCTCGCGCCCTTCGTCGTCGTAGATCATGGCCGCCGAGAGGGTCCCGTCGATGATCTGGCCATCCCTCCGCACATAGAGCATGGCGTGATTCTGCAGCAAACCTTTTCCTCCGTGCTCGGGGCTGCGGATCATCTTCATGATCTTGCGGGCCACACCTTCGGGGTAGATGCGGGAGATGTGCATCTTGCCAACCGTTTCATCCGCCAGGTAGCCCAGAGTCTTTTCAGCCGCCCGGTTCCAGAGGATGATCCTCCCCGTGAGATCGGCGGCCATGATCGGATTGGGCGAGCTCTGGATGATCTTGTTCAGGAAATCGTGGGCCTCCTTCAGCTTGCGCTCCATCCGGTAGCGCTCTGTCTGGTCGACGTTGATGCCTTCGTAGCCGATGACGTTGCCGAGATGGTCATGCCGCAGGTGGCCGGTGACCCACACCACAATGGGGTTGCCGTCCTTTCGCTTGAACTCGACCTCGTAATCCTTGACAAACCCTTCCCGCTCGATCAACTGCTGGAACCGGACCCGGTCCTCCGGTCGGACGTAGAGGTCCCTGGAGATGTCGATGTTCAGGAACTCTTCCTTGCTCTCGTAGCCGAGCATCTGCAGCAGGGCCTTGTTCGCGTCGAGGAACTTCCCTTCTTTGCTGCTGATGTAGACACCGACGTTGACGTGTTCGAAAAGGCTGCGGAATTTTTCTTCGGACAGGCGGAGCTCGGCCTCTCTTCGCTTCCGGTCGGTGATGTCCTTGAAGAACCGGATCCGGGACTGGCTGCCGTCGAGGTAGGTCACGGGTTTTTCCGTGACCTCGAAGGTCCGGTTCACCTTGGGGATATAGATTTCGCCGCGCCGCTCTTTAGATAGGGGTGTTTCTTGGGCCCAGCACCATGGGCACAAGGTGTCCTGATCGTTGAGCACCTTGTGGCATTTCTGCCCGACCCCTTGCCCGAAACATTCGATCATGGTTCGATTCATATACTCCACGGTGAAGTCAGGGTCGATGACGTAAACGCCTTCGTCGATCGATTCCACGATGGAGGCCAGCATACGCTTTTCCTTGTCCATGGCCGACCCTTTCGGGATGATGCCGCCGGTTCATCTCCCGGCGGAAAAAGATGTTCGATCGGAGAATGGGACGCAGGATGGAGGCCCGCGGCTGCAGATGGACGCTCTCGGAGTCTGCGGGTGTGCGCAGCATGGCGGCCGGCTGTGGCTTTACCGGTCGAGCCCGAGCTGGCGGGCCACTTCCTCCAGAAGCTGCGGCAGGGGCAAGGGCTTGTTGAAGCAGACATCGGCCCCCTCTGCCGTCATGCGGTTGAATTTCTCTTCATCGAGGTAGGCCGAAAGAACGATGATCTTGATGTGCCGGGTCTCGGGAGAGGCCTTGATCCTGCGGCAGACCTCGTAGCCTTTGATGTCCGGCATCATGATGTCGAGGATCAGCAGGTCCGGCTTGAAGTGGGTGACCTGCAGCCCCGCCTCGAACCCGTCCGCGGCGGAGACGACCTCGTAATCATGTGCGTCTTCTTCGAGGGCCTGCACGATGCTCTCGACGATGATGGGATCGTCGTCCACCACCAGGATTCTTTTTTTGCGGCCTTCATCCGCCTCTGCCTGGGGAACCGGGATCCCCTGCCGAAGCATGAATGCTTCCAGGTCCTCGCGGCTGATCCGGCGGTGCCCCCCGACAGTGCGATAGGCCTTGATGTGGCCCGCGTCGATCCAGTTGATGATCGTCTTGGAAGAAACGTTGCAGTATTGACTGGCAGTAAAAACGGTAAAAACATCACGCATGCAGAAAAGCCCCCCGTTTTGAGGCGATGAATTTTATTTATTACATTTATTATAGTCTTTGAAAAATGTCAAACAAAAAGGTCTGACGCGCTATCTGGTTCGGCAGGCTTCATGTTCCGGACGCAGTTTTGTTCCGGAGAGAATCAAAAAGATCCTGGGCATGGACCGGAAAGCATTCCGGTCTCTCCCGGGGCGACGAGGCTGCAGAGGCCATGTCTTGGCGCATTTCACATGTGGAAGATCAGCTCATTCAAAGAGGCTCCGATCTCGTCTGCAGAGGGTCGGTTCCTCCCGTAGAAGTAGAGCAGAAGATCTTCGAATTTCCTCCGCAGCTGCTTGTCGGCTACGGCCTCGGCAAGCGTGAGCCGGTTTTTCGGGTCGTAGAAACGTTTCAGGCTGAGGAAGATTTCCCGGGTGGTAATGCCGAGGTCGTCCCTGAAGGATGGCGAGCGGGAGATGGTTTCGAGCAGGGAGAGCAAGGGTTTGCGGTAGGCTGAAATGGTGCGGTAGTTGTAATAGTGGGTCAGCCTTTCGATGTTGTACTCCCTGGGTGAACGGGATTCGATCAGCCGCACGAAATGCTCCACCTCCTCGTCGACCGGTTCTCGCGGCACTTTGTGTGCAGGGGTGAAAATGGGCCATTTCATCCTGTTCTACCCTCCTTAATTCGTCTCCATCCGGCGGAAATGATTTCCCGGTACCACCCAGTTTCCAATCCGGAAATGAGGATTTTTTCCAATATCAAGGAAATCAAGCATTTGCGGAGAGGCGACCTGTGGGTCGCCGCACAAGCAAACGTGCAGATTGACGCCGAGATTGGCAAAAAAGACCATTTCCGGATGGAAACTGTTCATGGACGAGCGGCGTTGGTTAGAGTTGTCTTGCCGGATAGGCCCGCCGCTATGAACGACCCCCGTCCGGCTCCGTCCGGGGGAGGCCCGTGCTGTCAGGGCAATTTTGCTCTCATTACGTTGTTGTTCCGCCGGAACAGCCGACTTCGGGCACCATGCCTGCTCCCGGCTCTGTCTGATCTCTACCGGCCCTTGGAAGCGGCATCGCGGCCCGGCGCTTCCGGCTGGGTCTGTGTTGCTTTCTTTCCAGTAAAATCAGGTGTTGACCCTCTTTTGACATTTGCCTATAGTTCCCCCTGATGCTTTTGAAATGAAGCTATGATGGAACGATCAATCACCGCGGCGGTGGAGGCGTTTGTCCGCTTCGAATGCGTGCGGGATCGAAGAGGGGAGAAATGACGCAAACGACACCCGAGAAGCATGTTGGTTTCAAAGTCGATGAGGCGGCGGGACAGGCGCTCAGCCTCTGGTTCAATGACAGTATAGAATTCGCCCACGGCTGCAGGATCAGCGTGAGGATCAAAGACGTTTTGTGCCACTACCGTTCCAGGTTTCAGGAGATCGCCGTCTTCGAAACGGAGCGGCTGGGCCGGATGCTGGTGCTCGACAATATCACCATGCTGACCGAATTCGATGAGGCAGCCTATCACGAAATGATTGCGCATGTTCCCCTGTTGACTCATCCCAGACCGGTAAAAGTCCTGGTGATCGGCGGCGGCGACGGCGGTACGATCCGCGAGGTGTTGAAACACCCGTCCGTGGAAGAGGTGCATCTGTGCGAACTCGACGAAGAGGTCGTCAAGGCCTGCCGCGCCCACATCCCGTCGCTCGCCTGCGCATTCGACGATCCCAGGGTCAAGGCCTACTATGAAGACGGTGCGAAGTTCGTCAAGGAGCGCACCGCCGCCTACGATGTCATTATCGTCGATTCGACCGATCCTATCGGACCCGGTCAGGTCCTTTTTCAACGGCCCTTTTACGCGGATATGTACAGCGCCTTGAAAGAGGACGGGATGGTCGTAACCCAGTGCGAATCCATCCACCTCCACAGGGAAGTGATCCGCGGCGTGGCGGACTTCGCCAAAGAGATCTATCCCAGAATCGGTTATTACTACACCCTCGTACCGACCTATCCGAGCGGCGTGATCGGATTCATGTGTTGTTCCCGCCGCTATGATCCCCTGAGGGACTTCGATGAAAAGCGGGCGGAGGTGCTCAGGGATCTGCGATATTACACGCCGGAGATTCACCGGGCGGCCTTCGTGCTGCCGCGGTTTGCACACGGCCTGGTCTAGCGGCAAAGGTCTTTTTGGCCCATCTCTGCGTCAAGGAATTCAGTCCCTGGTGCTGGTGGACCCCGGTTTGATCCGGTACGAAAAGGCGGACAGGAAGAAGGCCGTCCCGGCCACCAGGATGATGGTGGCCCCGGATGTCAGATCGAACCGGTAGGACAGCCACAACCCCACCACCGTAAAACCCATGCCCAGGAGGGAGGACAGCACCATCATCCTCCCGAGGGTGTGGGTGTACTTTTCAGCGATGTATGGCGGGATGGTCAGCAGGGCGATGACCAGGATCAGGCCGACGACCCGGATGATCATGACCACCGCCAGGGCGATCATCCCCAGCAGGGTGAAGTAAAGGATCTTGACCGGTATCCCCACCACGAAGGCGAACTCCTCGTCGAAGGACATCGCGATGAATTCCTTGTAAAAGACGAAGACGGTCAGGCAGATCAGCAGATTCATGGGAAGCATGAACCACAGGTCGATCATGGGCACGGCCAGGATGCTGCCGAAGAGGTAGCTCATGAGGTCGACATGGTACCCCGGGGTCAGGTCGATCAGGATGATGCCGACCGCCATTCCGACGGCCCAGAGGACACCGATGATGGTATCGGCCCGGTGACGGTTTCTGAAGCTGACGGCGCCCATGATCATGGCCACCGCCATGGAAAAGATGCCCGCCCCAAGCGTGGGAGGGATCCCGGCATAAAAGGCCAGGCCGATGCCGCCGTAAGCCGCGTGGGCGATTCCACCGGAGATGAAAACGATCCGGTTGACGACCACGAGCGTCCCGATGACCCCGCAGACGATGCTGACCAGGATGCCCGCGGCGAGGGCATTGCGCATGAATTCGTACTGAAGGGCTTCCCACACGTCAATGCTCCTCGTGTTTCGGCAGGACGCGATGCGGGATCCCGTGCGCGATGAGGTCGACCGGGCACTGATAGGCCATGTCAATCATCTCAGGGGTAATCTTTCCCTGTTCGTGGAATATCATGGTGTATCAGTGCCCGGTTGATCTGGTGGCCCACGGCTTAATCAACCGGGCACTGATAGGCCATGTCAATCATCTCAGGGGTAATCTTTCCCTGTTCGTGGAATATCATGGTGTATCAGTGCCCGGTTGATCTGGTGGCCCACGGCTTAATCAACCGGGCACTGATAGGCCATGTTGAGCATCTCCGTGGTGATCTGGCCTTCGCCGTGAAAGATCATCTTGCGGTTGATGCAGGCGACCGACTTGACGTGCCTCGAAATGACGCCGATATCGTGCGTGATCACTACGATCGTTACGCTGCGGTTCAGGTCCCGAAGAAAGTCATAGAGGTCGACCTGAAACTCGGCGTCCACGCTGGAGGTCGGTTCGTCCAGAAAGAGGATCTTGGGGTCCGTGGCGAGCGCCCGGGCGATGAAGACCCGCTGGCGCTGCCCGCCTGAAAGATGTCCGATGGGGGTGGCCCGCTCTTCCCACATCCCCACCCTTTTCAGGGCCTCCTCGACCTTGCTGCGGTCCTCCCGGCTGTACCGTCTGCCGATCCGGGCCTGGGAAAGGCGACCCATCAGCGCCAGTTCCAGAGCCGAGATGGGAAAGCTGATGTTGAAGTCGGTATGCTGTGGGACGTAGCCGACCCGGTGGCTTGCATCACGCGGCTCCTGCCCGAGGATCCGGATGGTGCCCTTGTCCGGTTTCAGCAGCCCCAGCAGCAGCTTCAGGAGGGTCGTCTTGCCGCCCCCGTTGGGGCCGAGAATCCCCAGGAAATCGCCCTGTTCCAGGCGGAAATTGACATCCTGGATGATAGGGCGCTCATCGAACGCGAACCAGAGATGTTCGACATCGATTGCGGGGAGACTCATGGCGTTTCAGATCTCCTTAAAAGGCGCTTGAGCGGGGCAGGGGCTTCACCCCGGGCGCGGGTCCAGCGAGGCCCTCATGTCTGGCGCGTCCGCAAGTCGCGGCCTTCTGCATCGTCTGCGGCTTCTTCCCTTCAGGAACGGATCTCCTCGAAGAAGTGGAGGTTCTGCTGCAGCTTTTCGAACTCGGCCTGCTGAGCCGCCAGTTTTTCACGCACCTCCTGTACGACCTCGGCCGGGGCCTTGTCCAGAAAGCCAGGATTGCCGAGCTTCCGTTCGGCGGTCTGCATGTCTTTCTGCAATTTCTGCATGGCCTTGCTGATGCGCTTTTTCTCCTCCTCGAAATCGAGCAGTCCGCGCAGGAGGACATGCACCTGGTTCTGCTGGAATACCGCGGTCGCAGAGGCTTCGGGCTTGTCAAGGCCGGTTCCGAGGGTGATCCCGTCGACCCTGGCGAGCGTGTGGACGTGTTTGAGGTCCCGCCGCAGAAGCTCTTCGTCTTCGGCCCGGGCGAGGTCGATCACCACGCTGACCGTTTTGGAGGGTGCGATGTTCATCTCGCCGCGGATATTGCGGATGCCGGTGATCACCCCCATCAGAAGGTCCATTTCGCGGATCGCCTGGGCATCCTCGGGGTAGTCCCCCGCCTTGGGGAAAGGCGCCGTCATGATGCTTTGCCGGGTGCCGGGCAGACGCTGCCAGATCTCTTCGGTCACGAAGGGCATGAAGGGATGGAGCAGCTTGAGGGACGCAGCGAGCACCTGCTGTGCAGCCGCCTGGGCCGATTCCTTGACCGCGGGGTCGTCGCTGTAGAAGCCCTGCTTGGCCATCTCGAGGTACCAATCGCAGAATTCGTGCCAGACGAACTGGTAGGCGAGCATCGCCGCCTCGTTGAACTTGTAATCGTCGATGGCTGCGGCCATGCCTTCGCTTACCTGCCCGAGACGGGTGAAGATCCACCGGTCGGCGAGCGTGAGGTCCCGGGGCGCCTCCGTCACGGGAGGGTCGTCCAGGTTCATCAGCACGAGGCGCGCGGCATTCCAGATCTTGTTCACAAAGTGACGGTAGCCGAGGATGCGCTCCTCCGAGAGCTTGATGTCGCGCCCCTGGGCCGCAAGGGCGGCCAGTGTAAATCGGAATGCGTCCGTGCCGAACTCATCCATAACTACAAGGGGATCAATGACATTTCCTTTGGACTTGCTCATCTTTTTACCCTCAGCATCCCTGACCAGGGCGTGGATGTAGACGTCCCGGAAGGGGACCCGTCCCATGAAATGGATGCCCATCATCATCATCCGGGCGACCCAGAAAAAGAGGATGTCAAAGCCGGTCACGAGGGCTGACGTGGGGTAAAAGGTCTTGAGCTCCGGGGTTTGGTCGGGCCAGCCCAGGGTGGAGAAGGGCCAGAGGGCTGAGCTGAACCAGGTGTCGAGGACGTCGGTCTCCTGGGTCAACCGCGTCGATCCGCAGGCCATGCAGGAGGTCGGCGCCTCCTTGGCCACCTGGACCTCCCCGCAGTCTTCACAGGTCCAGGCCGGTATGCGGTGCCCCCACCAGATTTGGCGGGAGACGCACCAGTCTTTGATATTGGTCATCCACTCTTCGTAAACGGCCTCCCAGTTGGAGGGGTAGATGCGGGTCTCCCCCTGCTTGACCGCCTCCAGGGCCTTTGCGGCGAGCGGCGCGACCCGCACGAACCACTGCTTCGACAGCAGGGGCTCGATCATGGTCTTGCAGCGATAGCAATGCCCGACGGCGTGGCGATAGGGCTCGATCTTCTCCAGGAGGCCCTGCGCCTCCAGGTCGGCCAGGACCTTTCTGCGGCATTCGAAGCGGTCGAGGCCCCGGTACACCCCTGCAAGATCGTTCATCCGGCCGTTCTCGTCGATGACCTTGATCTGCTCGAGGCCGAACCTGCGGCCGATCTCGAAGTCGTTCGGATCGTGGGCGGGTGTGATCTTGAGGGCCCCGGTCCCGAACTCCTTGTCGACATAGGCATCGAAGATGATGGGGATCGGTTTGTTGAGCAGGGGCAGGATGACATGCAGCCCGGAAAACCGGCTGTAGCGCTCGTCCTCAGGATTCACGGCCACCGCCGTGTCCCCGAGCATGGTCTCCGGCCGCGTGGTGGCTACGACGAGATGGCTGTCCCGGCCTTCGACGGGGTAGCGGATGTAGTACAGGTGGCTGTCCAGCTCTTCGTGTTCGACCTCGAGATCCGCCAAAGCGGTGTGGCAGCGCGGGCACCAGTTGATGATATAGTCGCCGCGATAGATCAGACCTTCATCGTAGAGTTGAACGAAGACCTCCCGGACGGCCTTCGAAAGCCCTTCATCCATCGTGAAACGCTCCCGGCTCCAGTCGCAGCAGCATCCGAGGCGCTTCAGTTGATTGATGATGAGCCCGCCGTATTTCTTGCGCCATTCCCATACGAGGTCGATGAACGCGTCCCTGCCGACCGTATGCCGATCCTTGCCCTCGGCGGCCAAGGCCTTTTCCACGACGTTCTGAGTGGCGATGCCGGCGTGGTCCGTACCGGGCTGCCACAGGACGTTATAGCCCCGCATCCGCTTGAAGCGGCAGAGAATGTCCTGCAGGGTGTTGTTGAGGGCGTGTCCCATGTGCAAGGTCCCCGTGACGTTCGGCGGGGGGATGACGATGCAGTAGGGAGGGGCATCCGAGGTGGCGGCGGCGCGGAAAAGCCCGTTGTCTTCCCAGTGGCTATACCACCGTTTTTCCACGTCACCCGGTTCGTAGCTTTTCGGCAGGGTTTCACGTTCCATCAATCAATGACTCCTTCAGAGAAAATCGAAAACATTACTTTTACCAGGATAAACGCCGACGATCAAGATGCTTCTTCGTCGGCCCGTAAGGGCGTCGCTGCCTTGATGCCGGAGCGGGGACCCGCGGACACCGGGCACATGGGATCGGTCCTGTCGGTCGAAACCCGTGCCCGGCCTTCCCGGGCGAGGAGTCCGGGCGCTGTCTTGTCGACTGCCGGAAATCGTGGGGAGATTCGACTGGCTGCCTCGGCAATTCGAGCGCTTCAAACAGAGAACCGGCGGGTTTGCAGGGGTTGCACGCGTTTCCGCGCACCGGCACGGCTGGCTCGGGTTCGGGTAGGCAGAAGATCGATCGGATCTTTGGCTGCGGCGGGAAACCCTGGATACGACCTGGTGGATCGGCGTCAATCCTGCTCGGACTGAAGACTTTCCTTCAGGGAGTCGATGGCCTCGCGTATCAGTTTTTCTGCAACCGTTGTCAGTGTTTCCCTTGCAACACGTTCAACGGTTTCTCCAACGACCCGCCGGATGATCTCCTCGACCCGATCCTCCGAAATGGCCACAGGATGATCCGGGGGGTGTCCTTCCGCTCGAGCCTTGGCCGGGGTGCTCTCCGGCTGCAGTACATAGATGTCCTCGTTCGCTCCGCCGCCTTCGAATCCGCTTAAACGCGGGCCTTCGCCCATGCCCTTGGAGTAGTACCCCGGAATCTCTTCCGACTCCTCGGATTCAAGCGCCCTTTCCTGCCTCGAAGCGGCGTCCAGGTTGGACAGAGTGATAGCCTCAGCTTCTTCGTAACCGGGTCCTCGTTCCACCACGTCTGTCAGTTCGAGGATGTCTGAACCGGCGTCGGGATCCGCGGCATCCAGATTGGAATAGGCGGTGTGATTGTTATCGAATGAAAAATCAAGCGGGGGCTTTTCTCGGGAATCTTTGTCATCAGCCATGGGCAGCCTCGGGGATCGGGGTGAAAATCCATCTACACGCGGACCCTAACACAGCCTCCCTTGATTGTCAACGGTTCAGAATCACAACGAAAAGGGTGGAAAATCCCGGTGCGATCGCATCCGGCTGCAGTAGCGCCGCAGGTCCGAGGGTGCCGTCAAGGGGGCAGGCCGCCTCGAGGTGCGCGGTTCGGATAGGCCGTGGTTGTTCACTTTTTTTGGGCAAACGAGGCGGGAACGTGTAAAATAATGCGACGAAGCCGCATGGTTCGACCAGGTGCGTGGATTCGGAGCGGTGTGATGGCGCTGCCCCGGACGTATGCCGATGCCCGTTCGGGGTGATTCTCGGCCTCGAGGATTGATCCATCGCGGGTCGTTTTCCATCTCAGGCCCAAAACCGCGGTTGGACCGGGGAAGCCATTGACAGAACGTTGAAGGGAACCCATGGGCTGAGTTTTGCCGATCCCCCCGGCACCGAGTCATGGTGGTTTGAAGGTCGCATTCGCCGGAATTTCACAGGCTTTGCGTGCGGAAATTCTTCCGTTCCTTGTGAACAACGGGTTTCTCTGCACGAGTTGATCCGTATTTGACGCAGAAGCCGAGAATGGTTAGCATCCGGAAATGTTCTTTTTGGCCAATCTCGGCGTCAATCCGCGCGTTTGCTTGTGTGGCGATCTACAGGTCGCCTCCGCGCAAAGACTTGATTTCCTTGATATTGGCCAAACCGGGAGCCGCCGCGAAGCGGTGGGACTGAGCACCCGATGCGTGTGAAGAAAAACCCTCATTTCCGGATTGAAAACTGAATTCTACCGCGGAATCATTTTCGTCCGGATGGAAAACAGAATAGCAGGTCTGGTGGCCTTTTGATGGAGGGAACAAGAAGATGAGGATACGCTGCGCAAAGGGGTGGTTGGGAATGGTGGTCGTCGTCGCATGCACCATGGGTTGCTGGCGGCCTGCGGCAGCCTCTGAAGAGAGGAATGAAGACGCTTATCTCGCCGGTTATGCGACGGCGGTGATCGAGCGCGAGTTCCAGGTGGGGTGCCGCTCTGTCAGCGTCCGGAACGGCGTCATCACCCTGGAGTTGTCGGGCCTGCCGAGCGACGTGGAAGAGCGCCTTCGGAAGACGCTGCTCGAGGTTCAGGGGGTCGAGCAGGTGGAGATCGTGGAGGTTCAGACGGTGGAGCCGGCTCCAGCTCCGGCTGCTTCCGAAAGGGTTTGCGCCATGAAAGAAGCTTCTTTTTTCCCGAAAGGGGGAAGCCTTTTCGAGCCGCTCATCGCCGATCCCCGCTGGCCCCACTTTTCCGCGAGTTTCGTCTGGCTCCTCGACGGCGAGGAGTTCAGCCACATGGGTGCGGTCAGTTTCGGCGAGCGCTTTCCGTTATACAGGGAAGTCTTTCCCTCGGGGCGAAGCTGGGAACTCGGGATCGAGGCCGCGGTCTTCTCCCTCTTCGATATGGACGCTGATTCCTATGATCTGATCAACAGCGATTTCTGGGTCTCTTTTCCCTCTTTGACTTACCGGGATCGCGATTTCAGCGCCCTGATGCGTTTCTACCACCAGAGTTCCCATCTGGGAGACGAGTATATCCTGAGAGGCGGGGTAGACCGGGTCAACCTCAGTTACGAGGCCCTGAGTCTGACGCTTTCACAGCGCCTTTTGACGTCTTTCCGCGTCTACGGGGGCGGCGGCTACCTCGTTCGGAGGAGCCCTTCCGAGCTCGAACCCTGGTTTTCCCATCTGGGCTTCGAATATGAAAGCCCGCGCCAGTATCTGAAGGATTGGGTGACGCCGCTGATGGGGGTGGATCTGCAGTTCAATCAGGAGAACGATTGGAGCACGGACCTGTCGCTGCGGGTGGGCGTCCGGTTCAAGTCGCTCGAAACGGGCACCCGGCGCTATCTCCTGACCCTCGATTATTACAACGGGCATGCCCCGAGCGGGCAGTTTTACGACCGCAAGATCGAAAGTCTGGGGGTCGGCACCCATTTTTATTTCTAGATAGTTTCCATCCGGAAATGGTCTTTTTGGCCAATCTCGGCGTCAATCTGCACGTTTGCTTGTGCGGCGACCTGCAGGTCGCCTCCGCGCAAACGCTTGATTTCCTTGATATTGGCCAAAAATCCTCATTTCCGCATGAAAACTCGATCGAGCCATCGGGAAATGGTCTTTTTGGCCAATCTCGGCGTCAATCTGCACGTTTGCTTGTGCGGCGACCTGCAGGTCGCTGCCACGCAACTGATGGTTTTGATTGAATTAGAGAAAGGTCCTCATTGCCGGATGGGAAACCGGGCTTTACCGGGAAATCATTTCCGGATGGACACGAACGACACACTCGAAAAGAAGGCATTTTCTTCACACCCTGCGGGTGCACAGTCCCACCGCTTCGCGGCGGGTCCCGGTTTCTTCACACGCTGCAGGTGTTCAGTCCCGGGCCTTCGGGAGGATTCGCGCTTGTTCATGTTTGGAAAATCAGGTGGTTGGGTGGAGGGATTGATGTTCCATCTAAACGTTTTACGGCAAGAGTCGGTTTTCCGCGTAAGCGAATGAGGCATTTGGGCTTTCTGACCGGACACAAGCCGGGGTCGGGCGAAACGGAAGGGCGTTTCAACCGGGGATAGGGCGTTGCATCCACCGAGGGATTGGGGACGGAGCGTCGGCGGAGAGCGGCTCGATAGGCAGGATTTCAAGGACGGCGCTCCGGGCGTGTTCGAAGGCCGTCTCAGGAAGAGGGCCGGAGGATGGACGGGAGTCGGAAGATATGAAGATTGCACGGGTTTCACAGATGCGGGATATGGACCGGATGGCGATCGAGCGGTACGGTATCCGGGAGGAACTCCTGATGGAAAACGCCGGGGAAGCGGTTTATTTCGCTCTCTCGCGGCGGTATGCAATGAGCGGGAAGCGTTTTGCGGTTTTCTGCGGCGGGGGCAACAACGGAGGGGACGGGTTTGTCGTTGCACGGAAGCTGCACGCCGCAGGCGCCGCCGTCGATGTCTGCCTGCTGGCGGATCCCGAGAGGTTCAGCGGCGCGGCGCAGTTGAACCGGGAGATCGTCATGGCCCTCGGCCTGCCGGTGAAGAGGATCGTGGATGCAGGGGAGGCCGCCCGCGTCGCCCAGGGGGCGGATGTCATGATCGACGCCATCTTCGGAACGGGCCTCGCGCGGGAGGTGTCGGGGATCTACCTCGAGGTGATCGAGGCGGTCAACCGGTGCGGGAAGCCCGTGGTAAGCGTCGACATCCCCTCCGGGGTGCAGGGCGACACCGGCCGTGTGATGGGTGCGGCCGTCAAGGCGGATCTGACCGTCACCTTCGGGCTGCCGAAGATCGGCAACCTGCTGTATCCGGGTTATGACCTGTGCGGGGACCTTTTCGTCACCCACATCTCCTTTCCCCCGGAGCTGCAGGAGGCCCCCTGGCTGGATGTCGCCTTGAACCTTCCCGGGGTTCTGCCGCCGCGTGATCCGGACGGGCACAAGGGGTCTTTCGGGCAGGCGCTCTTCATCTGCGGTGCCGCGAGCTACTATGGGGCCCCTTTTCTGGCGGCCTATGCCTTTCTGAGGGCCGGGGGCGGGTATTCCCGGCTTGCCGTGCCGGCGGCCATGGCCCCCTTCATCGCCGTCGAGGGGCGGGAGATCGTGCTGGTTCCCATGGCGGAAACCAGCACCGGCAGCATCTCGGAAGAAAATGCGGACGGGCTCCTGACGCTGTCGGAAGACATGGAA
Source organism: uncultured Desulfatiglans sp. (assembly GCA_900498135.1). Taxonomy (NCBI): domain Bacteria; kingdom Pseudomonadati; phylum Thermodesulfobacteriota; class Desulfobacteria; order Desulfatiglandales; family Desulfatiglandaceae; genus Desulfatiglans; species uncultured Desulfatiglans sp. The sequence goes on from LR026961.1 coordinate 2,718,531, forward strand.
ATGGTCGTTATGGGTCCGGGACTGTCGCTGGATCAGGAGACGCAGCGCCTGGTCGTGGATCTCGCCGTCCGGATTGAACGGCCGCTGCTGCTCGATGGGGATGGCATCACCGCAGTTTGTCGCGACCTCGACTGCATCCGGCACCGCAAGGCCCCGACGGTGCTGACGCCGCACCCGGGCGAAATGGCCCGGATTGCGGGCGTGGCGACAGCGGAGATCCAGGCCGACCGGGTGGCCGCTGTCCAGAAGGCTGCACGCGATCTGGGCGTACACATCGTGCTGAAGGGGGCGCACTCTCTGATCGGGTGTCCGGACGGCCGGGTCTATGTGAATCTGAGTGGAAACAGCGGCATGGGCAGCGCCGGTTCGGGCGATGTCCTGACGGGGGCCATCGCCGCCATGCTGGGCCTGGGGCTGGGGTTCGAAGAGGCGGTGCTGAAGGGGGTTTTCATCCACGGGCTGGCCGGGGATCTGGCGGCCCAGTCGATGGGAGAGGACGGCATGACGGCCCGGGACGTCCTCGAACACCTCCCGCAGGCGGTTCGGCTCGACCGCGAGGGCCGCGCGGAGGACGTGCTCGGACGCTCCTACCGGGGCCCCATCATCATTTAGAAAGGGGGCCGAAGCCCCCGTCTGGTGTTCAACCGACCTGGTCGATCATGGCCATGATCTGAGAGGTGTCGAATCCCTTGAGGTGAATGGCCCCTGACCGGCAGGAGGCGGCGCAAAGACCGCAGCCCTTGCAAAGCTCCGACTGGATTTCGGCCTTGCCGGTCTTCTCGTTGAACCGGGGGGCCGAGTAGGGGCAGATGGTCACGCAGACGCCGCACTGGCTGCAGAAGTTCGGGTCGACCTGGGCGACCGTGCCGCTGACCGGGATGATCTTGGCGGAGAGCAGCGTGACTGCCCGGGCGGCGGCCGCCTGGGCCTGGGTGATGGATTCGTCGATCGGTTTGGGCGCATGGGCGAGCCCGCAGACGAACACACCGTCCGTGGCGAAATCCACCGGGCGCAGCTTGACGTGGGCCTCGGCGTAGAATCCGTCATCGTTCTGGGAAACCTTGTAGAACTGGGCGAGCGGGCTTTCCTTTTCGGGGACCACGGCCGAGGCGAGCACCAGGAAGTCCGGCTGGATCTCCATGGGACGCCGCAGGACGCGGTCGATGAAGCCGACCGAGAGCTTATTGTCTTTGACGGCGACATCCAGGCCCTTCTCGGAGTTGTAGCGCACAAAGTGGATGCCGCGGGTGCGCGCCTCCCGGTAGAGGTCTTCGCGCAGTCCGTAGGGGCGCATATCCCGGTAGACAATGAAGATGTCCATCCGCGGATTGATGTCCTTCAGCTTGAGGGCGCTCTTGATGGACTGGGTGCAGCAGACCTTCGAGCAGTAGGGGCGCTCTGGGATGCGGGAGCCCACGCACTGGACGAAGACCGCCGTGTCGGCCTTTTCGAGTTCCGGGTCCTGATCGATGAAACGCTGCTGGAGTTCGAGCCCCGTCATGACGCGGGGATCCTGTCCGTAGAGATACTGGTCGGGCTTGTACTCGGAGGCCCCCGAAGCGAAGATCGTTACGCCGTGCTCCAAGACCTGATCTTCGCCCTTCGTCCGGATCGTGGTGCGGAAGTTCCCGACAAACCCGTCGACCTGCGTGATCTGGGAGTCGAGAAAGACCTGGATCCGCTCGTTGGACCGGGTGGCTTCGATCATCTTGGCGAGCTGAGCCTGAATGTCTTCCCCTCTCCAGGTCTCGTGCAGATGGATGGCATTGCCGCCGAGCGCGCCGGTCTTCTCGACCAGGTACGTGGTGTATCCCTGGTCGGCCAGATTGCGTGCGGCGGCCATGCCGGCGATTCCTCCGCCGATGATCAGGGCCGACGGGGTGATCTGGAGCTTCGGCTCGGGAAGCGGTTCGAGAAGGGCGACCTTCGCGACGGCCATCCGGACCAGGTCCTTGGCTTTCGCCGTGGCGGCGTCCGGATCGTCCTTGTGGACCCAGGAGCACTGATTCCGGATATTGGCCATCTCGAACAGATATTTGTTGATGCCCGCGTTGGTCAGCGTCTCCTGGAAGAGCGGCTCGTGCGTCTTGGGTGTACAGGCGGCGACCACCACGCGGTTGAGGTGTTGTTCCTCGATCACCTGCCGCATCTTGTCCTGGGTGTCCTGGGAGCAGCTGAACATGTTCTGTTCGGCGTAAGCGACACCCGGCAGCCCCTTGGCGAACTCGACGACGGACGGCACGTCCACCGTACCGGCGATATTGGTGCCGCAGCAGCACACGAACACCCCGATCCGGGTCGGCTCGCCGCGGATGTCGATCTCTTTCGGGATCTCTTTGGTCTTCGTCAAGGACCAGCGCGCCTCGGTGAGCCGGCTGCCGGCCACCCCGGCCGCCGCGCTGGAATCCACGACGGAGGTGGGGATGTCCTTCGGGCCCTGACAGACGCCGCAGACGTAAACGCCCGGGCGCGAGCTTTCGACCGGGGCGAAGCTGCTGGTGCTGGCGAAGTTGTAGTGGTCCAGCTTGACCCCGAAGCGGGCGGCGAGCTCCGCCGACTCCGGGTTGGCCTCGAGGCCCACCGAAAGGACCACGATGTCGAAGTCCTCCTCGATCCGTTTGCCGGCTTCGTCCACATAAAGGAGCAGGAGGCGTCCGTCTTCGAGGGGAGTGATGTTGGTGACCCTGGACTTGACGAAGCGCACACCCATCTGATCCTTGGCGCGGTTGTAATAGCGCTCGAAATCCTTCCCGTAGGTCCGGATGTCGATATAGAAGATGGTCGTGTCGAGCCCTTCCTTGCTGTGCTCCTTGGCGAGCATCGCTTCTTTGATGGCGTAGGTGCAGCAGACGCCGGAGCAATACCCCTTCGCCCCCAGGTGTTCGTCCCGTGACCCGATGCACTGCAGCCAGGCGATCTTCTTCGGCTCCTTGTGGTCCAGGGGCCTGACCAGATGACCGCCGTATGGGCCGGATGAAGAGAGGATCCGCTCGAACTCGAGGCTCGTCACGATGTTGGGGTGTTTGGCGTAGCCGTAAGTGTCGTGGACTGCGGGGTCGAAGACCTGGCCGCCGAGCGCGAGGACGATGGAGCCGACCTGCAGGTCGAGGTCTCTGCCTTTGTCTTCGTAGTTGATCGCCCCGGCCGGGCAGACCTTTTCGCAGGTCCTGCACTTTCCCTTCGTCAGATAGATGCAGTTCTTGTCGTCGATCGCGTATTTGAGCGGCACCGCCTGCGGATATTTGACATAGATGGCCTTCCGCTTGACCAGCCGCTCGTCATATTCGTTGTCCACCTTCTTGGGGCATTTTTCGGCGCAGAGCCCGCAGGCGATGCACTTGTCGACGTCCACGTACCTCGGGTGCTGTTTGACCTTGACGCGGAAATCCCCTTCAGTCCCCGAGACGTCTGTAACCTCGGAGAGGGTCAACAGTTCGATATTGATGTGCCGGCCGACCTCGACCAGTTTGGGAGAGATAATTCACATGGCGCAGTCGTTGGTCGGGAAGGTCTTGTCCAACTGGGACATCATGCCGCCGATGGAACTGGATCTCTCGACCAGGTAAACGAAATAACCGGAATCGGCCAGGTCAAGCGCGGCCTGCATCCCCGTTATGCCACCCCCAACGACCATCACAGCGCCGGTTTTATTTTGTGACATGGTTTACTCCTCTTTGCCGGTATCGAAAAAAGACGTGACACCGCTGATGTCGATCTTGTTCCGCTTGATCCCGAGCGTCTCGGCATCGATGCCCATGCAGAGCCCGAGCAGTTGTGGATAAAGGATCGAAGCGAGATATTCCTTGTTGCCGTTATGGGAAACGATCGTCTGCTGGACCGTGTCGAACTGCTGCTGGCACCAGGGGCAGGCCGTGCAGAGAAAGTCGGCTCCGGCTTTTTTCCCGTCCCGCAGTTTCTTGCGCGTCAGATCGAGCGATACGCGATCATTGATGCCAAGAAGCGGGGCACCGCAGCACTCGAGGCGCGTAGGCCAGTCGACCGGTTTGGCTCCGAGCAGTTTCACGAGCTCTTCGAAAAGGGTGGGAGCAACCGGATCGTCGAACTGGGTGACCTCGCTCGGGCGCAGGGCGTGACAGCCGTAATGGGCGGCGATGCTGAGCCCTTTGAAGCTGGTCTTCAGGGTGTCTTTGAGCGTTTTGATGCCGATCTCGCGGTGCAGGAAGGGCAGAAGATGTTTGATCTCGGTCTTGCCCTCGTAATGGAACCCCTCCCGCTCCAGGATCCGGTTGACCTCGCGTTTGAGGTCTTCATCCCCCCGGAGGATGTATTGAGCCTTCCTGAGCGTGCCGTAGCAGCACTTGCACAGGGTCAGCATGTCCAGACCGGCCTGTTCGGCGAGGGCCAGGTTCTTGGCGGAGGAGACCAGAAATGCCATCTCGTCGATATTGCGCAGCGGGTAGCCGCAGCAGTTGAATTCGCGGAAATCCCGGAGTTCGACTCCGAGGCGCGCCAGGACGGCGCGTGAAGCCGTTTCGTATTGTGGAACACGGGCCGGGATGTTGCAGCCTAGGAAAAATGCAAAGTTCATGGTTGGTACCTCAATTCCGTTCCATCATGCACAGACCCGGTCGGTCTGGCTCGAAGACTCTTACCGGCCCGCACCCGGATCGCCCCGCCCTTGGCGGTTTGAATCTACGGAAGCGGCCCGGCAGGATTGTTCCCAGAAGGACAGCCGATCAGGCGGCCTGGCTTGCGGCGCCAGCCTTCCCGCCGGATTTCCCCTGATTGCGGATCGCCACATGCTTCAGTTCGTAAAGGATGTCCGTGACCCGCACGTTCTGTGGGCAGTGCTCCTGGCACTGGTAACAGGTCAGGCAGTCCCAGATCATACGGGAGCCGGCGGCCATATCGACAAGGCCCAGCCCGAGGGAGCACATGATCTGATGCGGCAGGAGCCCGAGGGCCTTTTCAGGTTCCTCGTAACTGCCGACGACGGGGCAGACCGTGGTGCAGTTCTGGCACCCGAAGCAGTAGCTGAAGGTGTTCGCGCGGCTCATCGCCGCCGCGGTGCCCGAAGCCGGCGCATGGAGGGCGATGGGGCGGTTCTGGGCCCTCAGGGCCTCGAAATCCAGGGCGAACCGGCGTTTGGCCGATTCGCTCGGCTCCGGGTAATCATCGGAGGCGAGGCCTTTGCGGAACATCCCGATGACGTACGACAGCGGGGAGAGGACGACCGGGTCGGCGTAGCCTTTCTCGAACTGCACCTCCCGGAGGTTGAGCCACATCTCCCTCAGGTTGATGCCGGAGGGGCAGACGACGGTGCAGCGGTCGCAGCTCGTGCAGACCCAGATGCCTTCGATCAACGCGCGGTTCTCCTCGGGGCTGAGGGTCTTACGCGAAGCCCATTTCTTGAGCACGGCCATTTTTTCGGACGGAAGAATGCATTCGTTCCCGATGGCGGCGAAGGCCCCGGCGGCCGAACAGCGCAGGCTGCAGGTGCCGCAGTGCGTACAGGCATCGAGCTCCATCACCTGACGGGTGGCGACGTTGGCTGGATCGGACGTTGCGGGGTCCATCACAGCGTTGGCCAGCAGGCTCACCGGTGTGGCAAAAAGGTGGAACATCTTGCTGAAAGGCAGATAGGCCAGACCGAAGAAGCAGGACCACAAATGGATGTACCAGAGGAAGGTGCCTGCCCCGGCCCGGTCGAGGCCGAGGGCGATGGGGCTGATGAGCTTCGCCAGCGGATATCCGGTGAAGGCCCACTGCGGTGCGGAGTGGCATGCCGCGCAGCTCATTTCGTGCATATCCCCGCCGTCGGCAAGGATCTCGGCCTCGAAGGGCGGTTTGACGCCGGGGGAGACGACGCCGAAATGTTCGACCCAGTAGCTCTCGAGCGGCCTGACGTCTTCCGGGTCGGTCGAGTCGGCATAGTCTTCCACCATGCGCATGAAGTCGGAGTGAGACGTGATCTTGACCGCCTCGAAGAAGATGCCCGAAAGAATGATCACGGCGACGATGAGGATCGCGTATTTATCCATGCCGCTGGTTCTGAAGCGGGGTACCTTGAGGATGAACCGCCGGTAGACGGCGATGGCCACGCCGACCACGACCATGGCACCGAAGAGGTTTCTCAGGAACATGTAGGGATTGAGGGTCGAGGCGTAATCCGGGAAGACCGCGACGGTCAGGATGCTTCCTAGGGCGTGCATCAGCAGGAGCAGGGTGAATCCCCAGAAAATCAGCATGTGCATGACCCAGCGCAGGGCGCTTTCTTTGAGGATGCGCTGCTGCCAGAGGACGTCGACGAAGAAGGCCTTGATCAGGGTTCCCAGTCTGGCGCTGAACAGGACCGCCAGGATGCCTTTGATGGCGGCTCCGATGCGCTCGCCTGTCGAAAAGCTCTTCCCGCCCATGCCCATATGACGGGTGAACCATGTGCCGATCTTGTAAATCAGGCCGATGAGAAAGATGGCCAAAGAGGTATAGAGCGAGACGGTGAAAAACATGCGTGGACCTCCTCATGATTCCCTTGAAGAGCGAAAAAGCGCCGGGTTTCAAGGCGATTCGCCCCAGATTGGCTTTTTACGATCAACCCTTATAACGATTGTGATGAGTTTTGTCAAAAGAATATATTCACAAACTTTTCCGGTTGTTGTGTTATGATGCCGCCTTCCGGGGTCTGCGGACCGTGGAGGGCGGGAGCGATTTCTTCCGCCCGCTTCGGAGCCGATCTGCGCGGCAGCTTGTGAGGCGGCCTGCAGGCCGTCTCCGCGCAGACGGCGGATCCTCTCCGATGATCGACGAGAAAATTCCTCCTTTTCTGATCGGAAACAGGGTGCAGGATATTATTTTAAGATGAATTTGAGATGAATACCCATTACAAAGCCTTGTACAACGAATGCCGTCTTTGCCCGCGCGACTGCAGGGTGGACCGCTCGGTCCGCCGGGGGGTTTGCGGAGAGGCCGACACCCTGCGGGTGGCCTATGTCGGGCCGCATTTCGGCGAGGAGCCGCCGATCAGCGGGGAAAGGGGATCGGGCACCGTCTTTTTCACCGGCTGCGCCCTGCGCTGCAGCTTCTGTCAGAATCATCAGATCTCCCGCGGTGGGTTGGGGGAGGCGCTCACGGCAGAGGATCTGGCGGGGCGGATCATCGATATGGCGGGGCGGCACCGTGTGCACAATGTCAATTTTGTCACGCCGGACCATTTTTTCCCCGATGTCTTCGAGGTCGTGTCGATTTGCCGGGATAGGAGGGGAATCCGTCTACCTCTGGTATACAACCTCTCGGGTTATCAGCGGATCGAGTCGCTGCAGCAGGCGGAGCCTTTTGCGGATATCTACCTGCCGGATTTCAAGTATTCGGACTCGGAACTCGCGCGCAAACTGTCGCGGTGTCCGCATTATCCGGGGAAGGCTTTGGAGGCGGTCGCCGAGATGATCCGGCAGAAGGGATTTCTGGATTCGTTTGAAACGGACGGCGCGCAGGCCGGAAAGGGCGTACTGGTCCGGCACCTGATCCTCCCCGGGGAGGTGGAAAATTCGGTGGACGCCTTGACCATGCTTTTCCTGGAATTTGGTGACAGGCTCCCTTTGAGTCTGATGTCGCAGTACCACCCCGTGACCCCCCAGGTGCACGCCCCCCTCAACCGCCGGCTTTGCAAGGATGAGTTCGACCGGGTCTTCGATCACGCTCTGGCCCTGGGATTCAGAAACCTGTTCGTACAGTTCCCTGAGGAGGTTCCGGCGGGGGGTGAAGGATTCTCATGGAGACCGCTCGTCCCCGATTTCACCGCCGAGGAGCCTTTCGCCCCCATCCTCGGGTAGACCGGAGGGGTCGTGAAGATTGACGCCGGGATTGGTAAAAGAGCCCGTTTGCGGAGGGAAACTGTTTTTTGCGGCGGTCCGGTTTCCGCTCCCGGCGGGGAGCGAGGTGCTCTGCAGGCAGGAGCTTTCGGCATCTCGTGTGCCGCAGGGAGGCCCTGTCTTCTCACCCGTCATCTTCTGTTGACATTGATGAAGGCGTTTGTTAAAAAAATCACATTCTTTGGATTGCCCCCGTCCGGCTGAACCGGAGAGGCCAAAATTCTGAAAGGAGCACACACCTCATGGAAGCATTAACCCCGCTGTATGAAGTCAATGAGGCCCTCGTGGCGATGGGGGCCGAGAAACTCAATCTCTGTATGCAGTGCGGCATGTGCGCCGGGTCCTGTCCATGGCGGATCGTCGACGGGCCGTTCAATATCCGCAAGATGATTCGCATGGCGCAACTCGGCGTGGAAGGCTACGAATCGGATGACGTTCTTTTCGGCTGCACGACCTGCAACAAGTGCGTTTTGAAATGCCCCAGGGGCGTCACCATTATCGACATCGTCAAGGCCATGCGCGGTATGATGGTCGAGGCCGGTTCGCTCCCGGGCGTCCTCAAGACCGCCACCGGGAGTGTCCACAGCCAGGGCAACCCATGGTCCGAACCACGTGAAAAGCGCGTGCAGTGGATGAGCGGACTCGATGTCCCGAAGTTCGACGGCAGCCAGGAATACTTCCTGTTCGTCTGCTGCACCTCCACGATCGACGCGCGCAGCCAGAAGATCGCCAAGGCCATGGTGAAGGTGCTCAAGGCGGCCGGGGTCTCCTTCGGCGTGATCGGCGAGGAGGAGAACTGCTGCGCGGAATCGGTCCGCAAGATCGGCGACGAAGAGCTCTTCACGAAGACGGCCGAGAAAAACATCAAGCTGTACAGCGAAAAGGGCGTCAAAAAGGTCATCACCACCTCCCCCCATTGTTTTTATACGTTTTCCAAGGAATACCCGGAATTCGGCGCGGATTTCGAGGTGATGCATTACACGCAGTTCCTGGCGAAGCTCCTGGAAGAAGGCAAGCTCAAGCTGTCCAAGACCCTGGACACCACGGTCACCTATCATGATCCTTGCTATCTCGGCCGGCACAGCGAGGTGTACGACGAGCCGAGGGCTCTCATCTCCGCGGCGACCGGCGGAAAGCTCGTCGAGATGAAGCGCATCCGGAAAGACAGCCTGTGCTGCGGCGCCGGCGGCGGGCGGCTTTGGATGGAAACCCCGCCCGAGTGGCGTTTTTCGGACCTGCGGATCCACGAGGCGTGCGAGACTGGGGCCAAGATCCTCGCGACAGCCTGTCCCTATTGCATCTCCATGCTCGAGGACAGCCGCAAGACCACCAACAAGGAAGACGAAATCGAGATCAAGGATATCTCCGAGCTGATTGCCGAAGCGCTCTAGTCCATCGATGGTTCCTTCATGAAAGCCTTACCTTTACGGGTAAGGCTTTTTAGCGCGTGGGCCTCGAGCCCGCAGGGCCTGACCCGATGAAAACGGCCTATTTCGACTGCTATGCCGGTGTCAGCGGCGACATGTTCATCGGGTCGCTGCTGGATGCCGGTCTGCCCTTCGAGGAGCTCCAGGCGGCACTCGAAACGCTGCCGCTCGAAGGATACCGCCTGGGCATGCGCGAAGAACTGCGCCAGGGGATCCGGGGGACGCGCTTTCTGGTGGAGATGCTCCAGCATGAGCACGCCCATCGGCGTTTGGGGGACGTCCGGCGCATCATCCGCAGTTCCGCCCTGAGTGCATGGGCGAAGGGCACCGCGGAGGCGGTCTTCGAGATCCTGGCCCGGGCGGAGGGGAAGGTCCACGGGCTTTCTCCGGATGCGGTGACCTTCCACGAGGTCGGAGCGGTCGATTCGATTGTGGATATCGTGGGCGGTGTGTTCGGGGTCGAACGGCTGGGGATCGAAAGAATGCACGCGTCACCCCTGCCACTCGGTCGTGGATTTACCCCGTCGGCCCACGGGAGGCTGCCTTTGCCCGCACCCGCCACCCTCGAGATCCTGGCGGGCCTGGAGGTGAGGGACGCCGGCACGGAGACGGAGACGGTGACCCCGACCGGGGCGGCACTGCTCAAAGTCCTGGCTTCATCCTGGGGTCCGATGCCCGCCATGCGCATCCAGCGGATAGGGTACGGTGCCGGCTCGCGCGATCTGCCGGACAGGCCGAATTGCCTGAGGGTGCTCATCGGAGATGCAGCGGTTGCTGGAAACGCCGAGACTGTCCTCATGCTCGAGACGAACCTCGACGATGCGAGCTCGGAGTTTATGGGCTACATGATGGAGAGGCTTTTCGGCGCCGGAGCGCTGGATGTGGTGTTCATCCCTGTGCAGATGAAGAAGAACCGTCCTGGGACGCAGGTACAGGTCATGGCGCATCCGGTTCGGAAAGACGACCTGACCCGAATTCTGTTCGAAGAGAGTCTCACGCTCGGTGTCCGGGTTCGGATGTGCGAGCGAGAGGTGCTCGAGCGTGAGGTCGTGACGGTTGAGAGCCCTTGGGGACCCCTCGAGGTCAAACGCGTGAAGGGTCCGGGAGGCCGCTGGAGGCTTGTGCCGGAATACGAGGCCTGCCGGGCGGTGGCTGTGGGCCGGCGGGTCCCCCTGAGAGACGTTTATGCCTGGGTGACGGGGCTGGAGGATTCCGGTCTGTGATGTTTCCACCATCTCAGGGGGGTGTTGTAAAATCCCTTGTGTGCAAGCCATTGAAAAGTGGCTGGGCGGAAGGTTTGCGAATTCCCGTGCAAAGGGGGATGGAAGCGGAGGCAATCCCTGCTTGATGTCCACAGACCGATCTGATACCTTGACTCCCGCAGCCGCGTTCAAGACCGCCTCTCTTTCGGGCAAGGCGGCCCTCATCCTGTCGACTTGGTTCGGAAGCGGCCTCGCCCCGGTTGCCTCGGGAACCTTCGGAACCCTGGCGGCCCTGCCTCTGGCCTACGTGGTGAGCCTTGCGGGAGGCGCAGGAGGGGTGCTGGTGACGCTTGCCCTGATCGGGCTGGCATTCTGGTCCTCGGAGCGGACACGACGGCTGCTCCGAAAGGATGATCCTTCGCCCGTGGTGATCGACGAAGTCGCGGGCACCCTGGTGACCCTCTTTCTGGTCCCGCCCTCCTGGCTGGGTTGGACCGCCGGTTTTTTTCTGTTTCGTTTCTTCGACATCCTCAAGCCTTATCCGATCAGGCGGCTCGAGAGGTTGAGGGGCGGCTTGGGGATTGTCGCCGATGATCTTCTGGCGGGGGTGTATGCCCGGGTCGTGCTCGGCCTGATCCTATGGCTGGTGCATCCCGCGTGAGGGCGGAATCCCGCTCCGGTGGCATAAATTCGACCATCGCGGCGGCCGCCCGCCGTCCGCCCTTGAAAAACATCCGGCACGCGAAATATGTACGGAGAAATCATCACCATAGGCACTGAGCTCATTTCGGGCAGAACCCTCGACCTGAACGCCTGGTACGCTGCGGGGCGGTTGACGGCGTCGGGCCTTCGGGTGACGCGGATGACGGCTGTTGGAGATGACCGGGAAAGAGTCACGGATGCCCTTTCGCGCGCACTCGGCGAATCGCTGTTCGTCATTGTAACCGGGGGCCTCGGCTCCACCGAAGACGACATGACCACCGCGATTGTGGCCGATGCCTTGAAGCGGCCGCTCTGTCTCGACCGGCGGATGTTCGATCTGATCAAGAGCCATGCCGAGGCACGCGGGATGGAGATGACGGCGGCCCTTGAAAAGATGGCCTGGATGCCGGGCGGCGCGCAGGTTCTGAAACCGGAGGGAAATGCCTGCGGGTTTCGAATGGTCGAGGGGGCTGTCCGGCTGTATTTTCTGCCCGGGGTGCCGGATCAGATGCGTTACTTGATGGATGAGTGCGTGCTGCCTGATCTTTTGCAGCGGTTCCAGACCCTGCCGGTGCTCCGCCAGCGCATCCTGAAGCTTTACGGCGTCAGTGAACCTGTCATTGCGGAGACGTTCAAGAGTCTGGAGGCCAAATCCCCGGATGTTCAATTCGGTTTCTACCCGCGCTTTCCCGAAAACCACATCACGATCAGCCTGAGAGGCCCCGACGAGCCCTCCGTGAGCCGTGAACTCGACCAGGCCGAATCGGCCGTCCGGGGGCTTTTGGGGGAGTACGTCTTCTCCGCAGGAAGCGACACGATGGAAGAGGTCGTCGGGCGGGGCCTGATAGAGGCCGGCCTGAAACTGGCATCGGCCGAGTCCTGCACCGGGGGGATGATCGGGCAGATGTTGACCAACGTACCAGGGAGCTCCGACTACTTCGAAGGAGGCGTGATCTCTTACAGCAACGCCGCGAAGGTGGATTTCCTGGGGGTTCGGCGGAGGACGCTCGAGCGGCACGGTGCCGTCAGCCGCGAGACGGCGCTCGAGATGGCCGAAGGGGTCCGCGGACGTATGCACGTGGATATCGGTCTGTCCGTGACAGGCATCGCGGGGCCTGCGGGCGGTTCGGCTGAAAAACCCGTTGGTACGGTCTATTTCGGCTTGGCGCATGAGCGAGCCTCGTTTGCAGAACGATACCGTTTTTGGGGCACCCGGAAACAGATCCGGAAGAATGCCGCCATGATGGCACTTGATTGGGTGAGGCGTTTTTTGCATGGAGATCCGTTCCTTTCTGGCGTTTGACTTGCCCGGTGTCCTGCGCGAGGGGTTCGATGAGATCCACCGCGGCCTGGTTCCCGCTATTCGGGACGTTCGCTGGGTGGCGCCGGGCAATGTGCATTTGACCGTGGTTTTTCTCGGTCAGGTGCGGCAGGGAGATCTCGATGCCATAGGGTCCGCCGCCGCCGTCGTTTGCCATGCCTTCAGCCCTTTCAGGATCGCGCTCGAAGGGCTGGGAACCTTCGGTGGAAGCCGCCGGCCGAGAGTCCTATGGATCGGCCTCGCGGGGGACATCGACCGGATGGGGGTTTTTCGGGACGCCCTGCAGGACGAGCTGCAACCTTTCGGCATCCAGCGTGAGACGCGCCCTTTCCGGCCGCATCTGACCCTGGGAAGATTCCGGGAGAACGCACGGCCCGGCGAGGCGCTCGATCGATGTCTGAAAGAGCGGGCGGGATGGACAACGCCCCCGGCCGTCCTCGATGAACTGGTGCTCTACCGGAGCGACCTGAGGCCTGGTGGGGCAGTGTATACGCGCCTCGGGGCCTGGCCGCTCTCCGGGTCGAGTTGACCCGCGCCCCGGTTCTCCGGCGGGATGACCGAAGGCCACCGCCGGTTTTATCTTCAGGAAGCCTTTTGGGCGGGATATGGATCCCCTCCCGAAAGGGGGACCGATCGGGCGAGGCCTGTGAAGGTACCGGGACCCATCCCGCAGGGATGGGACTGAGCACCCGAAGGATGTGAAGAAACCGGGACCCGCCCTACAGGGGTGGGACTAAGCGCACGAAGGGAGTGAACAATCTGGGACCCATCCCCCAGGGACGGGACGGAGCAGGCGAAGTCTGCGAAGAGAATTCCCCATATCCGGACTGGAAAGGTGCAGGTGTTTTTTATTCATGCCCGGTTGGAAACCGGCACAGCAGGAGGGTGGATGCGATGGACCGAGGAAAGGCCGTAGAACAAGCGATTTCACAGATAGAAAAGCAGTTCGGCCGGGGCTCGATCATGAAGATGGGGGAGCAGAAGGTTCTGGACGTCCCTGCTATTTCAACCGGTTCGCTGGCACTCGACCTTGCCCTCGGGGTCGGCGGGGTGCCCCGCGGACGGGTGGTGGAGATCTATGGCCCGGAGTCGTCGGGGAAGACCACCCTGGCGCTCCACATCGCGGCGGAGGCCCAGGCAAAGGGTGGAATGGTGGCCTTCATCGACGCGGAGCACGCCCTCGATATCTCCTATGCCCGAAACCTGGGAGTGGATGTCGACAGCCTCCTGGTTTCGCAGCCGGATACCGGGGAGCAGGCCCTGGATATCGCCGAAATTCTGGTGAGGAGCGGGGCCATCGATGTCCTGGTAATCGATTCGGTCGCCGCGTTGGTCCCCCGTGCGGAAATCGAGGGGGAAATGGGAGACCAGCATGTCGGACTGCAGGCGCGGCTCATGAGCCAGGCCCTGCGCAAGCTGACGGCCACCATCAGCAAATCCCACACCTGCGTGATCTTCATCAATCAGATCCGCATGAAGATCGGCGTAATGTTCGGGAGCCCCGAGACCACCACGGGCGGGAACGCGCTCAAGTTTTATGCCAGCCAGCGTCTAGACATCCGGCGGATCGCCGCCATCAAAGAGGGCGCCGACACGATCGGGAACCGCACCCGGGTAAAGGTGGTCAAGAACAAGATCGCCCCGCCGTTCAAAGAGGCCGAGTTCGACATCATCTACGGCAAGGGAATTTCAAAAGAGGGGGATATCCTGGACCTCGGCGTGGAGCTGGGCATCGTAGAGAAGAGCGGCGCCTGGTACTCTTTCGGAGAGGACCGGATCGGGCAGGGCCGCGAAAACGTGAAGCGTTTCCTGGCGGAGAACCCCGATATACGGGATCGGATCGCGGAGATGATCCTGGAAAAGACCGGCCTGAAGCAGATCGTTTCCAAGGCGGCCGGAGGGGAGCCGGTTGAGTCCGCCCCCGAATCCGCCTGAAAGAGAACCGGCGGGTCGACGCCCATCGAGAAAGGGCATCCGTCTGGAGGCGCCTTCCCCCGCAGGGGGTATTTTTGAACAGGATGGAACACGTTCATGACGAAGCCAATGGATTTTAGACAGATCAGGCAGGCATTCCTGGATTACTTCAAAGGCCGGGGCCATGCGATTGTGGAGAGTTCTTCGCTTATCCCGAGGGACGACCCGACCCTGCTTTTCACCAATGCAGGGATGGTGCAGTTCAAACGAATGTTTCTGGGAGAGGAAAAGCGGGGCTATACCCGGGCGGCCACCTGCCAGAAATGCGTACGGGCAGGCGGGAAGCACAACGACCTGGACAACGTGGGCTACACGGCCCGCCATCATACCTTCTTCGAGATGCTCGGCAATTTTTCCTTCGGCGACTATTTCAAGGAAGAAGCTATCGTGTGGGCCTGGGAGCTTCTTACGCAGGTCTACGGCTTGCCCGAGGAGCGGCTCTATGTCTCCGTCTTCAAGGATGACGACGAAGCGCGGAGAATCTGGGCCGAGAAGGTAGGCGTCCCGGCGGAGAAGATCGTTCCCCTCGGGGAGAAGGACAATTTCTGGGCCATGGGGGATACGGGGCCCTGCGGACCCTGCTCCGAGATTTATATCGATCAGGGACCCGAGATTGGATGCGGCCGCCCCGACTGCCACCCCGGCTGCGACTGCGACCGGTTTCTGGAGATCTGGAATCTGGTCTTCACGCAGTTCGATCGCAGCCCGGATGGAAGCCTGACCCCGCTCCCGCGCCCCAATATCGACACAGGGATGGGGCTCGAACGTCTGGCGGCGGTCATCCAGGGGGCTTCTTCCAACTACGGATCGGATATCTTCAAGGATATCCTGGACTGCATCGGCGAATTTTCCGGAAGACGCTACGGAGAAGATGCGCGCCAGGACGTCGCCTTCCGCGTGATCGCGGATCATTCGCGCGCGGTCACGTTTCTGATCAACGACGGGGTGATGCCTTCGAACGAGGGTCGCGGGTACGTCCTGCGGCGGATCATCCGGCGGGCAGTCCGTTTCGGCCAGGTGCTCGGAATGCAGGACGTGTTTCTCAACCGGGTGTGCAGCCGGGTGATCGCCGTCATGGCGCCGGATTACCCCGATCTGATCCGTTCGCAGGCCTTTATCGAAGGGGTGGTGACGAACGAGGAGAAGCGTTTTGCGGATACGCTTCACTACGGGATGCGCGTCCTGGAAGAGGAGATCGAGCGTCTGCGCGCCGGAGGCGCACGCGTCGTTCCGGGCGATGTCCTGTTCAAACTCTACGACACCTACGGGCTTTCGGCCGATATCGTCGAGGACGTCGTACGGGATGAGGGCTTTGCCCTCGATATGGAGGGCTACGGGGAGGCGATGTCGCGGCAGCGGACGCAGTCCCAGGAATCCTGGAAGGGGAGCGGTGAAGAGGCGATACCCGAGGGCTACCGGGCGGTTCTTTCGCGGGGTGTGGCTACACCCTTTGTAGGGTACACCGACCTCGCGTCTGAGGCGGAGGTGGCGGCGGTCCTGGTAGACGGGCGTGAACAGGATGCCGTTTCGAGCGGTGTCGAGGCCGAATTGATTTTGAGCCGCACACCGTTTTACGGCCAGGCCGGCGGGCAGATGGGTGACCGGGGCTGGATCGAGTCCGACGGGGCGCGGTTCTTGGTAAAGGATACGCGCAAATACGGCCAGGATCTGATCGTGCACCAGGGCGTGCTCGAGAGCGGCCGGATCGGCGTAGGGGCGAAGGTCAAGGCCGTCGTGGACGAAACGCTTCGGCGGGCGACAGCCGCCAACCATTCAGCGACCCACCTCCTGCATGCGGCGCTGCGGGAGGTCCTGGGGGATCATGTGAAGCAGGCCGGTTCGATGGTGTCCGCCGAGCGGCTGCGTTTCGACTTCAGCCATTTCACGCAGGTGTCGGCCGACAAGCTTCTGGATGTGGAGCGGCGGGTCAATGCCCGTATCCGCGAGAATCATCCTCTCGAGACCGAGGTCATGACAAGGGAAGAGGCGGCGCATACGGGCGCCATGGCTATCTTCGAAGAGCGGTACGGCGAGCGGGTGCGGGTGGTCAGCGTCGGAGAGGATGTGAGCAAGGAACTGTGCGGCGGTACGCACACCGCGCGGACAGGTGACATCGGTCTTTTCCGGATCGTGAGCGAAGCGGGCGTGGCGGCCAATGTCCGGCGCATCGAGGCCCTGACCGGAGAGGCTGCGCTTCTGCACGACGAGGCGGAGTCTGAGACGATTCGGCGTTCGTCCGCCCTCCTCAAGACGACGCCGGATGCCCTGCTCGAGAGGGTCGAGCGGTTGGTGCGCGAGCATCGCGAGAAAGACCGGGAGATCGAGGCCTTGAAGGCCCGTCTGCTGACCCGCAGGTCTGACGAATGGCTGCAGGATGTCCGTCGAATCGGGGATGTTTCCGTGCTCGCTCAAAAGCTGGATGCCGATGGACCGAAGGCCTTGCGTGAGGCCGCGGACCGGATCAGGGACAAGCTCGGTTCGGGGGTGATTCTTCTCGGTGCCGTGCACGAGCAGAAGGTGATGCTGATCTGCGTGGTGACGGCCGATCTTCAGGACCGCTTCAAGGCCGGGGAGATCGTCCGCCGGCTTTCTCCCATCGTAGGGGGGAAAGGCGGCGGGCGGCCCGACATGGCGCAGGGCGGAGGCACCCGTCCGGATAAACTCGCCGAGACGATCGAGGCCTTCTACGACCTCATGAGCGGCCACCCGTGAGCCCCGGTAAAACCGGGGTCCTTTGTTAAACGATGGACCGCTGAAAAGCCCGGGATGCGCGAAAAGGCCCTTTGGGTTCCAGTCCCGCCGCTTCGCGGCGGGATTGGGTTTTCCCCTATCGAGGGAATCGAGCGTCAGTGCAGGGGCGACCGGTAGGTCGCCGCGCAGGAAAGGGTGCGGGTTGACGCCGAGATGGGCCGGAAACCATCTTCCTGAAGGAATCTAATCGAAGAGGCGTGCCGGCAGATTCCACCAGGCCGGTTTCTTTTTCACCGGTTCGGCGGTTTCATCGGCAGGCGGGGCGTCGGCCAGTTTCTCACGGCTTTTTGACAGGTTGGTCAGGGCTTCGTGGTATTGCCCCAGGTCGGGGTAGTTTTGAATCAGATATTCATACCGGCTGGCAGCGGCGCCGTAGCGGCCGGTTTTGTAATAAAAGTTACCGACATAGAGTTCGTGCCCCGCGAGCGATTCGTAGCAGTCCCGAACCTTCAGTTTTGCTGACTGGGCGTAAGGGGAATCCGGAAAGCGCCTGATCAGCCGCTCGAAATGCTCTTTGGCCTTGAGCGTGTATTCCTGATCGCGGTCGATGGATTTCATGCGCTCGTAGTGGCAGAGCCCCATGCGGTAGATGACATAGGGGATCTCAGGGTGATTCGGGTGGAGTTTTTCGAAATCGCCGTAGGCGCCGAAGGCTTCCTCGAAAAGCCTTCGGGCGAAATAGGCGTCGGCCAGCTTGAGTTCGGCGGTCAAGGCTTCACGGCTGTAAGGGTACCGGTCGGTGATCTGCTGGAATGCGTCGATGGCTTCTTGATAATAGCCCCTGTCCATGGCGTCCATGCCGTCGCTCAGGAGCAGCGCCGGCCCCTTCTCCGCTTCTTTCTCAGGGGGGAAGGCCCAGTGCCACAACGAGCAACCGTTCAGGAGAAACCCCATCAGAACGAGGGTGGCACACCATTGTAATATAAAACGAGGCGTTTTCATCTGATCCGTTCGATGCTCACCGTTTTTCAAAGATGTTCACCCGAAGGTTTCCCGGTGGGCCTTCAGGTCTTCGATATACTTCTCCGCTGCGAAGGTGGCGGCGGCCCCTTCTCCGACGGCTGTGGAAACCTGCCGCAGCTGTTTGGAGCGGATATCCCCGCCTGCGAAAACACCAGGAACGGAGGTTTGCATGTTTTCGTCGGTGACCACGAACCCGTAGTCGTCCGTTTTGAGAAGCCCATCGACCAGTTGGTTGTTGGGACTATACCCGATGAAAATGAAGGCGCCCTGCACGGGCAGGAAGGAGATCTCCCCGGTCTTTACATTTCGAAGGTCGAGGCCCTCGACGCCGGTCGCCCCGGTGATCCGGGCGCAGACCGTATCCCAGATGATGTGGATCTTCTCCGAGGCCATGGCGCGCTCCTGCAGGAGCTGAGTAGCCCTGAGCTTGTCGCGGCGGTGGATGAGGTGGACCTTGCTCGCGAAGCGCGTCAGAAAGAGGGCCTCCTCCACGGCGGTGTCGCCGCCTCCGATGACGGCGACTTCCTGGTCGCGGTAGAAGGGGCCGTCACAGGTGGCGCAGTAGGATACCCCTTTCCCGGTCAGCAGGCCTTCGCCCTCGACCCCCAGTTTCTGGGGGAAGGCGCCGGTTGCAAGCACGATCCCCACCGTTTCCAGTTTTCCTTTGTCGGTGTGGACGATCTTGGTCTCTCCATCGAGGTCCAGACGGATGACTTCCTGGCTCTCGATGCTCAGGCCGAATTTCTCCGCCTGGTTCTTCATCCGGTCAATCAGCTCGAAGCCGGAGATGCCGTCCGGAAAACCCGGGTAGTTCTCCACCCAATCCGTTGTGAGAATTTGCCCGCCCGGGGCGAATTTCTCCAGCAGTATCGTGTTGAGCCTGGCCCTGGCGGCATAGAGACCCGCGGTTAAACCGGCTGGACCCCCTCCGATGATAATGAGGTCATACATGATGTCGCTCCAAAAACCGTCTCAAGGTGCGAACAGTCCTTCCCTTCGCAGGCCGCTCAGTCCTCCTCGAGGGACGGAACCAGGGAAAAACCGGAGGTTCCGGCATCCAGCATACCCGCACCCTTGCAGACAGTCGCTCAGACTGGCGGGCGAGCCGTTTGCATAGACGAAAGGCCCGCTCTACAGCAGCTTTTTCAGCTCCTCTTCGATGTGGCTTTTGGGGTGGGCCCCGATGACCGTTTGCACCAGTTCACCATTCTTGAAAAAAAGGAGGGTCGGGATGTTGCGGATGCCGAAACGGGGGGCCGTCTGACGGTTTTCGTCCACATTCATCTTGGCGACCTTGACCTTGCCCTGGTATTCCTTGGCCAATTCTTCGATCGCGGGCGCCACCATTTTGCAGGGGCCGCACCACTCCGCCCAGAAATCGACCATGGCCGGAATGTCGGATTTCAAAATCTCGTCATCGAAGGTGCTGTCGGTTACATAAAGCATGTCAGACATGGATCTTCTCCTTATGATGATTCACGAATAATGTTGGAGCAATCGCTTCGCCGCGCACGCACCGTCCACAGTTATCCTCTCCCGAACGGCGTTCCCGCCGGGGCAGGTCGGCATAGCTGCTTCCTCTTCGACCGTCGGACGATGTGCGCACTTCAACGGCTCGCAGCCCGAGCGGCCATAGGTTCGAAAAGAGGGCAGTGCACGGGTCCGATCAGGCCGCCGGTTCTTCCAGAACCTTTTGGAGATTCTTCAGGACGGTGACCGGCACAGGGCCCGATTTAGCGTACAAATTCAGTAAATCATGGGAAATTTTGGCTTTTTCCTGGACTTTGTCCCAGCCGATCCCTTTTTCTTCGATCTGTTTCATCAATTCGATGAGCTCCGGTGATTCCATTTCTGAGGTCCTCCTTATTTTTCGGCCGGTGCAAGATCGGGCGGATAGATGTATTTTGGGTCCATCTCGTAGGTCCAGGGCAACCCCCACCACTGCCAGCCGTTGTGCCGCCTGTGGTTGAATCCATGGATCTTGTTGCGTTTGGCCAACTGCCTGAAATATTTGTGGCGGTTGCTGTCCTCGGAAAACGGAAAAAGCGACCCTTCGAAGCCGTCTTCCACATTATAGACGTTTTTGAAGCCGGCTTTCAAGAGTTCATCCGCCGCCTGGGCGCTGCGCTCACCGTCCCGGCAGATGACGAGCAGATTGTCCGTCTTCTTGAAGACTTTGGCCACCTGCTCCATGAATTTCTCGTTTTTTGCACTCAGCTGGTAGGCGTATTCCTCATCCGATTTTTTGAATGTATCCGTCAAGAACCGGTAAGGGAAGAGATAAGCTCCCATGGGGTGGCCGACGAACTGGTACTCGGCCCGTGTCCGTACGTCTATGAGGTAGGTGTCGGGGACCGTGCTGATCATGTCGAAGGCTTCGATGCTCAAGATCTTCTTCGGCTCCTGAGCGTCGACCGGTCCGGCGGCGCCGAAGGCGCCCAAAAGCGCCGAAAGCAGTATGACCGTGATGTGAAGCGCGTATTTCATGGTGTCTTTTGTGTGAGGTTGTAAAAAAGCACCGAGCCTCTCAAGGGCCTTGCCCTGAAGACGTATGCATGGCCGCGACCCAGGAATTGGACGCCCTAACCCGGGGGCGGTCATCCTCGAAGATCAGATTTGTCCGCCCGGTCGTACCGCAATCGGAACAGTCGGTGAGGTCATGTCGCAGACTTTCCCAGCCTGCTTTTTCGAGGCAATGCCTAAGGTTTTTAATCCAACGGGACTTTTCCTGTCAATGAAAATCATGGGTTGCGGACCATGGCCCTTGACAGCCAATTCCGGAATACATTAGATTTCAGGCTGCTCGATGCGCAAGGGTACTGATGCCGACCCAGCGCGCGTGGATGAGCATTCCGCAAGGGATGTTCCACCCTGGGACCTTGCACCGCCCGGGCCATTCTTTACCCGGGGACTGGTCGACGGCCCATTGGACGGCCGTCCAGCCATACCATTCAGGAGGACAGCCATGTCGAAAAGCCAGGTCTTTTTCGCTGACTTGCGGACCTCCATCAAGGAGAGTCTCCTCGGTAAATTGAGCCGTCTCATGGAGACGGCAGGACTGAAAGAGGTCGTGCCCGCACGTGGTCTTGTTGCGGTGAAGCTCCATTTTGGTGAACTAGGCAACACGGCCTTCATCCGGCCGCTTTTTCTCCGCCAGGTGGTTGCAGACATCAAGGCCCTGGGTGCACACCCCTTTCTGACCGACAGCAATACCCTCTATGCCGGCACACGGAGCGACAGCGTCTCTCACCTCGACACGGCTGTAGCCAACGGTTTTTCCTACAGCGTGGTCGGGGCGCCGGTCATCATCGCCGACGGGATGCGGGGGGCGACGTGCGCCGAGGTCGAGATCCCCGGGGAGTTGATCAAACGGGCCTATATCGGCAAGGAAATCGTCGAGTCGGACGCCTTGATCAGCGTGGCCCACTTCAAGGGGCATGAGCTGTCCGGGTTCGGCGGGACCATCAAAAACCTCGGGATGGGGTGCGCCAGCCGAAGGGGCAAACTGGATCAGCACAGCGACCTTTCACCGAAGGTCAAGGCCAAGAAGTGCGTGGGGTGTGGAGCCTGCGTGGAGCACTGCGCCCACGGCGCCCCTTCGATCGAAAAAGGCAAGGCCCGGATCGACCCGGAACGATGCGTCGGCTGCGGGGAGTGCATTCTCATCTGTCCGAACGGGGCGATCGAGGTGCAGTGGAATGCGGACATTCCGATCTTTCTGAAGAAGATGGTCGAGTACACCCAGGCGGTGCTGCTCGGGAAGAGCGGACGGGCCTTCTTCATCAACTTTCTGACGAACATCTCTCCGGCTTGCGACTGCTACGGTTTTAGCGACGCCCCCATCGTCCAGGACATCGGGATCCTCGCTTCCAGGGATCCGGTTGCCGTCGACCAGGCCTCCGTGGATCTCGTCAACCGCCAGCCGGTGTCGGGAACGGCCTGCCTGGCCGATAAGGCGGAAACCGCGCACGACAAATTCCGCTGCCTGTACCCCAAGGTCGATTGGGAGGCGCAATTCGTGCACGCCGAACGGATAGGGCTCGGCAGCCGCGATTATGAACTGATAACCATCTGATCGGCTGCCCGATGCGCCTTCTTCGCGTCTTCGGGGAGTGGGGAGCGACTGCACGCCAGGGAGCCTGCGCGGCACCCCTGCGTCGGTTTTTACCTGATTGCGTGGAAAGGGCGGCGGACGAGGTCGCCATGGAAAGCGTCTGTTGTTGGATACTTGCGGCTTATAATGAAGGTGAATGCATCCAGATGAGCATCCCGGCATGATCGTCGTAGAGGGTTTGAGCAAATACTACGGACGGATACCCGCTGTCACGGACGTTTCGTTCCATGTCGAACCGGGCGAGATCGTGGGTCTCCTGGGGCCGAACGGGGCCGGGAAGACCACGATCCTTCGGGTCCTCACCGGATATATGCCGCCGACGTCGGGCCGTGTGCTCGTCGGAGGCCGGGATGCCAGCCTCGAGTCGCTCGCCGTCCGGGAGGGGATCGGGTTTCTGCCCGAGAACGTTCCGCTCTACAGCGATCTGAGCGTGATGCAGTTTCTGCGCTTCGCCGCTTCCGCCAAAGGAGTCGCCCGTGACCGGCTGAACGCCGAGATCCGCCGCGTCCTCGAGGTCAGCGCCCTCATGGGGTACGAAAGCCGGTTGATCCGGCATCTTTCGAAGGGTTTGCGGCAGCGTGTGGGTTTGGCGCAGGCCCTCCTGAACGATCCACCGCTGTTGATCCTGGATGAGCCGACAACGGGTCTCGATCCCTCGCAGATCGTCGAGATGCGGGAGATGATCCGCGGGCTTGGAGGTGAGCGCACGGTGGTGCTGAGCACGCATATCCTTCCCGAAGTAAGCCAGCTTTGCCGCCGGGTGATCATCATCAACAAGGGACGGATCGTCGCAGAGGATACGCCTGAGGGGTTGGGCACCAGGCTCGCGTCCCGGCGGGGCATCCGGACGACCATTCGAGTGGATGCGCCCGAGACCGCTCTGAAAGAGGGGCTTCTGGCTCTGGAGGGGGTTCTGGTCGTTCATGCGGGTTCCGAACCGGGCTCCTACGAGGTGGAAAGCGAGCAGGGCCGGGAAGTCCGGGCTGCGATCGCCCGCTTCGTCGTCTCCTCCGGCTGGCCGCTTTACGAGATGACCCAGCGCGATCCCAGCCTGGAGGAGATTTTTGTCCGGCTGGTGACGGAAGAAGAGGGAGGGACGCGGTGACAAGGCAGATTGGCGCCGTTATGCGCAAGGAACTGGCTGTGACGTTCACGTCCCCCATCTTTTACGCCGTCGCCTTCATTTTTCTGTTGATCAGCGGGTATTTCTTCTACTCGGATGTCGCCTATTTCAACTTTCTGAGCCTGCAGGCGGCCAGCAACCCGTTTATCGTCGAGGGGTTGAATCCGGAAACCATGGTGATCCAACCCTTTTTCGGAAACATTTCGATCATCCTGCTCTTGATGTTGCCGCTCCTCACGATGCGTTTGTACGCCGAGGAGAAGAAGACGGGGACGATCGAACTCCTCTTCACCTACCCGTTGAGCGATGTCGCAACGCTGACCGGCAAGGTGCTCGCCACGTTTACCGCGCTTCTGGCCCTCCTCGCCGCGGGTTTTCCGTGCTTCCTCCTTTTTTCTACCGTAAGTTTCGTGGACTGGGGCATGGTGGGCGCCGGGTATCTCGGCCTGCTCCTGATGGGGGGCGCCTTTGTCTCGTTGGGGGTGTTCACCTCTTCCCTGACGGAAAACCAAGTGGTCGCCGCGGCCTTGAGCTTCGGTCTGCTGCTTCTCTTCTGGGCCCTCGGCTGGGCCGAGCCTTTGGTCGGCGGACGGGCGGGCCGGGTCCTTGCTCATCTGGCGATTGCCTCGCACATGGATTCGTTCGCTCAGGGGCTTCTCGATACCCGTGATGTTCTGTACTACCTTTGCTTCGGATTCTTCTGGCTTTTTCTGACCTTGCGCAGCCTGAACTCGCGTTCCTGGAGGAGTTGAGACGAATGGCGGGATCCGCTCGAAAGAAACGGCTGTTGAAGTCCGGCGGTACAGGCGCCGCCGTCGCGGCCGTGCTCGCGCTGCTGGTGTTCCTGAACCTTCTTTCCGATAGGTACTATCTTCGTTGGGATCTGACCGACTCGAAACAGAACAGCCTTTCCGCAGAAACGATCAAGGTATTGGAAAACATTCAAGAACCGGTTCAGATCAAGGCCTTTCTGGTCGACGGAAGGGACGAGACCCGCAAGGTCGAAGACCTTCTGGCGGCCTACCGTTACCACAATCGGCAGGTGGATTATTCGGTGATCGACCCGACCCGGAACCCCTCCGAGGCCCGCCTTTATGATGTTACCAGCGAAAAGACGCTGATTCTGGAGGGCTACGGCCGGAGCCAGACCGTCAAGATCCCGGACGAGCAGAAGATCACCAATGCCCTCCACCGTTTGATGGAGAGTGCTCCGCGCCGCGTTTACTGGCTCAGCGGCCATGGCGAGCGATCCTTCGAAGGGAAGGAACCCGAGCATCTGAAATCCTTTGCAGACGCCCTCGAAGCCGAAAACTGCGAGAATAGCGCGTTGAATCTCATGCGCGGCGAGCCGCCGCGGGATGCCGATGCGATCATCGTCGCCGCCCCGGAAAAGCCGCTTTTCCCGGAAGAGATCGGATGGCTCGATGCCTTCCTGGAGGACGGGGGGCGGATTCTGGTCCTGCTCGAACCTTTTCGTGACGGGGGTCTGGAGTCCTTCCTGCGCCGCCACGGGATCGGAATCAGTGACGACATTGTGGTGGATCCCTTCAGCCGGGTCATGGGGGGTGACTACCTGATGCCGATGGTCAGTGACTACGGGGATCATGAGATTACCAAGGGATTCGATCTGACTTCGATTTTCCCCATGAGCCGCTCCCTCGACGTGCTCGATGCGGAGGAGGCATCTTCGGGAGAGGCGGTTTGCCTGGCCTATACATCGGAAGATTCCTGGGCGGAGACGGATCGCGCCGCGTTGGACGAGGCCCGCGTGGAGTTGAATACCACGGACCGGAAGGGCCCCCTTTGTTTGGCGGCCTTGGTCGAGACGGCGGGTCCCGGACGGAATCCGGGTGAAGGCCTTTCCGGGGAGGCGGCGGAGGAAGGGCAGGCGGATTTAGAAAACGGGAGACTCGCGGTCTTTGGCGATTGCGATTTCGCCTCGAATCAGTTCCTGAGCGTGGCAGGCAATCAGCGGTTCATCGTCAACACGTTTCGCTACCTTGCCGGGAAATCCGATTTCATCACCGTCGAACCACGGCGCGGGAGGCTCGAATCTCTGACCTTGAGCCGATCCCAGGGGCGGATCTTCTTCCTCTTTCCCGTGGTGGTTCTGCCCGCGCTTGTTTTGTTGGCGGGCGTCTGGATCTGGATGCGGAGACGCCCCAAATGAACCTTAGACCTGTCATCGTCTATGCCGTCCTGGCTCTTGCGGCAGCGGCCCTTTATTTCTTCGACCGCAGCCGCCGAGGAGCCGAGGAGGAGGCCGAAAGGCAGGCGCGGTTCGTCTTCGATACGGCTGTGGAAGACATCGACCGGCTGACGATCAAGCGCCCGGGGGAGGCGATCATCATCGACAAAGAGGCCTGTCCCGGGAAGGAGGGCTGCTGGCGGGTCCTCGAACCGGTTGCGACGGCGGCGGATACGGTTGCAGTGGAGCGGGTGGCCGCTGACCTGACAGGGCTCATGGCGCTGAGGACTTTCAAGGATGAAAAAGGGGATCTCTCGGCCTTCGGCCTCGATCGGCCCGCGCTGAGCATTCTATATGAGACGGATTCCGGGTTCTCCAGCGGGATCACGTTCGGTGAACTGAGCCCGGTCCGGGAGGGGTATTACGCCCGCCGGACCGGAAGCCGGGAGATTATGCTCGTGCCGCGGGACATGCGCGAGAAGCTGGACAAGACCCTTTTCGACCTGCGGGACAGGCGCTTGTTCCACTTCGATCCGCGGGAGGTCGTCGAGGCGGATATCGACGGCCCGGAGGTCAGTTGGCGTTTCTCCCGCAGCGAAGACCAGTGGAGGCTGCGGGATGACCCTGATTTCACCCCGGACGGCCGCCGGGTTGACACGATCGTAGGTCGTTTCATCTGGGCGGAGGCGGCTTCCTTCGAAGGATCGGACCTCTTCGACGCTGCGGCTTTCGGTTTGGATTCCCCTCGATACCGTGTACGGCTCTCCGACGGCCGGCGTGCCGAGACGCTGCTGGTCGGCAATCCCGTGGGCGGTGACGAGGGGCGCTTTTACGGATGCATGTTGGAGGGTGCCGAGATTTTTACGGTGCATGACTGGGTGGTCGAGCATCTGCCGGCCGGCAAAGAGGAACTGCGGATGGAAACTGACTAGAATTGGACGGCCGCTGACTGAAAAAATAGTCCTGAGAGATATCCGCCAGTTGTAAGTGGGCGCGGGGTATGCTATTGAAGAAAGATTTTTCGATACGTGCAAAGGAGACAGGAAACCATGGAAATCAGTGTCAATCGGTTGAGCCCGGACAAGCTCAAGAAGCGGCCGGCGGATGAATCCAAATTAGGGTTCGGGGATATTTTTTCGGACCACATGTTCATGATGGACTACGAAGCGGGCAAGGGGTGGATCAACCCGCGGGTCGAGCCTTACGGGCCGCTCTCCATCGACCCTGCAGCCATGGCGATCCATTACGGTCAGCAGATCTTCGAAGGTCTCAAGGCCTACCGCGGGCGTGAGGACGGGGTGTATCTCTTCAGGCCCCGGGAGAATTTCAAGCGGATGAACCGTTCCGCCCTGCGGCTTTGCATGCCTGAACTTCCGATCGAAGACGCCATGGCCGGCATGAAATCGCTGGTCCTTCTCGATCGGGAATGGATACCGCGTTCTCCCGGCACCTCTCTTTACATCCGCCCGACCATGTTTGCGACGGAGCCCCACCTCGGTGTGCGGCCTTCGAAGTCTTACCTCTTCTATATCATCATCGGACCCGTCGGCGCCTATTACAAAGAGGGTCTCAATCCGGTCAAGATCTATGTCGAGGATGTCTATGTCCGGGCGGCCCGGGGCGGGACAGGCGAGGCGAAAACCGCCGGCAACTATGCCACGAGCCTGCTGGCCGCCGAGAAGGCCAAGGAGAAGGGCTTTACCCAGGTCCTGTGGCTGGATGCCGCGGAGCGCAAATATGTCGAGGAAGTCGGAACGATGAACATGTTCTTCGTCATCGACGACGAGGTGCTCACGGCCCCGCTGGACGGGAGCATCCTGCCCGGAGTGACGCGTGATTCGGTTCTGCGGATCGTGCGCGATTGGGGTCTGAAGGTCACCGAAAGGGCGCTCGCTATCGATGAAGTGGTGGCCGCCGCGAAAAGCGGACGTCTGCAAGAGGCCTTCGGGACGGGCACCGCGGCGGTGATCTCTCCGGTCGGGCAGATTACCTTCAAGGGTGAAGATCATATCGTGGCCGGCGGAAAAATGGGGACGCTCTCCCAGCGGCTCTACGACGAGATCGTCGGCATCCAGTACGGTGAGAGGGAGGACCGCTACGGCTGGCTCGAGCGCATCGACTGATCGGGCCTTCACGGCGTGCTGCCGGTCTCCATCCGGAAATGGTCTTTTTGACCCATCTCTGCGTCAATCTGCACGTTTGCCTGTGCGGCGACCTGTAGGCCGCCTCACACGCAAACGATTGATTTCCTTTATATTGGCCAAACCGGGACCCGCCGCTGCGGCTGCTTGACCCTCTTAATGCTTCGATTTGAGGAGGCTTCATGATCCCCACCATCCAGTGGGACAACGACCGTATCCTTATGATCGACCAACGGAAGCTTCCGGCACGGGTCGAATGGTTCGTTGCCCGGAACTACCGCGACGTCATCAAGGCCATCCAGCGGATGGTGATCCGAGGGGCGCCGGCGATCGGCGTTGCCGCCGCCATGGGTCTTGCCATGGGTGGGCGAACCATCAAGGCCGGAACCTACGGTCCCTTCATGCAGCGTTTGGAGGCGATGGCGGCCGAGATGGCCGAGGCGCGTCCGACGGCGGTCAATCTGCGCTGGGCGGTAGAACGGATGCTCCGTCTGGCCGAGGGGATGTCCATGAAACCCGTGGACGTGATCAAGGCCGCGCTGCGTGCGGAAGCCGACCGGATCCTGGCCGAGGATATCGCCGTCAATCAGTCCATCGGGAGGCACGGGGCATCATTGGTGCCCGATGGGGCCACCATCCTGACCCATTGCAACGCGGGATCACTGGCGACGGGCGGCTATGGAACGGCCCTCGGTGTGATCCGTGCAGCCCGGGATGCGGGAAAGACAGTTCGGGTCTATGCGGACGAGACGAGGCCCTGGCTGCAGGGGCTCCGTCTCACGGCCTATGAAATGATGGAAGAAGGCATCCCGGTGTGGGTCATCGCCGACAACGCCGCCGGTTCATTCATGCGGCAAGGCCGGATCCAGCTGGTCGTCACGGGGGCCGACCGCATCGCGGCCAACGGCGATGTGGCGAACAAGATCGGCACCTATCAGGTGGCGGTCCTGGCCAAAGAGAACGACATCCCCTTCTATGTGGCCGCCCCTCTTTCCACCATCGATTCGGCGATTCCTGACGGGGACCACATCCCGGTGGAAGAAAGAGATCCGGCGGAGATCTGCCAGGTGGGTGGAAAATGTATCGGCCCAGAGGGTGTCGCCGCGCTGAACCCGGCCTTCGACATCACACCGGCGCGCTACGTCAAGGCGATCATCACCGAAAAGGGCATCCTTTACCCACCTTACTCGGATACGATCAAGAAGGTCTTGGAGGGGGCCGTGCCACCCTGATTTTATTCTTGACCTATCGCAATGAATCGCATAAACTCACCCGTTTCAAGAGAGAGGGATTAAAAATATAGCCGGCAGGGCCGGGCGGCCGAATAGGCGTGTTTCCATCTGAGATCAAGTTGTGCAAGACATTGGATTTACAGGTGGAAAACGCACTGGGCCGAGGGAAAGGAGTTGGGAACTTCAAAATTTTAATTTAGGAACGAAAGAGAGACAGGGAAAGTGACATCACTGCTTGATCTTGTATTGATCGATTTGTATGAGTGTGATCGCGAGAGCCTCATGGATACCGACCGGATCCGGGAAGGGATGCTCGAGGCCGCCAGGATCATGGGCGCCGAAGTGGTGGGCGACTCTTTTCACACCTTTGAGCCGTGGGGTGTCAGCGGGACCGTGACGATCGCGGAATCCCACCTTGCGGTTCACACGTGGCCGGAATATGATTTCGCCGCGGTCACATTCGAAACGTGCGGTCAACATATGGACCACAAAAAGGCCTACAATTATCTGATCGGGTTCTTCCATTCGCTGAAGCCCAGAATCACTCAGCAGAAGCGGGGATTCATCGAATCCGCTGAAAACACCGTGCTGCCTTATAAGCAGGTGGTGGGCTGACTCAAGGGCTCGAGACCGCGTTTACCCGGTCACCAAAACCTTACCATGACCCGTCATCCCGCTGTGGGGGTTTTTCCTCCGGGCAGGGCCATGGTGAGGTGTGCTTGTTTTACCCCTTTCGTATCCAATGCTCATTCGCCCTCGAGGGCGGTGGCCTCCCTCAGATAAGTCCCTTCCAGAACCCGTTTCGTCCCCGAAGTCCATTTGAACCGGTCATCGATCCTGAGTCCGCAGATCCAGACGATCTCCGTGTCTGAGCGGTGTGTGAGCACCGGGATTCGCCGTCTTTCCGATCGAGGGATCTTCATATCGATCAGGAAATCCTTTACCTTCCTCGTTCCGGACATGCCGAGCGGCCGGAAGCGGTCCCCGGGCCGGATGCTCCTGACGGTGAGCGGGAAGCGGATTTTGTCGGCATCGAAATACTCTCTGTGCGGACTCCCATCCAGTTGGATGCCATCGCCCCCCTGCACCAGGCGCAGGGTCAAGACTGTCCGAGCTTCCGGCACCGCACAGACGCCCGGGCCTTCCAGGACATAGGAAAAAGCGCGCTCCGCAGGAACTTCCGGCTGGGAGCTTACGATCAGGTGCGTGGGATCGACCTCCGCCCGGATCCCGTTTGGCAGGTGAAGAGGCCCGCGGCTTCCGGGGGCGGCGCTTATGGCCTTGACCGCGTCGATGTGGCGGATGTCCACGCTTCGCAGACTCCCTTTGGCAACCATCCTCACGATCTCACGGATGACATGGTTCTGAAGCCCGGCAGGCAGGGAAGCGAAGGCGTCTCTGGGGATTTTTACCCTGCCGGGTTCATGTCCGCAGCGCTCCTGGATCCACTCGTCCGCGCACTGTTTCAGAAAGGCGTGGTCCAGGCGGAGGATCTCGGCGGTCGCAGCCAGCCTTTCGACGATCCGTGGCTGAAACGAGGCGAGCAGGGGAATGAGTTCCAGCCGGACGCGGTTTCGGAGGGGGTCGAGCGACCGATTGGAGGAGTCCGTCATGAACGGGAGTCCCTTCATCTGCAGATAGGCTTCGATTTCCCCTCGACTGACCTCGATGAGCGGACGGATGAATCGGCCGCTGCGGACGGGCGCCATGCCGGCGAGCCCTTCGGTCCCGCTTCCTCGGAGGAGGCGCAT
Organism: uncultured Desulfatiglans sp.; assembly: GCA_900498135.1. NCBI lineage: Bacteria > Pseudomonadati > Thermodesulfobacteriota > Desulfobacteria > Desulfatiglandales > Desulfatiglandaceae > Desulfatiglans > uncultured Desulfatiglans sp. The sequence goes on from LR026961.1 coordinate 2,749,249, forward strand.
GAGGACGGTTTCCGCTTGGTCGTTCATGTGGTGGGCCAGGGCGATCCTGTGGGCGCCGAAGCGGCTGCGGATCTTCTCCAGAAAGGCATAGCGGGCGAGGCGCGCCCGTTCTTCGAGGGACGGCGTGCGGGGACCCAGGGGAACGTCCGGCTTGCCGCATGCACACGCAAGGTCGAGCGAGGAAGCCAGGGAGGCTACGAAGGCGGTCTCTTCGGGGTCTTCAGCCGGGCGCAGCCCATGGTCGAAGTGCGCGACGGCCAGTTCGGAGCGCAAGGCGCCTGCAAGCGAATGCAGGACGTGGAGGAGGCAGACGGAATCAGCGCCCCCCGAGACGGCGACCAGAATGCGCTCCCCCGGCTCGATCATCCCGAAGCGCAGGATGGTCTTTTCGATTTTCTTCAAGAAGAGGCGCGTCTTTTCCATCGGTTTCCGCCCGTCGGTCGACGATTTCCTTGGCATGTCCATTGTTTGAGAAGATGATTGTAGGGCTGGTCCCGATCGTCGCGCCGCATCGGGGTGCACGGCGGGCAGGGCCTTGGCCCGGCGGGAGATCCAGCCGGATGCCCCTTCGACTGCGGAGATGGAACGCCTGTTTTGTCTCCGAAGTCGATACCTTAGCATGGTTTGCCGGGGAAGACAATCGGCGGCGGCCGTCCCGGCGGCGACAATTTCGATTGACGAAGACCGCACCTGGTTATAAACAGGGAAAGGGCGCCGGCTCGCCAAGGCCGTGGAACTTGCCCCCGGGCCGTGCCCCGGGCGCAGCGCCAGGCGCGGAACCCGCTGCGATGACGGGCCGCCTGCGCGTCCCGAATCGTCAAAAGGTCTCTTATGCAAGGCTGCGCTGCATCCCCCCGTAGACCGTTGCCGGGTATGGCCGCGATTCCGATCCGGAGGCGGCATCGGCCGGCTCTCCGGGCGGAGTTGGCCGCAGCATGGATGGCTTCCGGCCGGCGTGGTTGTCCAGGTCATGGCGACGGCATGAACCGCTGACTGGATGCATGTTTCAGAGGATCCAGGTTTTCGCCACGAAAGGAATCGATATGTCCGCCACCTCTCCGACCTACGATCTCGATCCGCTTTTCCGCCCTCGCACCGTGGCGGTGATCGGGGCATCCGACAATCCCGGCAAGCTGGGCTACCACGTCATGAAGAGTTTGATCCAAGGGGGCTTCGGGGGGGAGATCCTGCCGGTGAATGCCAGGGCGGAACGGGTCATGGGCCTGGCGGCCTACCCCTCCGTAGAGGCCTGCCCGTCGCGGATCGATCTGGGGATTGTCGTTGTGCCGGCTGCGGCGGTGCCGGCCGTGCTCGAGCAGTGCATCCGGAAAAAGGCCGGGGGGCTGGTGCTCATTTCGGCCGGCTTCAAGGAGATCGACGATCCGGCCGGGGCCCGGCAGCAGGAGGCCCTGCAGGCGATGGCCGTCGTGAACGGCATCCCGGTTATCGGTCCGAACACGTTTGGGATGATCAACCTTCACCACCGTTTGAATGCCTCTTTTACACCCGAGTTTTCGCTTGCCGGCAAAGGGGGTATCGCCCTCGTGAGCCAGAGCGGCGGGATGTCCCACCTCCTCGCGTTCCTGGCCATGAACGCGGGGATCGGCTTCAGCAAGATCATCGGGTTGGGAAACCGTCTGAACCTGGACTTCGCCGAGATCCTGCCTTACCTGGCGGGCGATCCCGATACGAGGGTCATTGCGCTTTACATCGAGGGTCTGGATGAGCCGCGGCCGCTTCTGGAGGCGGCGGAATCCGTGCGGGGAAAGAAGCCTGTCCTCGTGTACAAGACCGGTGCCGCTTCGACGGGCGATCAGGCCTCGATGAGCCACACCGGGAGCCTGGCTGGACGCCACGAGATCTATTCGGGGGCCTTCCATCAGGCCGGGATGTTGACTGTCGACGGTTCCGAGGCCATGCTGGATCTCGCAAAGGCGCTCAACGTCTGTTCCCTGCCCGGAGGTAACCGGATTGCGATCCTGACCGGGCAGGCAGGGCCAGGCATGGCGGCCGCTGACGCCTGCGAGGCCCTAGGTCTGGAGATCGCGCGGTTCGGATCCGCCACCCAGTCGGAGGTCGACCGGCTGCTGCCGCCGCTCGCGATGCGCACCAATCCTGTGGATATGGGGCCTGCCTGGTATGACAGCGGGGCGATCCAGGGGATTATGCGCGCCGTGCTCGAGGACGAGGGGGTGGATGGGATCATTCTCCTCATGATGTATGCCTCCGCCAACAGGGAGGTCGTCCCTGTCCTTTCAGGGCTTTTGAAGGAGTGGCGTCAGAGGAAGCCGCTCGTGAGCTGCCTGGTTTCGCCGGCCGGCATCTGGGACGAGGCGGTCCGTGAACTCGAAGAGGGCCGCGCCTTGGCGAATTACCCGACCCCGGAGAGGGCTGCAGAGGCCATGGCCGGGCTGTGTCGATATGCCTGTTTGTCGAATACCGAGTGGAGGGCATTGTGAATCTGATCACAGAAGCACTGGAAAGGGGTGAGAACACCCTGTCCGAACATGCATCCAAGCAGTTGCTCGCCGCCTATGGCATCCCCGTCAGCCGTGAAGTCGAGGTCCGCCGGCCGGAGGATCTGGCAGGCGCCTTTGACGAGGTCGGTTTTCCCCTGGTCTTGAAGGCCTGCGGGGCCCGTTTCACCCACAAGACCGAAAGGGGGCTCGTCCGGGTGGACCTGCGCACGAGGGAAGAAGCACTTCGGGCCTTCGAAGAGATCTGGCCCGAGGCGGAACAGGCCGCCGGGTCTGTCCTTGTACAGGAAATGGTGGGCGGCCGGAGGGAACTGGTCGCAGGCCTGACCCGCGACCCGCAGTTCGGCCCCTGCGTGATGTTCGGGCTGGGCGGCATCTTCACCGAGATTCTGCGCGACGTCGTTTTCCGGGTGGCGCCTGTTAGGGAACGGGATGCGCTCGACATGCTCTCTGAGATCAAGGGGCGGCGCATCCTCGAGGCGGTGCGCGGGATGCCCCCGGCCGACCGTGATCAGTTGGTGCGCATCCTGATCGCGCTGGGCCGGATCGGACTCGAGCACCCTCATGTGAAGGAAATCGATGTGAACCCTCTCATCCTCGATGCTGAGCGGCCGGTGGCCGTGGATGCCCTCGTCGTCCTGGAGGGCTAGTTGTTTCCATCCGGAAATGGTCTTTTTTGCCAATCTCTGCGTCAATCTGCACGTTTGCTTGTGCGGCGACCTGGAGGTCGCCTCCGCGCAAACGCTTGATTTCCTTGATATTGGCAAAAAATCCTCATTTCCGGGTGGGAAACCGGGTGGTTCCGGGAGTATTTCCGGGTGGGAAACGGGTTGGTACCGGGGTTATTACCGGATGGACATTGGTGTTCTTTAGAGCCGGAAATGGTCTTTTTTGCCAATCTCTGCGTCAATCTGCACGTTTGCTTGTGCGGCGACCTGGAGGTCGCCTCCGCGCAA
>LR026961.1:2752906-2877110 GCA_900498135.1 uncultured Desulfatiglans sp.
GGTGTTCTTTAGAGCCGGAAATGGTCTTTTTTGCCAATCTCTGCGTCAATCTGCACGTTTGCTTGTGCGGCGACCTGGAGGTCGCCTCCGCGCAAGAACGGGAACTCCTTGACATCAAACAAACGGAGACCGGCCCCTCTTCAAATCGCAGGCATAAAATATCTGTGGCGCAACGCCGGATGTGCTATGATAGCTGATAATATTTTTGTATGGCACTGGGTTGTTGCTGCTGGCGCCATGAACCTATAATGTTAGCGCTTTGAGTGGACGAGGGAGGTGCTACCGTGGCGAAGGCGAGTGTGAAAAAGAAGAGTACGGCGGGCCGGCGCCGGATCACCGTTTTTCTGGAGGCCCCTGACGCGCAAGAGGTGTTTTTGATCGGAGATTTCAACCAGTGGAACACCGCGAGTTACCCCATGAAACCGGATAAGGACGGGTTGTGGTCGCGTACGCTGATGCTCGAGCCCGGGACCTACGAGTACAAATTCATCGTAGACGGCAAGTGGCAGAACGATCCGGCCAATGCTCAAACGTGCGAGAATTGCTTCGGCACCTTCAACAACCTATTGGCGGTATCTCCGAAATAGGCGCCGTCCTTGCCGTTTTCAGCACTTGCGGCAGCTTCTGGGGCTGTTTCACCCGCCTTTGCGCCCGGTTCAGAAGGAGGATGCCTGAGAGGGTGTCAGGTGCCTCGGGGAGGTCCAGTACATTTCTGAAAGGGCCTCCTTCAGGACGGTGTTGATGGGCAGCCTGCGAAATCCCCTGGCTGGATCGAGGACGGCGATACGGAAAAAGGCGTCCTGGAAAACGGGAGGGAGGATCTCGTTCGCGATGGCTGTCTCCGCCCGCCTGATTTCATGGGGCGAGGATTCTCTGATCCGTCTGCAGGTCGAAAACTCGAACTCCCCGGTTTTGCGGCGGCGGGCGGCAAAGCCGAAAAGCCTGCATACCAGGGCCCTGAACGGATAGTATCGGCAACGGCCCTGGGTCCCCGTATCGTTGTCCGCCTGGTAAAGGACGCAGCCGAACCGCCCTTCCTTTTCTTTTCCCTCGATCGCATCGGCGATGCGGTCTTCCTCCCCTCTGCGAAAGATCTCCTGGGCCAAAGGGAGGACTTCGAGGACCGTCGCCTCCACCGTCTGACTCCGGCAGCAGGCCCCGCACTTCGGGGGGCAGGAAAGTCTTGTGAGACTTCGAAAACGAAGGGCTTCATCATCCAGCACCGCATAAGCGGCCAGGACATTCAGGGGAAGATCGCGCGGGCTCTCTTTTTTCATGCTAGGACAGGGTCGACAGAAGGGTCTGCATCTCTCCAGGAAAACGTTTTAGCGCATCTTCGGCCGATAATCGTCATCATCATCGTCATCATCGTCATCGGCATCCAGATCATCGTCGTCCCACTCATAGGCCTCAGCCGCATCCAGCGCGTCTTCCTCGTCTTCATCGTCGAAGAGGTCATCGAGGAGCGCATAATTCGATACTCGAAGGTGGAAGACCCCCTTGGCATCCAATGTGACGACGCCGGTTACCTCCACATCCTCGTGCAGGTAATCGAGCAGTTCTTCGCCCAGGGTGTCCATGTCCACCAGGTATTCTTCTTCACCGGTCTGGATGATTACAGCGGTCACCTGGCCGTCCTCGTTCCACTTTGCCGGCGCGACGTATCCTTCGAGCGTCGTTTGTCTTGTCTTTCTCGACGTTGCCATCGTGGGGTCCTTCCTTTCTCCTGTCGGACGCAGGAGTTTATCTGTTGAACCGTCTGCGACCGGTCTCTCCCCTGCACCTTCAACCTGTCCGCTCTTCGGCAAGGCCTCCGCCGGGTACTCGAAACGCAAGCACAAATCGTGCCGCTGTCCAGCTCGATCCATCGGACCACGGCGGAAAGGATGGGCCGAAGACATCCATCCGGAAACTCTCCCCAGCCGCATGGAAGCAGAAGATCTTTCCTGTACCCACTTGAAATTATATAAAATACACGTTCGGGTGCCAGATGGAAGAGCGCCCTCTGTGGATTCGTTGCCTCTTTGGGGCTGTGGCTTAAAGATGGATCGTGAGGAGGCTTTCTGTGCGTGTCGGCCAGTGCCCGTCCGGTTTATGGGTGTCTGCTCCAGGCCGATCTCGGGTGGGGCTTTCCATCTTTGCTGGCATGCTCGGGGTTCGGTGCAAAGGAAGGAATCCTCAGTTCCGAAAAGATGACGGCCCTGGCCCGTACGGTTCGGCCTCTCCGCTCCTTCCATGTGTCAGGGGCCTACGTTCCTGGCGGCTGAATGCCCTTCCTTCCTGACGCAGACGGGTGCGATTCCACGGAAGGACAAGGCCTTCCGTGCGGCCACGATAGGGGCGCCTGGCTGCGGAAGCGGAACATCGGGTTCTCATTTGTGCAGATTGAAGCGGCTGGAAGGACGGGCCTGGCGGTCTTCCCGGATGGATTTTCCGCAAACAGGAGAACCTCGGGAACACGGATGACAGCCCGCCTCGATCGTGCTATGTAGACGATGGCCTGCGCCGGTGCAGGGGCGTCTGCGGGCGCGCCCCGAATCGCGGGGAGGACCCCGCTAGGAGTTGCCCAGCAGGGTTTCATCCTCTGCGCCGAATCTGTGCCCGCGAATCATGATGATTTGGCAAGGCTCCCTCTTCCCGTCCTGAAAAGAGCGGAGAAAGACTGCTGTCGTTTCGCCGCTGTTCCGGAAGATACAGGGGTCGGTTTGGACCGATGGACAGTCTTGTAGCCTCTGAAAGGACCCTGAGTCTCAATCCTCTTGCGAGTCTATGAACTCCTGAATCTCCTCCTGGGTCTCCGTTCCGAAAGGACCCTGAGCTTGAATCCTCTTGCGAGGGTGGAATAAACGGCCATGGACGCGGGTGTGCTCATCGTTTTCGGACTGGTTTATGCGGGGATGATGCTCGGCCGTGTGCCAGGCCTCGCCCTCGACCGGACGGGCATCGCGCTTCTCGGCGCCATCGCCCTGCTGGCCATGGGGCACCTGGATGCACAGCAGGCCTGGGATGCCGTGGATGTCCCGACCATCTCGCTCCTTCTGGGGCTCATGGTGGTGTCCGCGCAGTTCCGGTTGGGGGGTTTTTACGCCCACGCCACGCGCCGTCTTTCGGCATTGACGATTGGCCCGGGTCTCTTTCTCGGCGCCGTGATCGGACTGTCCGGCATCCTCTCGGCGCTGCTCGCGAACGACATCGTCTGCCTGGCCATGACGCCGGTCCTGGTGGAAGGCTGCGGACGCCGGCAGTGGGACCCGGTGCCCTTCCTGCTGGCGCTTGCCTGCGCCGCCAATGTCGGGTCGGCGGCGACCCTCATCGGAAACCCCCAGAACATGCTGATCGGACAGTCGCTCGGCCTCCCGTTCGGACGCTACGCCCTGGACGCGGCGGTGCCCGTGGCCTTTGGACTGGTCAGCGTGTGGCTGGTGATCGCCTGGATTTACAGGGGCCGATGGGGGAAGCCCGGTGCATCGAACTGGGAGGCGGAGGCCCCTCCCTTCAGCTTGTGGCAGACGGTCAAAGGCCTGGGCGTGCTCGGCTGCCTGGTGGCGGCCTTTCTTCTGGCCCTGTGGCCCCGGGATGTCATGGCCCTCGCTGCGGCCGGCATCCTTCTCACCAGCCGGCACATGGCCTCGCGCAAGGTCCTCGCCCTGGTGGACTGGCAACTGCTGGTGCTCTTCGCCGGACTGTTCGTGGTGAACGCCGCCTTCCAGTCATCCGGCCTTCTCGGCGGTCTGCTCCGGTTCCTGCAAAGTGCCGGCATCGATCCGTCACAGCCTGCCTGGCTCTTCGGCATCACCGTCGTCCTGTCGAACCTGGTGTCGAATGTCCCGGCGACGATGCTTCTCCTCCCCGTAGCCACCCATCCCGAGGCGGGCCTCATCCTCGCGCTCAGCAGCACGCTGGCCGGCAACCTGATTCTGGTGGGGAGCATTGCGAACCTGATCGTCGTCGGACAGGCCGAGCAGTGCGGCGTCCGGATCTCCTGGTGGACGCACGCCCGGGTCGGCGTCCCGGTGACCCTCCTGACGCTCGGCATCAGCGCTGTGTGGCTTTGGACGCGCGCGTAGGTCCGCTCTCTGCCCCGGGGGTTGTCTTATCGGCCCGCTTACGGTATAACCGGGGGGAGCCTTTGATCGTGAAACGGACCTGCACCGGCGTCCCCTCTCTTTCGTGCCTGGCATGGGCGAGGCTGCATTCCATGAATGAAGATGTGAAACCGGAGTTTTTCCTCCTTGACGGGGCGACGCCCCAATCTCCGATCATCCCCCCGGAACTCGACGTCCAGACCAGGATCGCCTCCGATCACGGCCGCCCGCTCCCGGAGCGCCTCGAGGCCTTCGAAGACATCATGGACAGCGAGATCGGGGACACCAACCTTTCGAGGGCGCGCAACATCGAACGGGAGTACGGGCTGCGTCAGATCTACCTCAAGTTCGAGGGGGGCAATCCCACCGGCACCCAGAAGGACCGGATCGCCTTCGCCCAGGCGATGGATGCGCTTCGTAGACGGTTCGAGACCATTACAACGGCGACCTGTGGCAACTACGGCGTCGCTATAGCGCTGGCGGCCTCGGTGGTCGGCGTACGCTGCATCGTCTACATCCCCGAAGGCTATCACACCGGCAGGGTAAAGGAAATGGTCGACCATGGCGCTGAAATCGTCCGGGTCCCCGGGGACTACGAGGCGGCGGTCATGGCCTCGCGCCGCTTCGCGGAGGGGGACGACATCTATGACGCCAACCCGGGCGGGGCCAACTCGGGGCTCCAGATGCGGGCCTACGGGGAGATCGCCTACGAGATCTACGACGAGCTGCGCGACGCGCCGGCCGCCGTGGCGGTGCCTGTGTCGAACGGCACGACCCTGGCCGGGCTCTACCGCGGGTTTCTGAGCCTTTACCGCCGGGGGAAGACCTCGCGGATGCCCCGGATGGTGGCGGGCTCATCGTTCGGCAAGAACCCGATCGTCAAGGCCTACATGAAAAACACGCCGAGATGCGAAGACCTCTCGCCCGGGCGGATCCGCGAGACGGCGGTGAACGAGCCGCTCATCAACTGGCACGCGATCGACGGGGACGAGGCGCTTCTGGCCGTCCGGAAGACGGGCGGATGGGCCGGCTACGCAAGCGACCGCGGGATGACCGCCTGCTCCGGCCTCCTGCGGCGGCGGGAGGGGTTGAATGTCCTGCCGGCCTCCACGGTCGGGTTGATCGTCCTTCTGGATCGGCACCAGAAAACGAAACTGCCGGGGGACCGCTACGTGGTCATTCTGACGGGGAGAAAATGATGGAGACCTTTCCGGAAGGCCGTGCCGTCGTCTACTGCCAGGGGGCCTTCAATACCCCGAACGGCAAGACGGCCCACGGGCTCGTGCGCAGGACCGAACGCTACCAGATCCTTTCGGTGGTGGACGCGCGCTTCGACGGGGGAGATGCGGGGCTGATCCTGGACGGCCGTCAGAACGGGGTGAAGGTCTTTGCCGGCCTCCCCGCGGCCGTGGCCGCCGCAACGGCCGATGGGAGGCCGGCGACGCATTGCGTCATGGGGCTCGCGCCCGACGGGGGGCGTTTGAGCGCGGAGGCGCGCCGGGACATGTTGACCGCCCTCGAACTCGGGCTCAACGTGGATTCGGGGCTGCACGACCTCCTGAGCGAAGACCCGGAGCTCGTGGCCGCCGCTGAGCGGGCGGGCGTCCGGATCCGGGATGTCCGAAAGACGCCCCCGCGCAGGAGCCTCCATTTCTTCAGCGGCCGCATCGAGGAGGTCGCATCCCTCAAGGTCGCCCTTCTGGGGACCGATTCGGCGGTCGGGAAACGGACGACCGCATGGATCCTGATCGACGCCTTGAGGGCGGCCGGCTACCGGTGCGAGCTGATCGGCACCGGCCAGACCGCCTGGATGCAGGGGGTGCGCTATGGGTTGATCATGGACGCCGTCATCAACGATTTCGTGGCCGGCGAGATCGAACACGCGGTGTTGTCGGCCTGGGACGAGGTTCGGCCGGACGTCATCGTGATCGAGGGCCAGGGTTCGCTCATGAACCCGGCCTATCCGGGAGGGCTCGAAATCCTGGCTGCGGGCCGGCCGGACGTGGTGGTGCTGCAGCATGCCCCGGCCCGGAAGGAGTACGACGGGTTTCCAGGGTACCCGATCCATCCCCTGAAGACGCAGATCCAGGCGGTGGAACTTTTGAGTTCGCGGCCCGTGGCGGCCGTGACCCTGAACCGCGAAGGGCTGGACGAGGCGGGAATACAGGCGGCTATCGAGACGGTCAACCGAGAGACCGGTCTGCCGGCGATGGAGGTGCTTTACCACCGGCCCGAACCTCTATTGGCGGCCTTGAGGCCTTATTTGCGCAAGGTGTGAGATCGGTGCGGCGAGGGGTACCTCCCGCGCTTGAATGGCTGTTTTTCCCTGAGCGACGTGAGGACGACACCCCGTGACCCGCAACAACCGAAAGCTTCCCGGCATGGAGCAGGGCGCCCGGATCGGCGACAAAAGCGATTCCGGGCGGGAGGGCACCCTCGATGATCTGAAGGTGATCGAACGGCTGGAGATCGGGCCTGTGCGCATCGAGCCTCGCCGGGTCAGCGCCCCTTACAGGGTGGTGCGCGAGGGTGGGGAAGAGACGAACGAGCTGATCTACCGTTTTGAAGAGGACGTCTTCGAGAAGGACGAGGCCGCCTCCCTGAACCTGGGAAGCGTCATGTGCGCTCAGGTGGCCCTGAACTACGGGCTGTTCTGCGGAGAAATCGTCTTCAACGGCTGGTTCGACGATCACGACCGGCGGTTTCTCCAGCGTATGTGCGCCAACACGGCGCGGGAGATCTATGTCAAGAAGCTGCTCGAGCCGAACCCGTTCCTGACCGGCGCGGCCGCCCGGATGGGGGTCGAAAGACGAGAGGATTACGGGCAGGCGGTTCTGCGTTTCGAGCTGCCGCCGACGGGCCATGCCCGGGAGAGTGGTCCACAGGCCCGCCCGCCCTGGAAGGTAAGCCCCGGCAGACACCTGGTGCTCTCGAGCGGCGGGAAGGACAGCCTGCTCAGCTATGGTCTACTGAAGGAGATCGGCTGCGAAGTCCACCCCGTCTTCGTGAACGAGTCGGGGAGGCATTGGTTTACGGCGCTCAACGCCTACCGGTATTTCTCCGCCGGGGTCCCGGCGACGGCCAGGGTGTGGACCAACGCCGATCGGATCTTCAACTGGATGCTGCGCCATCTGCCCTTCGTGCGGGCCGATTTTGCGGATATCCGCTCCGATGAGTATCCGATCCGCCTCTGGACCGTGGCGGTCTTTCTGTTCGGTGTTCTTCCCCTGGCGCGAAAACGCGGCATCGGCCGGATCGTCGTCGGGGATGAGTACGACACGACGAGGCGCTACAGCCACCGCGGCATCACCCACTACGACGGCCTGTACGACCAGAGCCGCTGGTTCGACAACGCGCTGACCCGCTACTATCACCGCAAGGGCTGGGGCCTTTGCCAGTTCTCCATCCTGCGTCCGCTCTCGGAGATCCTGATCCAGAAGACCCTGCTCGAGCGCTACCCGGAGCTGCAGGCCCGTCAGGTCTCCTGCCATGCGGCGCACAAGGACGGCGACCGGGTCCGCCCGTGCGGCCGCTGCGAGAAGTGCCGGCGGATCGTGGGTATGATCGAGGCGGTCGGAGGCGATCCGCACCGCTGCGGCTACACGGACGAGCAGGTGGCTTTCTGTCTCAAAGCTCTGGCCGAAAAGGGCGCCCACCAGGAGAGCGCCGGCGTGCAGCATCTTCTCTACCTGCTGCGCCGGAAGGGACACGAAGGCATCGCCGGCCCCTCCGGGATGCACGTCAGGCCCCGCCCGGAGGTGATGAAGATCCGTTTCGACCCGGAGCGGTCGCCCCCGGAGGAGATCCCGCGGGATCTGCGGCTGCCGCTTTTGACGATCTACGGGGCGCATGCGGACGGAGCCGTGAAACGCAACGGCCGGCTGTGGATCCCCGTCGACCCGATGAGCGATCCGGTCCTATCGAGGCCCTATCCCTTCGAGCCCCCTGATCGCTTTGCGGTGGATGGCGCTGAGTCCGGCGGGGGGAGCGGCGATCCATCGAAGCATTTCCTGCTGGGGGATCTGACCTGGCCGGAGGCGAAGAAACGCTTCAGAGAGGTGGACGTGGCGCTGCTGCCCGTCGGGGCCATCGAACAGCACGGGCCGCATCTCCCCCTGGATACCGATGCCTTCGACGCGGAGTACTTGACCCACCAGGTGGCGCTCCGGTGCTCCGATCCGAGGCCGGTGGTCCTCCCCCTCATCCCGTACGGCGTCTCCTATCACCACGACGATTTCAGCGGCACCATCGGGGTCAGCCCCGACAGCCTTTCGCGGATCGTGTACGACGTCGGCATGAGTGCGGCCCGCAACGGCGTCACCAAGCTCGTGATCATCAACGGCCACGGGGGCAATATCCCGGCGCTCCATTTCGCGGCGCAGATGATCAACCGCGATGCGCACATCTTCACGTGCGTCGACACGGGCGAGAGCAGCGACGCGGACATCGAGGCGATCGCCGAGACCCCGAACGACGTCCACGCCGGAGAGATCGAGACCAGCACCTCCCTGGCGGTGCGTCCGGAAGGGGTGCGGATGCAGGCGGCCAGGAAGTTCGTTCCCCGTTTTTCGAGCCGTTACCTGGATTTTTCGTCCAAGCGCGGGGTGGGCTGGTATGCTCACACCGCGAAGCTTTCCCCCTCCGGTGTCCTGGGGGACCCGACCAGGGCGACGGCGGAAAAGGGGCGTCGGATGTGGGAGCAGATGATCCGGAACCTGGTGGAATTCGTCGAGCATTTGAAGGGCCTGACCCTGGACGAACTCTACCAGAGGCGCTATTGACGGCCATGAGAATCGCGTCCATAGAGGCTTGGCCCGTCCACATGGACCTGTCGGAGCCCTATACGATCGCCTACGAGCGGGTCGAGTCGACGACGAACATCCTGCTGAGGGTCGAGACCGACCAGGGGATTACGGGCTGGGGCTGCGCGGCGCCCGACCTGCACGTGACAGGCGAATCCGTGGGGACGGCCCTCCGGGCGATCGACGATCTCGCTGCGCCGGTTCTGCGGGGGGCGGACCCCTTGAGGCCGGCGCTGGTGATGACGCGTTTGAGGCGGCGGATCACCGGCATGCCCTCCGTTCTTGCCGCGGTGGACATGGCCCTGTATGATGTCCTCGGGAAGCGGTGCCGGCTCCCCCTGTGGCGCCTGTTGGGCGGGTACCGGAGCCGGATGAAGACCAGCGTGACCATCGGGATCATGCCGCCCGCCGAGACGCTCCTCGCCGCCCGGGATTTGACGGCGCGCGGGTTCAGGAGCATCAAGATCAAGGGCGGGCTGGACGTCGAAGGCGATATCGAACGGGTATGGAGGGTTCGTGAGGCGGTCGGCAAAGGGATCGAACTGCGCTTCGATGCGAACCAGGGGTTCACGGTGGAGCAGTCGCTCCGGTTCGTCGAGCGGACCCGGGAGGCCCGTCTCTCGCTCATCGAGCAGCCGACCCCGAGAGGCGAGCCGCAGATGCTCGCACGCGTGACCAGCAGCGCCGCAATCCCTGTCATGGCGGACGAGAGCCTGACGAGCCTGCGGGACGCCTTCCGCATCGCCCGCGGCGGTCTGGCCGACATGGTGAACATCAAGTTGATGAAGGTCGGGGGCATCTCGGAGGCTCTGCAGATCGACGCCGTGGCGCACTCCGCCGGCCTCGAGGCGATGGTCGGCTGCCTGGACGAGGCGGCCCTGGGCATTGCCGCGGGGCTGCATTTCGCGTTGGCGCGGCCCAACGTAATCTATGCCGACCTCGACGGCCATCTGGGGCTCATGGATGACCCCACGGCGGGGGCGGTCCGCTTGCGGGGCGGATTCCTCTACCCGAATCCGGAGCCGGGTCTGGGATTCAATGTGACGGTTCGATAGGAAGGTGGCGGGTGTGATGTTTTACAGGAGAATTTTTCCCCTGCTTGTGATGGTGCCGGCCCTGTGGGTGGTTGCGGGGTTTGCAGCCTTGCCCGCCCCGGCCGCGTCCGCCGATACCGCCGAGCCGGATCTTCTTTCGCGGGTCTCCCGCCAGGATATGGAGCGGATCGTCGAACTGCTGGAAGACCCGGCCAGGCGCGAGACGTTCGTCCAGGATCTGAAGACCCTGCTCGAGCTCGAGGCGGAGCGGAAAAAGGGGGTGAGCCCAAAAGGACGGGCACCGGAATCGGAGGGAGAGGAAGAGCTCGCTATTCTGGATCGGGCGGCGGCAAGGTTCGAATCGATTTCCACGCACATCATACGGGCTGCAGAGGCGGCCTGGGGCCTTATCGTCCGCACACCCGAGGCGTTGCACGAGACCCTCGCCCTCGTGCGTCATTTGGAAAGCCGGAAGGACCTCGCCGTTCTAGGGGGTCACCTTCTGGCGGCGATTCTTCTGGCCCTGCTCGTCCGCTGGGCGCTGAACGGCGTCCTGGCCCGGACCAACGAGAGGATGATCCGGAATCCAGGGCATCTCCATCTCGCCCTTGCGAGGGTATTCGTATCGGGCCTGCCCTGTGTGATGCTCCTGCTTGGTCTCTTCCTGCTTTTCCGATGGATGCCCTCTCTCCCCAGGGCTCAGCTGTTTATCCTCTTCTTTTTCACGGTTCTGATCGGCTACCGATGGACGGTGGAACTGCTGAGGGTCCTCCTCGGGCCGGATCCGGATTTGCCCCGCATCCTGAGGATTTCGGACGAGGATGCCAACTATGCCTGGCTTTGGGGGATGCGGTTGGTTCGGTACGCCTTTTTTTACATCGTTCTGAGCCAGTTTCTGCGTTTGCTGAGGATCCCAGCCGATGCCTATGCCTTTATCCGCGGCGCGCTCCTCCTGGGGTTCCCGGTCATGCTCAGCGCTTTCATCCTTCAGGCTGCGGCTGAAATCCAGACGCGCCTCGGGAAAAGAACGGCCGATACGGCAGAGCCCGAACCGGTGCTGCACAGGGGCCTCCGCCTGGCGACCCGTTACGGGCGGCTCCTGTTGATTGGATATGTATGGGCGTTTTTCCTTTTTTTGATCCTGCATCTCGATGGGGCCTTTGCCTACCTTTTGGCGGCCACGCTCAAGACAGGGGTGGTTGGGGTATGTCTCTGGCTGGCGTTTCGGGTGCTCGACGGATTCTTCGGGGTCCTGTTCCATGTCGAGGAGGCCATCAAGGCCAGATTTCCGGGGCTCGAAGCCAAGGCGAACCGCTATATCCACCTCTTCCGGAAGGGCCTGAGCGGTCTCCTGGTGATCATGGCCCTGGGGGTCGCAGGGCAGGTATGGGGGGTGCCGGTTCGGGACCTGGTCTTGTCGGACATCGGTTCCATGCTGATCTGGAGGGGATTCGGCATGGTGTTGACGGTTGCGCTCGCCCTGGTCGTGCTGGAGATCTGCCTGTTCCTGCGCAGGTATCTGCTCAGTGAGGACACTCAAAAGTGGTTCCAGGTGACCCAGAAGACCAGAACCTTGATCCCCATGCTGCATGCAGGGATCAAGGTTGGCGTCTGGTTCGTGGCGGGGGTGATCGTGCTGGATCGTGTGGGGGTGAGCGTCGGCCCCATCCTTGCCGGGGCGGGCATTCTCGGGCTGGCCGTCGGATTCGGTTCCCAGACCCTTGTAAAAGACCTGATCAACGGGCTTTTCATCCTCTTCGAGGACAGCATCCGGGTGGGGGACTGGATCAGTCTGGGAGACAAGGGGGGGAACGTCGAGGCCGTCAGCATCCGGACCATCCGGCTGCGTGATCTGGACGGCAATGTCCATGTCATTCCCAACAGCTCCGTCGATATACTGACCAATCTGAGCAAGGAGTATTCTCGGGCGGTGATGGATATCGGGGTGGCCTACCGTGAGGATGTCGACGAGGTCATGGAGATCCTGAAGGAGATCGGCGCGGAGATGTGTCAGGACCCCGACTACGCCCCGGACATCCTGGAGCCGTTGGAGGTCTTCGGGCTCGACCGTTTCGAGGACTCGGCGGTGGTGATCCGCGCCCGATTCACCACGCGGCCTCTCAAACAATGGAGCATCCGCAGAGAGTTCAATCGCCGGTTGAAACGTGTCTTCGATGCCCGTGGGATCGAGATTCCGTTTCCGCATCAAACGCTTTATATGGGCGCTCTGAAGGATGGCGAGGCTCCGCCCCTGTTTTTGAAGATGAAGACGGATGGCGGCGGCGATTCGGGCGCCGTCGATGGGGGGGCCGGGCGAAAGGAAGAGTGGACCGGTGCATCGATGGATGGGAGCGGCCGCACCAGCGAGGGTGAGCGGCCCACGGATTCTGCGCCGGTCGAGAATCATTCTGTGAGGTGAGATTGAACGATGCCCTTCAACAAGGAATATATCTCTTTGCCCTTTGACGAGACCGGCTTCCGGGAAAGAAACCGTGATCTCTCGCTGCTGCTCGACCTGAGTTTTCTAGCGGCATCGACCATCGATCTGGCCGGGCTTCTGAGCCGGTCCATTGCAAAGATCACCTCCCACTTTCAACTGGACGCGGCCAGGATCTATCTGATGGACGAAAAGGCGGAGTGCATGCACCTGGCCGCCAGCCTGGGCATCGAGACCGAGCATCTGGAGATCGTTCGCCTGGAGGAGGGCTTTTCGGGAAAATCGGCCCGCACCCGTTCGTTCATCGCGCAACGGCTGAGCGAACTCGATGACCGGGAGAGGATCAAGCTGCTCGCCGCCAGGGGGATCAAGATCATCATCTGTGTGCCCTTGATATTGATGGACAAGGTGGTGGGCGTCCTGAATCTGGCGGCCCGGCACGAGGTCGAGCTGCATCAAGGGATGGTGGACATCCTCAATCTCATCGGCAGCCAGATCGCCGTGGCCGTCACCAACATCCGCCTGCTCGAAGATATCCGGTCGAAGGCGGAAGAGATTGAAAAAAAGAACGAAACCATCAAGTTTTTCGCCTACTCCATTTCGCATGACCTCAAGGGCCCCGCGATCGCCATTTATGGTCTGCTGCGGCGCCTGGAGTCAATGATCGACGGCGGGCTCGACGAAAAGGCGAAGACGTGCCTGGAGCATATCTTCAAGGCTTCGACCCAGCTGCAGCGGCTGGTTGCGGATATCAACGCCTACATCAGCGCCAAGGAGGCCTCGCTGGATATCGAAAAGGTCCCGGTGAAGGAGGTGCTCGCCGAAATCCAAGAATCCCTGAGGGAAATCCTTTCCTGCCGCGGCATCGCATGGATCGTGCCCGAGGATTTGCCGGTGGTTTCTGCAGACCGGCTGTCCCTTGGCCGTGTGCTGCGGAATCTGACGGAAAACGCCCTCAAATACGGCGGGCCCGGGATGACCGAGATTCGATTCGGGTACCGGGACGAAGGCGACTTCCACGTCTTCTCGGTCTCGGATAACGGGGTAGGGATCTCCAGAGAAGACGCCTCCCATCTGTTCGAGCTCTTCCGGCGCCACGCCAGCTCGAAGGGGACCGAGGGGTCCGGCATGGGGTTGGCGATTGTCAAGGAGATCATCCAGCGGCACGAGGGTCGTGTTTGGCTGGCTGAGGGCGAAGGAAGCGGGGCGTCTTTCGTGTTCTCGATCAGGAAGGGCCTGGGCTGAAAAAGCTGCTCCCAAAAAGCGGGCAAAGCACGTCCGGGATGGCCTGGGGGATCCGAGCCGGGCAGGAGGTTTGCTTCATGGGGACCTATCATAGAAAAGTGTCGTCCAAGGCGGGTCTGCCGCCCGGCACCCTGGTGCATGTCGGGGAAAGGAAGGCGGAAGAGGTTCAGATCGCCCTGATGCAGTACAACGATTCGGATCTTATCGAAAGAGAGGTTTCATCGGTTGAAGAGTGTGGCGCGGCGCTCTCTGATGAAAAGGTGTCATGGATCAATGTGAGCGGGGTTCACGAGGCCGGTGTCGTGGGGGCGTTCGGGCGGTTGTTCGGGCTTCATCCCCTGCTGTTGGAGGATGTCTTGCACACCGGACAGCGCCCCAAGCAGGAGGACTATGAGGCCTGCCTCTTCGTTGTCCTTCGGATGTTGACCTTCGATGAAGAGAGTGGAGAGATTCTGTCCGAGCAGATCAGCCTCGTCGTCGGGCCTCGCTATGTGCTCTCCTTCCAGGAGCGCGAGGGGGACGTATTCGGCATGCTCCGTGACCGGATCCGCAGCGGGAAGGGGCGCATCCGGAAAATGGGGGCGGATTATCTCGCTTACGCCTTGATGGATGCGGTGGTGGATCAGTATTTCGTGATTCTCGAGAATTTCGGCGAGCAACTCGAGGAGCTTCAGGATCTGGTCCTTTCGGGTCCGATGTCCGACACCCTGGAGAGCATTCAGACCATCAAACGGGAGATGCTGTGGATGAGGAAGTCGGTGTGGCCTCTGCGCGAGGTGCTTGGCGGCCTGCAGCGGGGGGAATCGCCGCTGATGGGGCCGGAGGTGCAGCCTTTTTTGCGGGATGTCTATGACCACACGATCCAGGTGGTGGATACCCTCGAGACCTTCCGGGATATGGCGGCGGCCACGCTCGACGTGTATCTGTCGAGCCTCAGCAACCGCATGAACGAGGTGATGAAGGTGCTGACGATCATTGCGACCATTTTTATCCCGCTGACCTTTATCGCCGGCGTCTACGGGATGAATTTCAGGCATATGCCTGAACTGGAATGGCGCTGGGGCTATGCCGCGGTGTGGCTGGTGATGATCGTGGCCGGCGGACTCATGGTCCTGGCGTTCCGCCGTAAGAAATGGCTGTGACCCGCTTCTGCCTTCCGGCCCGGTTCTCCCGGGCCCCGTTCCGCTATCGCAGGTTTTCGGACGAACGTGCAACCAAGGACGCCCGGCGGCTGCAGATTGTGGACCGGCGCTCCACCGGATCCGGGCCGGGCGTGTTTCGCTCCGATCTCTATTGACCCTGTTGAACCCATTCTTATGATATACATAAACGTGCAGGACGGTTGAGCCCGAGGGTGATCTGCGGCCGCAGGAAACCGGCGCGGGCGGCCCTGTGCTGCATGCTCCAAACCTTTTGTCGTCTGAGGACGGGGAGGAAGAAGGACGATGGGAAACTGGTTCAAAACGACGCTTCTGCTCGGGGCGTTGACGCTTCTGATCATGTGGATCGGCCATCTTTTCGGAGGGAAGCAGGGGATGATCCTGGCCTTCATCCTGGCCATGGGCATGAATTTTTTCAGCTACTGGTATTCCGACAAGATCGTTCTGCGGATGTACCGGGCGCAGGAGGCTACGGCCGACCGGTATCCCGAGCTCTACGGGATCGTCTCGGAACTGGTGCAGCGGGCGGGGGTCCCGATGCCCAGGCTTTACGTGATTCCGGAGCAGGCGCCGAACGCCTTCGCTACGGGAAGGGATCCTGAGCATGCCGTCGTGGCGGTTACGGAGGGGCTCCTGCGGCTGATGAATCGCGAGGAGATCAAAGGGGTCCTCGCCCACGAACTGGCGCACGTAAAACACCGCGATATTTTGATCGGCTCCATCGCCGCTACGTTGGCCGGTGCGATCATGATCCTGGCCAACATGGCCCGGTGGTCGGCCATCTTCGGCGGAGGGTCCAGCCATGACGAGGAAGGTGGGGGCCTCGGAGGCGTCGGGCTGATCGTCATGTCGATCCTGGCACCGGTGGCGGCGATGCTGATCCAGATGGCCATCTCACGTTCGAGGGAGTATCAGGCCGATGCGGGTGGAGCGTCGTTCGCGGGCAACCCCGAAGGTTTGGCCGGAGCGCTCGAAAAACTCGGAGCCTACTCCAGGCGGCTTCCCATGCAGGCCAACCCGTCCACAGCCCACATGTTCATCGTAAACCCGCTCTCAGGGCGGAGCCTGATGCAGCTGTTTTCGACCCACCCGCCGATCGAAGAGCGCATCGCAAGGCTGCGGGGCCAGCGGCCTCAGCAGCCGGCCGCGGGCGGGGACGGCGGCCCTGTTTCGGGTGAAGACCAGGCCAAGGCGGCCTGGAGGCATTTGTCGGGCTCCTGAGATTCCGGGGCCGATTGCCCCGGGGCGCCTGCGGCTCGCTGCGCGAGCGGCCCTGCCGATGGGCGCTGAGACCCGCCACGCAGCGTATCCCCCGATGGAAACCGATCAGTCTCGTCATGCGGCTTCCATCGGGCTTTTTTGTTCCGGGGCCTGCCTGCCGGTTTCGCGGAACGGGAAAGCCGATCGCCTGCTCGATACCCATTCAGCGAAAAATCGCCCTTTTTTTGCCGTGGCACAGAGGGCGCGAACGGGGTGGGAGCTCAGGAAAGGTCGAGACCTTCGAAGATCCCTGTGGGGTTTTGCTGAATACCCCGTTTCATCTCGAGGACCTCAGGGGGGCGGATGCCGTCTCTCCAGCGGGGGTACCCCCCGAGCCAGACGTAGCGGACCAGCTCCTGAAAAGCGGGGCGATCGAAGCGGTAAACACCGATGGCGGCCTCCATGCCCTCCTTTTCGACCACGAATGGGATGGGCCGCCTCTGGGCGTATTTCTGGATCAGGGCTTGCATTTCCCGCCGGGTTTCATGCCCCTCGGGCTTCTGTTTGAAGGCCTCCGGCTGTGGTGGGAAAGGAAACCGGCGATAGACGTCGCCGAGAAACCCCGTGTAGCGGATGCCGTGAATGGCCCCCATGAGATCGCCGATGTCCTCGGGCCGGTCGATTCGATAAACATCCCAAGGGCTTCTGTGGCGGCGCGTTTCCTTCGCAACGGCGATCCCGGTCAGGGAGCGGCAGAAAGTCGGCGCGAAAAAAAAGAGGCGGTCCAGAAGCAGCATGTCGGAGTCGATGTTGAAGAAGCCGAAGGCGATGGTCCCGTGGCTCAACGATTCAAAGGCTAACGGCATACGTAGGCCCTGCTTCTGGTTTGCAGACCCGCCCGGTCCCGAAAAGGCCGGGTGACCGGCATAGGGGGGATCGGGGCGGGTTCACAGAGGGGTGATGCGGATCTGCCTAGTGCACATCCGCGGGTTTCTGGCCGAGCATCCCGACGCTTTTCGGCACGCCCTCGTGAGGAGTCCATTTCTTGCTCTTGAGGCTGCTTGCCGGTCTGCGGGCCTTCAGGATCTCGATGCTGTCTTTCAGGCCCTTGTACAGGCGCGACATCTCGAGTGCCATCCCGGCTATCTGGGCGACCGCCTGGACGAAATTGACATCTTCCAGACTGGCTTCCCAGGGCTCGGCGGTGTAGACCCTGAGGGCGCCGATCGGATTTTCCCTCACAATGATGGGAACGGATAGGATGGAAGCGATCCCCTCCTTTTTGGCGGCCTCCGGATACTGGATGCGCGGGTCGTCGCTGACGTCATAGACGGCGACCGGGCCATCGCGCAGGGAGGCTGCAATGGATTTGAGAGAGCTGAGGGGGCCTTTGTTCAGGTACTCGTCGCTCAGGCCCATGGAAGCGGCGACCTCCAGTTCGTTGGTTTTGCGATTGAAGAGGAACAGTGCGCAGGCCTTGGCGTTGAGTGCGCTCTTGACGCTTTCGACGATCAACAGGGCGACCTCTTCGGGATCTTTGGAGACAACGATGCCGTGGGTCACCTTCAGAAGCGTTTCGTAGTTGAGGATTTGTTTCTGCATGGGCGCCTCCTTCCCGGACAACGGGTAGCACATCTTCTGGTTGTGCACTCTCGCAGCGGAGCCTCCTAGGAAAACTTTCCGCCCCCTGGAGGCTCGGGCAAGGGCGGTTTGAGACAAGTCCAGGACACGATGCCGCTCCGGTTTTTCGGTGGATGTGCAGGGTGGAATCGATCGGAAAGATCTGCAATTCGCCCAAAGGTGAGGCTGTGAGTTTGGTGGACCCTTTACCATGCCGACTGGAGCTGGGATCCTGCTGGATCCTGTTTGTCCGGTGCGTGCAACAGGGAGGCTGAACGTTCGATATCGATTATCATACATCGTTCGCTGCGCTACGTCCATACCTATAAAGAATCTGCCGGTCTCGACAGTCGCCTGAGGCTGGAAGTGGAAGCTCGGCCGGGTGGCGCCCCTGGTGTCCCGGCGCCGGCGGGTGCCGGTTGAATGCAGGGGCCCGGGCCGGGGTGAAGCGCCGGATCCGGGGGAACAGGGGGTGACGGAATCACCGTTCTCCGGGGCCGGCCAACCGGCGATTCCGGGGCAAGGCTCTCTGAGTGGGCATCCGGTTCGAAAGGCCGCCAGGCGGCTGTCTTCTGCCTGGAGCGAAGGCAGGTTCGCGGATGTGCGGTGCCGGGCCCGGGGATGCAGAGTCAGGCCAAGGGCGGAAAGAGAAACCCGACAGCCCCGGACGGTCATTCCCGGTTAGGTCCGAGACGGGCCGGGGTTCACGTGTTGACATGGGCTTGTCGAGTCTTTATACTAAAAAATTCGATTCATATTTGCACCGGTTTACATCCATGAAAACGAATGTGGCAGTTACTTTGTGAAAATATTCCGTTTCTAGCAAGGCGCAAAAAAAGGAGTCTAAAAATGTCCAAGGTACCATCCCCATCGGCCGCCGGATCGGATGGCTGCGTTTTTACCGGGGCATCGAAGTATGTCCTGGACGAGGAACTGGCCAACATCGTGAACATTTCGATGGCGCTCGAGATGCCCCTGCTTCTCAAGGGCGAACCCGGTACGGGAAAGACGATGCTTGCGCATGCCATCGCCGAATCGCTGAACATGCGGCTGATCGTTTTGAATGTCAAATCCAGCATGAAGCTGATTGAGGCCCTCTACCAGTACGACACGCTCACCCGGTTGAACGACAGCCGCTTCGGCGATTCCCAGCGCGATGTCAGCAGCATCGAAGAGTACATCAAGATGGGAAAGATCGGACAGGCGTTTGCAGCGGACCAGAAGGTGGTCCTGCTGATCGACGAGATCGACAAGGCGGACACCGACTTTCAGGATGACATGCTCGATGTGCTGGACCAGATGGAATTCGACATCATCGAGATCGACAAGACCGTCAAGGCCAAGAATCGTCCGGTCATCATCATCACCTCCAACGCCAAGAAGGACCTGTCGGATCCTTTCCTGGGCCGCTGCAATTTCCACCATATCGCCTTTCCGGAGCCGGATATGATGCAGAGGATCATCTCGGTGCACTTTCCGGATATCAGCCGGGAGCTTTTGGACCATGCGGTGCGGGCGTTCTATCAGCTGCGAGGCATCCGGGGGACGGAGAAGAAGCCCGCCACCCGGGAATTGATCAACTGGATAAGAGCCTTGAAGTCCGATCCGGAGTTCAATGTCAAGGACCTCGTCAAGGGCGAACTCCCTTACCTGGGTGTCCTTTTCAAGAAAAGTCCGGATTTTGCCCTGGCCCGTAGCGCCGTCTCCCGCATGCGGATCTGAGAGGGCCGACACGACAAACCTGTCACCTCGAACCGGCGGGTGCCTGATGCGCCGGCGGAGGGGATGGCCTTCGCCCATCGGCCTCAGGCGATAGCGAGGCCCGGCGGCAGCCGAATCAATCCTGGACGGACAGGAGCGTATGTTCACCCAATTTTTCTATTTGTTGCGACAGGTGGGGATCCCGGTATCCCCCACGTCCTTTCTGCGGCTGCAGAAGGCCCTTTCAGAAGGGATGATCACCTCCCTCGGGGAGCTTTACACCGCTGCGCGCGCCATTCTGGTCAAGAGCGAGCGTTATTTCGACCTCTATGACCAGGTCTTCGCCCATCATTTCGAAGGGGCGGAGCTCAAGGCGCCGGAGGCGTTCGAACTGGAGGAAATGGCGCGGCTCATGCTCGAGGAGTGGCTCAAGGACCCGAAGGCCATCGCCGATGCACTCGGGGTCGATGAGTCGAAGCTGAACAAGCTCAGTCCGGAGGAGCTGCTGCAATATTTTCTGGACCGGTTGAAGGAGCAGACCGAGGAGCACCACGGCGGGAGCAAATGGATCGGGACGGGCGGGACCTCGCCGGTCGGCCACTCCGGATACCATCCGGGCGGTATGCGCGTTGGAGGCGTCTCCCGGAATAAATCAGCGATCAAGGTCGCCATGGACCGCCGCTACCGGGACTATTCCCAGGGAGGCCCGTTGACTCAGGCCCAGATCGGGGAGGCCCTGAAGCGGCTGCGCAATCTGATGCCGGCCGGTCCAAAGGACCAGGTGAACGTGGACAAGACGATCTATCAGACCATGCGCAACGCGGGGGAGATCGAAATCGTCTTCGACCGGAGCCTGAAAGACCGCCTCAAGGTCATCCTCGCCATCGACAACGGGGGCTGGTCGATGGACCCGTACATAGCGGTCGTGCAGACCCTCTTCAACTATGCGCGCTCCCAGTTCAAGGAGTTGAAGACCTTCTTCTTCCACAACACCATTTACGACAATCTCTGGGAGGATCCCTCCCGCTACCGCAAACCGTTCCGGGTGGATGAACTGGTCAGGCTGGATCCCGATACCCGTTTCATCATCGTGGGGGACGCCAGCATGGCGCCCTACGAACTCATGGCGACGGACGGTTCGATCCACGTCGAAGAGCGCTCCAACCGGCCGAGCATCGAACGGCTGCGGTTCATCGCCGAGACCTTCCGTTTTTCGGCCTGGCTCAACCCGAAGATGTCCGACGAATGGCCCTATACCCGCTCGATCCATGCCATACGCGAGATATTCCCCATGTTCGAGCTGACCATCGACGGGTTGGAAGAGGCGGTCACTCATCTGATGCGTAAAAACTGACCGGCCCGGACGTCTGGCGCCCGCCTGGCGCGGCCGAAGCCGGCAGGGTCTTGCTCTGCAGGCGCTCGGCCGGGCGACGAATCCCCCCCTCCTCGATGATCGGCCTGTGAGACCGGGCGAACAGCGGCCGTCTACAGCCCTGTGCCGGATTCGGCCAGTTGTTGCAATGCGGCAAGGTCAAGGATCTCGATGCGCGGTCCGTTTGAGAGGATCAAACCCCGTTTGCTCATTCGTCCAAGGATGCGGGAAAGCGTCTCGGGGATGGTGCCGAGCAGGGCAGCCAACTGGGATTTGGAGATATCGAGTTCGAGGTCGAGGCTCCCCTGGCTTCTCCGGCTGAGGTAGAGCAGATAGGCCGCCAGCCGGCCGGGGACTTCCTTGAGGGAGAGGTCTTCGATCAGTACGGTGAACACGCGGAGGCGTCTGGCGAGAACGGCCAGCATATCGAGGGCCAGATCGGGATTGCGGCGGATGCAGTTGATGAAGGCCTCCCGTGGGAAAAAGAGGAGGGTGCTTTTTTCGATCGCTTCGGCATGGGCCGGGAAACGCTGCCCGGCGAAAACCGGCACCTCCCCGAACGGTTCGCCGGGACCGAAGATGTGCAGGATCTGCTCCTTTCCGTCCCAGGAGATCTTATAGATCTTGACGCGCCCTTCGACCAGCACATAGAACCCCAGGCCCGGATCCCCCTCGGAAAAGATGACGCCGCCTTTTTCGAAGACGTCGATCCTCACGATCTGCGCCAATTCCTCCAACTGCCGCGCGGGCAATCCTTCGAACATCGGGATGTCCCCGACCGTCCGGGTCAGTTCTGCTGCAGGGGTTTCCATCGCTTGCATGCCGCCTTTGTTGACTTTGCGGGACCGGGTTTCTATACTCGAAGTGAAAGGATGGTCTTCGATTTCATGGACGAAAAGGAATACCAGCGCAAATTCCTGAACCTCAAGATCCTCAAAGGCATTCAGGATTATCTCAAATCCGCCGAGGATTCGGACGCCGCCTTGGATTCGGACAGCGCCGTCTACCCGATCAAGGTGCCCCAGGAGCTGCTCTACCAACTGGTCAAATTGCAGGGTGCCGAAGGCGCCGATGAGGCCATCCACCGGATCTTCAGATTGGGCTTGACCTTTTGGAGCGAGCGTCTCTTCGAAGAGAGCTTCGGTACGGCCGAAAGTCTGAAAATATTTATCGAACTGGTGAAAAGCCGCAACAAGGACTGACGTCGGCCTTTGCACCGCCTCTTGCCTGATGCTTGCCTTTCCGGCTCCTTCCAACTCACGGGAAAGCTTCCCTGCTCGAGGGCGTGATCCGGTTCGCCCTCATCGGTATTTCTTCGGATCGATCCCGTACTTCTTGATCTTGTAACCGAAGATCCTTTCAGTCGTCTGAAGGGCCTTGGCGGCCTGCCGCATGTTGCCGCGCGAACTTTTCAGGGCATCGATCAGAAGGTCCCGCTCGAACCGCTCGATGGCGTCCTGCAGCGAATCGGATTGCAGCGTCCCGGTGTCCCTGGCGGTCTGCAGGGTGGGCGGGAGGTGGTAGCTGTGCAGGACCTGGTCGTCGCAGAGAAGGACGGCCCGCTCGATGCAATTTTCGAGCTCCCGGACATTCCCAGGCCAGTGATACTGCGTCAGGGCCTCGATGGCGGGGGTCGAGATCCGCTTGATGTCTTTGCTGTATTCCCGGGCGTATTTTTCCAGAAAATAATCGGCCAGGAGCAGGATGTCCGCCTCCCGTTCGCGAAGGGCCGGGAGGTAGATAGGGTAGACGTTGAGGCGGTAGAAGAGATCCTCGCGGAAGGTTCCGGCCTCGACGGCGGTGGCGAGATTCTGGTTGGTGGCGGCGATCAGCCGGATGTTGACCTTGATGACCTTGTTGCCCCCCAGCCTTTCGAGTTCTCTCTCCTGCAGGACGCGCAGGAGTTTTCCCTGGCTTTCGAGGGCCAGAGAGCCGATTTCGTCCAGGAAGATGGTCCCGCCGTGGGCCCGTTCGAACTTGCCCGCCTTCTGTTCGTTCGCCCCCGTAAACGCCCCTTTCTCGTATCCGAACAGCTCCGCCTCGACAAGGTTGGCGGGCAGGGCGGCGCAGTTGACTTTGATCAACGGCTGCTCGGCTCGAAGACTGTTGTAATGGATGGCGTTGGCAACCAGTTCCTTCCCTGTGCCGCTCTCCCCCAGGAGCAGGACGTTCGCGTTGCTTTTGGCGACCTGGGTGATGAGGTAGAAGACCTCCTGCATCTTCCGGCTGTTGCCGATGATATTGGTGAAGCTGTATTTGCGGTTCAGTTCCTTCCTGAGGAGGATGTTCTCTTCACGCAGCTGATCGGTTTCCCGGGTGATCTTTTCGAGCAGGCTCACCTTCTGGGCGATCAGGCTGCTGATGATCGTCAGGAGCCGGACGTCTTCGTCGAGCGAGCTCCCTCCGTCCGGCATCCGGTCGACGCTCAGGGCCCCCAGGACCTTGGACCCGTCGATGACGGGCACGCAGAGAAACGCGATCTTGGACTTGTCGATCGCTCGCCTTGCGCCTGTCCGATCCAGGAAGAGGGGCTCTTCGTCCACCTGCGGGATGACCATGGGGCGCCCCGATTCGATCACGCGCCCGGTGATGCCTTCACCCAGGCGATACCGCCCGCGGTTCATCTCCGCCGACGAGATGCCATGAGCGACTTCGATATGGATCTCGGAGGTCTCAGGGTTTAGAAGAGTGATCGAACCCCTGTTCATTCCTAGATACTCGGAAAGCAGATCCAGGACCTTATAGAGGCTCTTGCGCAGATCGAGCGAGGCGTGAATCGCCTTTGTGATTTCATAAAGACAGGTGATCTTATCCAGATGGGTCGCTTCGTCCATGAAAGGAATGCCTCGCAGCGCAGTCAGGATATGCTGGACAGATAAAAATCTAAATTATACAAAAATGTAGTCGCTGTGGCAAATGAAATCGGTGCACCTGCCGGCTTCGACAGCGCCTGGTAATGGGCGTTTCGCCCGCCCGGCGACAGGCCTTCGACGATGCCGGTGGAACCCCGCAGCGCGTCGACTGCAGCCTGCTGCCCCGTTCGGAATCGGGGGGATTGGGCCGTTTGTTCGATTCATTCGCCCGTACCCGGGAGGCGGCCCTGAGGATTTGTCGGATGGGATTTCCTTGGAGGGTGAAGCGGACCGGATAGGTGAGGCGCCGCGGAGCGGCGGCCGGTCACGCGGCCGGATTCTGCCTTGGATGGGCTATTGGCGGGGTATTTCGTAGGTGTCTACGTGCGTCTTCAACCACTCGGCAAGACGTTCATGGGTGTCGAGCGCGAGGTTTTTGTTCAGGATGGTGACATCCGTGCGACCCGCTTTCCGATCGTGAATAACCATGACACGGGTTGCCAACTGATCCGGCAGGCCGATCGCCGCCCAGTTTTCGAAGTCGAAGATCGATACGAACTTGTCCACTTCTCTTTCCGTGATCATATAGGGTCCTCCTTTCTGTAGGAATGATGGTTTCCGGCATGGATGCCGCTTTCAATCCCCGCCCCATCACGGCCGGCGTCCGGCGCACGGCCATCATGGGACGGGGCTCGCACATTTCAAGCCCGGGCGGCTGGTTCTACCCGGGGTGATGCGGATCGGGTCTGAAAGGCTCCTGGAGAGGCAGGATCGGGAACTCGACCTGCCTTCCAGGGCTCGGTTACCATTTGACGATGAGGTCGACCTGCAGAAGGTCCTGCTTTTTCACGGGGTCGACGGCATCGACGGGTTCGACATCGAAGTAGTAGTCCAGGCCGATCGTGACATTCTTCGCGAGACCGAAGACGAACTCGACCTCATGCCCCTCGGCATTGGTCGCTCCGCCGTAGAAATCGCTGTCCGGCAGGAAGTCCGGCCATGCATCCCTTTCCAGCTTGCGGTAATTGTACTTGAGCTGCCAATCGGCGAAGGATTTGACCTTTTTTGCGCCCATCTTGGCGCCGAACAGATAACCGGTGTCATCCTTGTCGGCGTCCGATTGGACATACTGACCGAAGAGGGCCGCCATTTGGACCGGTCCCCCGAAATGGACACCCAATTCACCGTCCACGGTCCAGGCATCGTAATCGTAGATCAATTTGCCGTTTTTATCGACCGAGTTGCTCTTCGCGCTGTGGACGAAATTGTTCCCCTTGAGGGCGTCGAATTTATAGAAAGAGGGGGCGAGCTTTACATAGGCTGCCTCGGTGAAGCTGTACTGGGCGCCGGCCTGCAAGGCAAGCATCCACGGGTCGCTGGTGTCCGCCTTGTATTCGTCGAGGATGAACCAGGCAGGGACGAAGAAGAGCTTCACACGGCCGTCCTGCATGCTGTGTTTGAGGGAAGCGGCAAAACCGTCCGGATTGATGTCCCCGTCCCACAGGAGGTCCTTGGCGCTCCAGAGCGGGTTCTTGAACTTGCCGCCCAGCAGATCGACCCATTCGGCCGGGGCGTACTTGACGAAGGCGTAGTCGATTCGTGCATCCGGGGTCTGGAAGGTGTCCTCGAAGGTCTGGTTGGTGGAGCGCGGGTCATCGCTGCCGGAGGCCAGTCCGAAGCCGGCCGTCCACTGCTCGTTCACCTCCGCCTCGAGGCCTACCCGCCAGCGGAAGCGCCAGCGGTCGCGGCTGGGGCTGTTGTCGTTGTCCATGTCCTCGCTCTGATAACGGAGGCGCAGGTCGCCCTTGAAGTTGATTTTTTCCACCCACTTGGGCAGTTCCACGAGCTTCCCCTTGGTTTCTTCCTTGGCGGCTTCCTGCGCCACCTGCTGGATCTCGGCCTTCTGGCGTTCCGCCTCGCCCTGCATCTCCGAGATCAGTTGGCCCGCCTCGTCGCGTGTCAGCAGCCCTTTCTCGACGAGTTTGTTGACCAGGATATCCACTTCAGCCGTATACGCTGGTCCGGAAAATACCGAGGCCAAAAAGAACGTACAGACAGCCAATAAAAGGAATCGTTTTCTCATGTCCAATGCATCTCCTTGATTTTAATGATAAAGTTCACAACCCTCTCCTCCTGTTTCTTCCTCCGCAGCCGATTCAGCCTTCACCTCCTCCCCCGGATGATTGTCTTTGGATAGGGCACTATCCCCCGGGGATATTTGGAAAGCATGATCAAAGCATGAGATTTTGATGAGCGGGAGGGCCTTGCCGGATTGAAGGCGGCGCACCGCGTTGCGGTCGTTGGACCCGGAAACGCCCTGCCAATTTTCGCGGAATATGCTATGATGTAAACGAATGAGCAGAGAGCGCCTGCGGCCGCTTTGCAAACGGCCATATCTTTCTTTCGAACAGCGGAGGCCGGTCACGAAGGCGTGAAAACGCTAGAGGCGCTTCTGGGGTGTGTCCGGTTTGGAAGGTGCGGGCAGCGATGGGATATCTCAAAGGACTCCAACCTTATCTGGAGAAGAACTACGAGCGGTCAATCTTCGATGCGGCCGCGCAATCCCGCAAACCCTGGGAATTGTACATCCATGGGCATCGCGTAATCGTATGCAAAATCTACAAGAACCTGAAATACGATATCCTCTCCTCCCAGCCCGGCGGGGGGGAGATGCACCTGTCCAAACTTCAGATCAAGTTGCTCTATCCCCTCGAGGTCGCTTCCAGGGTCAGGGGCATGATCCGGATCGATGAGGAGATTCGGTCGATGAATCTCGATCCGATTCTGGCAGCGGGCGCCCGCCGTTTCGTCAAGAACAAGAGTCTGTTTCCCCTGATGATGGAGAGAGAAGTGGTGTTTTTCACCCTGCTCGAGGGCGAGGTGATCCGGGGGATCATCGCCGGCTTCAGCCGTTACGACATCACGGTGCATTTGAAGGGCGGTGTTCCGATTGCGATTCTCCGGCACGCTATCTATGACCTGAAAAACAGGCGGGGTAGATCCTTTCTCAAGGATTTCCAAGAGGAGCAGCGGGATTGGGAGAAGAGCGATCTTTACGTGCCATAGGGGCCCGGAGCGCCATCGTGCTTCGAAAACGGACAGGGCGCGGGCCTCGGGGCGAGGAGGTTTAAAGGCAGGGATGAAGATCAGAGCCAACGATATAACGATCCGATACAGCCTCGAAGGGCCCCCCGAAGCGCCCTTGGTGACGATGAGCCATTCTTTGGGGACCAGCCTTGAACTCTGGGAGCCGCAGGTCCAGGCGCTGAAGAGCCGCTATCGGGTGCTGCGCTTCGATACACGGGGCCATGGCGGCACTGATGCCCCGCCGGGCCCTTACAGCTTGGAGATGCTGGCAAGCGACATCTTTGAACTGCTGGGTGCCCTGGGTTTGGGGCCAACGCACTTTATGGGGATCTCCATGGGGGGGATGATCGGCCAGACGCTGGCTTTGCTGCATCCGGAGGCGTTGAAAAGCCTGATCCTCTGTGACACGACGAGCCGGGTTCCCCCCGAGGCCGCGCCCGTCTGGGAGGAGCGCATCGAGGCCACGCTTCGGGAAGGCATGGCTCAACACGTGGAGCCGACTTTGGAAAGATGGTTCACCCCACGCTTCCGTGAGGAGCACCCGGAGCTCGTGGAGCCCGTGCGCCGCATGATCCTGGATACGCCGCCGGAAGGGTACGCGGGCTGCTGTCATGCCATCCGGCGGCTCGATTTGACCGAGGCGTTGGGTCGGATCGCTCTTCCGGTGCTGATCGTCGTCGGCGAAGACGACCCCGGCACGCCGGTCTTCGAATCGAAGGTCCTGCATGAGCGGATACCAGATTCCCGGCTCGTGGTGTTGAAGTCCGCAGCCCATCTTTCCAACCGGGAGCAGCCGGCCGCCTTCAATCGGGCTGTCATGGAATTTCTGGGCGAGCTGGAGGGCGTCCGGCAGGGATTCGAGGGGTGATCGTATGAACCGCTCGACGTCTGATGGGGGTTGCACCTCCGTGTCATCGACCATGCAGGAGACCTTGACGATCCATGTGGACGATGAAGCACTTCGGATCCGGGATCGCAGGGGCCGGGGGGTGGATTTGGAACCCCTGGAGGCCCTGATGCTTCTGGATATCCTAAGGGCCGAAGAGGCGCGTCTGAGGGCTGCTGCGGATGCGGCCTGTCCTTTGCCTTTCCGGGTCGCTGTTTCGGCAAAACCGGATGAACCGGGGCCTTCGCGCTGACCTCCTTCTCCACGGAAGAGCTTTGGAAGAATCCGCCGGGATGGCCCGCCTGGAAGGGGCTTTCCAGGGATCAGCAGGGGTTGTCACCCGGCTGGAAGTTGTTTCTCTGGTGGCGGGAGATCTCCCCCTCGATCATGTAGATGACCTCTTCAGCGATGTTCGTGGCATGGTCCGCGATCCGCTCGAGATGACGCGCCACCAGAAGCATGTTGATCAGGTAGGCGACACGGTCGGGGTGAAGCATGATCGTGTCCTTGACCTTGTCATAGATCCGCCGGTTCATTTCATCCACCTCATCGTCCATGAGGCACACCTTGTAAGCCAGATCAACGTCCATGTTGACCAGTGCGTCCAGGCTGCTCTTGACCATACTCTCCGCCTTTTCGGTCATCCGGCTGTAGTCGAAGGGCACGTTCAGGGGCGGGCGCTTCGCGATATTGACCACCCGTTCCGCGATGTTGACCGCCTCGTCGCCGATCCTCTCGAGATCGTTGTTGATCTTGATGACCGCCGTGATGAAGCGCAGATCCACTGCGACCGGCTGGTGCAGGGCGAGGATCTTGAGGCATTCCTCCTCCACTTCGACCTCGATTTCGTCCACTTCCCGGTCTGCTTTGATGATCTCTCGCGCCAACTCCCCGTCCCGGGTTTCGATGGCCTGGATGGCCATGCGGACCCGGTCCTCCACGAGGGCCCCCAGGGTGAGGATCCGCTTTTTCAGATGTGCCAGTTCACGCTGAAAGTGCCTCATCGCCCTTCCTTTCGATCGGGTTGAATGGCCGCCGAAAAACGCCCTCCCGGTGCGTCTCGCTCATCCCTCAGCTGCCGTGCAGTCGAGCAAGCAGGGTTTCGGTGGATGCTGCGGGGTTCGAATCCAAACATTTTCCTCGGCCTGTGAGCGGTAAGTTTCTCGACGCCCTGTCAACCGAAACGGCCCGTGATGTAATCGGAGGTCTGTTTCAGTCTGGGACGGGTGAAGATGTTTTTGGTTTTGCCGGACTCGATCAGACGGCCCATGTAGAAGAAGGCGGTGCGGTCCGAGATCCTCGCGGCCTGCTGCATGTTGTGGGTGACGATGATGATCGTGTAGTCCCGCTTCAGTTCGTGGACCAGTTCCTCGATCTTCTGGGTCGCAATCGGGTCCAGGGCCGATGCCGGTTCGTCCATGAGGAGGACCTCGGGTTCGACGGCCATGGCGCGCGCGATGCAGAGGCGCTGCTGTTGCCCGCCCGAAAGCCCCAGGGCGGATTCGTTCAGGCGGTCCTTGACCTCGTCCCAGAGCGCGGCCCCTTTGAGGCTTTTCTCCACCGCCTCCGAGATCATTATGCGGTTTTTGACGCCTTTGACCCGGAGGCCGTAGGCCACGTTTTCGAAGATCGTTTTCGGGAAGGGGTTCGGCTTCTGGAACACCATCCCGATGCGCCGGCGGAGGCTGACCACATCGAGATCCGGGTGGTAGATGTCCTGACGGTCGAGCAGAATCTCCCCTTCGACCCTCGAAGAGGGAATCAGGTCGTTCATGCGGTTCAGGCATCGCAGAAGGGTGCTTTTCCCGCACCCCGAGGGACCGATCAGGGCGGCCACCTGATTGCTGAAAAAGTCCATGTCGATGTGTTGCAGGGCGTGGAACGGGCCGTAGTAAAAATCGAGGCCGCGAACCTGCATCTTGACCTCTTCCTCGATGCCGGCATCCGGATCGGCGTCGGTGTTCTCGTTCGCGGCGGGGATCGTGGACATTCGGGTCACCTCTTCTTTTGGAGTCTTGCGCGGTAGATGATCGCCACCAGGTTCAGGCCCAGGACGAGGATGATCAGGACGAGTGCCGTCCCATACTGAAGCGGGCGGGTCTGCTCGATGTCTGTCCCCGCGGTGGCCAGGACGTAGATGTGGTAGGGCAGGGCCATGATCTCGTCGAAGATCGAGGAAGGCATCGACGGAGTGAAAAAGACCGCCGCGGTGAACATGATCGGGGCGGTTTCACCCGCAGCCCGGCTGAGGCCCAGGATGGCCCCGGTCAATATGCCCGGAAGGGCCGCCGGCAGCACGACCTTCGATATGGTCTGCCACTTGGTGGCGCCGAGCCCCAGGGACGCCTCCCGGTAGGTCTGGGGAACGGCCTTGAGGGCTTCTTCCGCCGATCCGATGATGACCGGCAGGGTCAGGGCCGCCAGGGTCAGAGAGCCGGCCAGGATGCTGACGCCCATCTTGAGATAGACGACGAAAAAGGCGAGTCCGAAGAGCCCGAAGACGACTGACGGAACCCCGGCCAGGTTGTTGATTCCCAGGCGGATGATCCGCATCGCCCGTCCGGGTTTGGCGTATTCATGCAGGTAGATGGCCGAGGCGACGCCGATTGGAAGGGCGATCACGATGGCGCCGATGCTGAGGCAGAGGGTGCCGACGATGCAGGGGAGGATGCCGCCCCGCGTCATCGAATCGATCGGCGGCTGCGTGAGGAAGGTCCAATTGATGGCCTTCCAGCCGTTTTTGACCAGGAAGAAGACCACCACGAGCAGCGCGAGGCCGTTGATCAAGGCGGCGCCTCGAAAGAGCCAGAACATGGCGCTCTGGACGAATCGTCTCTTCAGGGACAGGCGGTTGTTGGCCCCGGGGTCCAAGGTCGTTCTGGGATGTTTATCCATCAAAGTGTCGCGGCTCCGGTCTGTTTGTAGCGATGGGCGACATGGTCGGCGATCAGGTTGAAAAGGAGCGTGAACAGGAAAAGGACGACGCCGGTCGCAAACAGGGCATAGTAATGGTCGCCCCGGAACGGGGCCTCGGCCATCTCGGCCGCGATGCTGGCGGGCATGGGCCGCACGGGGTCGAAGAGCGAGGTCGGGATCATGGCCGCCCCGCCGGCAACCATCAGGACCACCATGGTTTCCCCGATCGCCCGCGACATTCCGAGGATCACCGCCGTGGATATCCCTGAGAGGGAGGCGGGGATGATCACCCGGGCGATGGTTTCCCAGCGGGTGGCCCCCAAGGCCAGGGAGGCCTCCTTGAGTTCACGGGGCACGCTGAAGATGGCGTCCTCCGAGATGCTGCAGATGGTCGGCACCGACATGAAGGCCAGCATCAGGGAGGCATTGAACAGGTTGAGGCCTGTCGGGAGATTGAAAGTGTTCTGCAGGAATGGGGCGACGATCACCATCCCGAAAAAACCGATGACGACGGAGGGGAGCGCCGCGAGCAGTTCGACGATGGGCTTGACCCACTGTCTCAGACGGTGAGAGGCCGATTCGGCCAGATAGAGCGCCGTCATGACACCTAGGGGAATGGAGATGACCGAGGCGACCAGGGTCACCGAAAGGGACGCGAGGATGAGGGGAAAGATTCCGAAATCCGGCGGGTCCGATGTCGGGTACCAGTACCGCCCGAAAAGAAAATCGGACACCGGTACATCACGGAAAAGCGGTACGCCCTCGGCGAAGAGAAACAGCATGATGAAGGACAGCGTGGCGATGGAGGCGAGCGCGGTCAGAAAGAAGAAGACACGGATCGCACGTTCTTTGCGCTGCCTGGCAGGGCCGGTGTGTTGGGCTTTGAGCTTTTTCGTCATAGGAGATATGTACACGCCGCAGGTCGAGGCGGCAGGGTTCTTTTCATCGGAGGCGCCGCCTCCCCCGCAGTCAAACGGCACAGGACGCACGGTTCTATAGTGCGTCCTGCCGCCGTGTCAGATAATCGTGCGTCCGAGCCGGTCAATAAAGCGGAACGAACCCGGCATCCTTGACATATTTCTGTCCCTTTTCGGGATGCAGGACGAAATTGATGAAGTCGAGGGTATCCCCCACAGGCCATCCCTGGGTGAACATGTAGAGGGCGCGGCTGATCGGATAGGTCCCGTTCAGGGTGCTTTCGGGTGTGCCGGCGACGCGGTCGACCATCAAGGCCTTGACGCTTCCGTCGATGTACCCGATGCCGATGTAGCCGATGGCGTTCGGGTTTTTGGAGACCGCCTGGACGATGGCGCCGTTCGAGGCCTGCAGCAGGGCGGCGGGAAAGACCCGCTCCTTTTGCATGACCTTTTCCTCCCAGACCTCGTAGGTGCCCGACGAGGTGTCGCGGGAGATGACGACGATCGGCCGGTCAGGGCCGCCGATTTCGCGCCAGTTCTTGATCTTGCCCATATAGATGTCCTTGAGCTGCATCAGGGTGACGTTGGCGATGGGGTTGCCGGGGTGCACCACGGGGACGATGCAGTCATAGGCCACCGCGAACGGGACCGGGTAGCGGCCCTTTTCCACGGCGAGCTTGACTTCCTTGTCCTTGATGAACCGGGAGCTGTTGGCGATGTCGGTGGACCCGTCGATCAGGGCCTTGATCCCGTTGCCGGATCCGCCCCCTGACAGGGAGATTTTCACGTCCGGGAACTGCTGCATGTAGGCCTCGGACACCTTCTGGGCGATGGGCAGGACGGTGGTGGATCCCTTGATGGTGATGCTGCCGGCCCATGCGGATCCCGCTATGAGGCAAAAAACTGCCATGGAACTCAAAATGATCGCGATTTTCTGTCGCATGGATAGTCCTCCTGAAATGGGATATCGTTCCTGTGTGCTCATCGACGGCGCGGCCTCTTTGCCGTTTCCGGGATCAGGGGGCCGGCCCGGGCATCCGCTGCCGCCCTCCGCCTCGAGGGGCGTCGGCCGGCACATTGGATATTCGTTCGGCTCGAAGGCCGCCGTTTCCTGAACCGCCGCCGGGGAGCATCTGTTGGTTTTCGAAACGCTTTGTGCCGGGAGCCTGTCCGCATCGGACAATCACCCCCTATTCAAAGCCAGACATGTTAGAATTTCGTTAGCATCGGGTTAGGATTTCGTGGACGGCCTGTTCCGTATCTTTCGCACCCCCTTTCAGTTTCGCTGCCTTCAACCGGTCGCAGAAATAAGGTTGGCCTGGGGGGAGCCCCAGGCCCTGTCCTTCCAGGGCGAGGTGTGTTGATTTGGGTGAACCCGGCCAGGAAAGAGTGATGATGTGAAAGACAATGCGCGGGCGGTGTTCGACCCGTGTTAGCCGAGGGTTAAAATTCGATGAAGGCGGTACATCATGGAGAAAAATGCGGAGGGCGGATAAATCTGGACGTTGCTCCGTCGAGTGGATGCCGCAAGGGCGGGAGCCGTCATTGGTCCGGGTCCGAAGGCTGGCAGGCTTGAACTCGAGGCCGTGCGTCTCTCTCCGGCCCGGAGAGAGATGCCCGTTTGCCGGACAGTGAAGGCCGAACTCCGCGGCGGGGTCCGCAAGAGACGGCTAAAGGTATCGGACTTTGACCATATTGGTCGAACCGGGCACCCATACCGGATGACCGGCCGTGATGACCACCAGGTCCTTTTCCCTGACGTTGCCTGAATCGAGCGCCGCAGCGGCGGCCTTGTCGAACATGTCGTCGGTGTCGGAAGGCCTTGCGACCAGGATCGGAAGGCACCCCCAGCAGAGGGTGAGTCTCCTGACGGTCTCCTCGGAGGGGGAGACCGCGATCAGGTGGTTTCCGGGGCGGAAGCTCGAGATGAGGCGTGCGGTCTGACCGGACCGGGTAGGTGCGATGATGGCGGCGGCATGCAGACGTTCGGCCAGGGTGCAGGAGGCATGGGCCACCGCTTCCGGGA
This sequence comes from uncultured Desulfatiglans sp., assembly GCA_900498135.1. Classification (NCBI taxonomy): domain Bacteria; kingdom Pseudomonadati; phylum Thermodesulfobacteriota; class Desulfobacteria; order Desulfatiglandales; family Desulfatiglandaceae; genus Desulfatiglans; species uncultured Desulfatiglans sp. The sequence goes on from LR026961.1 coordinate 2,786,247, forward strand.
TGTCGCCACCCACCGGGCGCTCCAGGTACCTGGCATGGGGAAAGTGGATTTCGGTCTGTTGAAGGATCTGCGCCATGAACCGGACCGCTTCCACAGGATATCGTCCGCTGGCCGTTTCCTCCGAGAGCATGACTGCATCCGTCCCGTCCAGCACCGCATTGGCCACATCCGTCGCTTCGGCCCGAGTTGGACGGGGCGAGTCGACCATGGACCGCAGCATCTGGGTGGCCGTGATGACCGGTTTTCCCAGACGGTTGGCCTTTTCGATGGTCTCTTTCTGGATCATGGGGACTTCATAGAGCGGGATTTCCACCCCCAAATCCCCGCGAGCCACCATGACCCCGTCGGCCGCCCGCAGGATTTCGTCGATGTGCTGAACGGCCTCGTGCTTTTCGATCTTGGCGATTACAGGCGTATCCTTGCCGGCCTGGGCGATCATCTCCCTGATCTGGTCGATCTCCTGCCGGCTCCGGACGAAGGAAAGGGCGACACAGTCGACCTCCTGCTCCAGCCCGAAGCGGAGGTCATGCTTGTCCTTTGCGGTGATGGATGGCGTGCTGATGGTTCGCGAGGGGAGGTTGACGCCCTTGTGCGAGGTCAGGATGCCTCCGGTGATGACCTCGCAGATGATTCGGGGGGGAATGACCTCCAGAACCTTGAGTTCGAGAAAGCCGTCGGCCAGGAGAATCCGGTCCCCGGGCTTCACTTCGTCGGGCAGGGTGGGGTAGGAGATGGACACCTGGACAACGGTTCCGTCGATCTTTTCGGAGGTGAGGATGAAGCGCTGGCCGGCCTTCAGGGTGATGCCGGGGTCCGGGATCCTCCCGACGCGGATCTTCGGCCCGCCGAGGTCCTGCAGGATTCCGACGGGCCTCTTTAGCTCGGCGGATAAAGCGCGGAGGGCCTTGATCTTGGCGGCATGGTCCCTGTGGGTTCCATGCGAGAAATTCAGCCTGGCGACGCTCATGCCGTTCAGGATAAGGGCTCTCAGGGTCTCGGGCGATTCGCTGGCCGGACCGATGGTGCAGACGATCTTGGTCTTCGGAAAGGGCATCGTAGTTCCTTTCTTCGACGGATCACGCGGGCCGATGCTGCGGCTGAGGAAGCACGGATGGGAGACGAAAGAGGGGGAACGTATTCCCCCTCTTGGTGATCTGAGAATATGATGGGGTGAGTGAAGGGATTTGAACCCTCGACCGCTGGGGCCACAACCCAGTGCTCTGCCAGCTGAGCTACACTCACCATCGACCATCCTTCTATCACAGATGCTGGGGCCGAGGCAAGCGCAAAGTTTGGTCCGGGCCTCCAGGGGTTGCCCCCTCTCTTTCCGGTGGATATCCGCCTTCCGGACTCCGGCTCCGCCAGAGGCCTTGGACGGAGGAATGGACATTGACGGATCGGAGGAGGTCTTTTATAGTTTTCATCGACACGATCCACGAAAGGAGTGTTTGAGTGGGCAACGAAGACAGACAGCTTTTCTTGCGGAAGATCCCCGGCGTCGATCGGCTCCTCGGAAGCGAGGAGATACAGGACCTGGCGCGGATCCACCCCCGGGCGCTGATTTTGAAGGCTATCCATCAAGTTCTGGAAGATCTCCGTGCCCGGATACTCGAGGGGGGGATCGAGGAGGCGAAGGATCTCGACCTCGCGGCCGTTCTGACGAAGGTCCGGGGACGGGTCGAGGACCTTGCCCGGCCCAGCCTCCGGCCTGTCATCAATGCAACGGGCGTGGTGGCCCACACGAACCTCGGGCGGTCCATCCTGGCCGAACGGGTGATCGATCGCTTCCGTTCCCTCGCCGGAGGGTACAGCAATCTCGAATACGATTTGAAGGAAGGCCGGCGCGGCAGCCGCTATGTGCATGTAGAGGGGATCCTCAGGGAGTTGACCTCGGCGGAAGCGGCCATGGTCGTGAACAACAACGCCGCGGCGGTGCTCATCGCCCTCGAGACGCTGGCCAAGGGCCGTGAAGTGATCGTCTCCCGCGGGCAGCTCGTCGAGATCGGCGGGTCGTTCCGGATCCCCGACGTCATGCGCAAGAGCGGCGCTACGATGATCGAAGTGGGAACCACCAACAAGACCCATCTGAAGGATTATGAAGAGGCGATCCGCCCCGAGACCGCGCTGCTGCTCAAGGTGCACACGAGCAATTTCCAGGTGGTCGGCTTCACCAAAGAGGTCCCCCTGGCTGAACTCGCTGAACTGGGACGCCGTTACGGGCTGCCGGTGATGGAGGACCTCGGGAGCGGCTGTTTCGTCGACCTCGACGCATTCGGGCTCTCGCGGGAGCCCACCGTCCAGGAGGTGCTCGCCCAGGGTGCGGATCTGGTCACGTTCAGCGGGGACAAGCTGCTCGGGGGGCCTCAGGCCGGGATCATCCTGGGGCGGCGCGACCTGGTGGCGGCGATTCGGGGTAATCAGCTCAACCGGGCGCTGAGGATCGACAAACTGACCCTTCTGGCCCTGGAGGAGACGCTCAGGCTGTACCGCGATCCCAAAGAGGCCATCCAGGAGATCCCGACGCTCCGGATGATCCTGCAGCCGCTGGAAGAGCTGCGCTGGAAGGCTCGAAGCCTGATGGACATGATCGGTCTCGGGGAGGGGGCTGCATTCGGAGTGAGCCTGTGCGACGGGTCGTCCAAGGTGGGCGGGGGGGCGTTGCCCCTCCTCGAATTGCCGACTTGTCTGGTCTGCCTCGATCCAGGAAAGATGACGGCGCAGTCTCTGGAAAAGGCCCTTCGCGCCTCCGACCCTCCGGTGATCGCAAGGGTGGAGCACGAGCGGGTCATGCTGGATGTGCGGACGATTCAGACGGGGGAGATGACGATCGTCGCCCAAACCATCCACCGGATAGCACGCGGGATGCAGTGAGGGAGAAGAGGGCGCGGGTCTTTATCGAAAAGTGACCACCCAAAAAAAGCGGGTCTGAGAACCCGCTTTTTTTCGAGATATGTCGATATGTTTAAACGCTTTCTTTGAGGGCCTTTCCGGGTCGGAATTTAACCACATTCTTTGCCTTGATATTGATGGTTTTTCCTGTCTGGGGATTTCTGCCTTTCCGTGCTTTTCTCTTGGCGACCACAAAGGAACCAAACCCAGCGAGAGCCAGTTTCTTGTCTTTTTTGAGGGTCTTCTTGGCGACATCGATGAATGAGTTGAGTGCTTTTTCAGCGTCTGACTTCGATAGCTGGGAATTCTTGGCGATTTCTGCCACTAACTCGGCCTTTGTCATGGTGTCCCCCCTTCTGTGTCGCTGATCAGGTTTCGAAAGATCATTCTTCCTCAGTATAGCTTCTTCCTTTCTCTTTCCCCCCTTTCATCCCCAGAATGATAAACGGTCCATAAAGTGACGGATACCGCTTAAACCCACCCCAACCTCATGTTTCTGCAAAAATCGTCAGTAACAATGCTAATTTTGGCCTTTCTAGCACATGAAATACACCTTTTCAATAAAAAATAATCAAAAAGTGCCGTGAGAACCCCTAAAAACAAGGAAAAAATCGCATCCACTCCGGGTGGAGGCTGCATGGAGCGGGTCCGGGGATGCAACGGAGTGCGCGGCGCCCTGCCGGCGGACCCCCCGAACAAGTCATTGTCGACTATCCCTGTCTTTCGATTCCATGAGCAAGGGGCCGGCCATCGGCTTCGCTCCGGTTGACATCGCGGGCGGCAGGTCATACATTATCGGTCAAATCAACCGTTTTACGGCCTTGGAAACGGATTCCCGCGGAAGTGCCGATGCGAAGACGGGCAAGGCGTTTTCCGGCTCCTGTGAACTGAATCGAATCGAGGAAAGGGGACATCCTTGGAGCGTATCATCAAGGACATCCTGATGGAGAGCATCGAGGTCAAGGAGGCCTTCATCCGCGAACAGGGTGCGCAGATCGCGGCGCTCGCCGAGCAGATCGCCTCGGCCTTCACCCGGGACCGCAAGCTGCTGCTTTGCGGAAACGGCGGCAGCGCCGCAGATGCCCAGCATCTGGCCGCGGAGTTCGTCAACCGCTTTCAGCTGGAACGTCCTCCCCTGCCCGCGCTTGCGCTGACGACGGATACATCGGTTCTGACCAGCATCGCCAACGACTACGACTTCGATCAGGTTTTTTCAAAGCAGGTCGCAGCGCTGGGTGCAGCGGGGGATGTCCTCCTGGTGCTGACGACGAGCGGCCGTTCGAAGAACATCGTGAAGGCGGTCGAGGCGGCGCGCAAGGCCGGGCTCTATACGGCCGCGCTCCTCGGCGGAGACGGGGGGGAGGTCCGCCGGATGGCGGACCTGGCCATGGTGGTCAAGAGCAAGACCACCGCCAGGGTTCAGGAAGCCCATATTTTGGCTGGACATATGCTGTGCCATCTGGTTGATTATATCCTTTTCCAGAGACACTTGAACGAGAGTTGACCATTGTCATGACGCTTTTTGAACCTATCGAGCTGGACGGCGTCCGCTCTTATCCCCTGTCGGAGCGCAAGAGCATCGTGTGCCGGGACGACTTCGCCCGGCCGTGGCGGGCCGGCGGTTCGGTCAAGGAATGGCTGGCCTCCCTGCCGCGCATCCTGGCGGCGAAGGATCTGCTGGAGATCGCCGCCGGCATCGTGGGTGCGATCAGACGAGACCGGCCTGTCATCCTCGCCATGGGGGCGCATGCCATCAAGGTGGGGCTCAACCCCGTCATCATCGATCTGATGCGCCGAGGGGCGATCAGCGCCCTTGCATTGAACGGGGCCGGAATCATCCACGACAGCGAACTGGCGATGGTGGGTTCCACCTCCGAAGATGTCGCGGCCGAGCTCGGCTCCGGCCGTTTCGGGATGGCGGAGGAGACCGGTGCCTATCTCAACGGGGCCATCCGGGAGGGTGCGGACCATGATCTGGGGCTTGGGCGGGCCGTCGGGGCCATGCTCGAGCGGGAACGTTTCCCCTACTGCGACCAGAGCCTGCTGGCACAGGCCTGCCGCCTGGATATCCCGGTCACGGTCCACGTGGCCCTGGGCACCGACATCATCCACTTCCACCCGAGCGTGGACGGAGCGGCCATCGGCAAGACATCCCACAGGGATTTCCGGGTCTTTGCGCGCGCGGTTTCGATGCTGGAAGGCGGAGTCTATATCAACCTCGGCTCGGCTGTCATCCTTCCGGAGGTCTTTTTGAAGGCGCTCAGCCTCGTCAGGAATCTGGGGCACCGCGTTCAGCATTTTACAACGGTGAATATGGATTTCATCCGCCACTATCGACCGGTGACCAATGTCGTCAACCGTCCGACGCTGGACGGCGGAAAGGGCTATAACCTGGTCGGCCATCATGAAATCATGTTTCCGCTTCTGGCTGCAGCCGTGATCGAAGGGCTTGACGAGGCCGGGGGCGCAGGAAACGGACCGCCGCCGGACAGCCGGCGGGACATCTGACTACACATGTACCGGTGCTCATCGGGGGTTTGGCGATGGGCACGAATGATTTTTGAAAGGGATCAATCATATGCCTATCTATGAATATCGATGCAAAGCATGCGACCGGGAGTTCGAAGCCCTGGTCTTTTCGGGCGACAGCCAGATCGCCTGCCCCCATTGTAAAGGGACCGATGTGACGCGCCTCATGTCCGCGTGCGGATTCAAGAGCGACAGCGGGTTTACGCCGTCCTCCGGGTCTTCGGGATGCGCCTCCTGTTCCGGAGGCAGCTGCAGCAGTTGTCATTGAGGCCGGCCGGGGGAAAACGGGTCCCGTGAATCAGGAGACGCCGCTCGTGCGCGTAGGGTTCGGGTACGATGTGCATGCCCTTGCGCCGGACTGCGCTCTCATCCTGGGCGGGGTCCATGTCCCTTTCCCGGCGGGACTGGCAGGGCATTCGGATGCGGATGTCCTGATCCACGCCGTGATGGACGCCATCGTCGGGGCCCTGGGCCTGGGGGATATCGGACGCCACTTCCCGGACAGCGATCCGGCACTCGAGGGGATCTCCAGCCTGATTCTGCTGGATGAGGTCCATGACATGCTGATGCAGCAGGGCTGGTGCATCAACAACCTGGATGCCACGGTCGTGGCCGAGCGGCCGAAGCTTGCACCCTTTGTTCCCGAGATGCGGGAGCGGATCGCCCGCACCCTTCAAACGCCTGCCGAATGCATCAACATCAAGGCGACGACGACCGAAGGCCTCGGCTTCTGCGGCCGGGGGGAAGGGATCGCCGCCTATGCGATCGTGAGCCTGCGCCCGGCCGGGCCGGGAACGCCCTAGAGCCGCCTGCCGGCGCAAGCCCTTCATAAAGGAGAAAATCGTTGACGTTACAGCTTTACAACACCGCGACGCGGAGAAAAGAACCCTTCACGTCCCGCGAACCCGGCAAGGTCGGCCTGTATGTGTGCGGGGTTACGGTCTACGATCTTTGTCACATCGGACATGCGCGCTCCGCGATCGTCTTCGATGTGCTCGTGCGCTATCTCCGGGCCAAAGGGCTCGAAGTGACCTATGTCCGGAACTTCACCGACGTGGATGACAAGATCATCGATCGGGCCGCCCAGCTTGGGGAGGACCCGGGCGTTCTGGCGCAGCGCTTCATCGACGCATTTTACGAAGACATGGGGCGGCTCGGCGTGCTCGAGGCCGACATCGAACCGCGGGCCACCGAACATGTCGAAGGGATGATCGCGATGATCGAGGCCCTTCTGGAAAAGGGGCTGGCTTATGCAGTCGACGGTGATGTGTTCTACTCGGTCGAGGCGTTTCAGGGGTACGGTGCGCTCTCAGGCCGGAAGTTGGAGGACATGAAGGCGGGCAGCCGGATCGCCGTGGACGAGAAGAAGCGGCACCCCATGGATTTCGCCCTCTGGAAGAGCGCCAAACCGGGGGAGCCGCAGTGGCCCAGCCCATGGGGGCCGGGGCGGCCGGGTTGGCACCTCGAGTGCTCGGTCATGAGCAACCGGTACCTGGGGCCGTCTTTCGACATTCACGGCGGGGGGCGCGATTTGCTGTTCCCCCACCACGAAAACGAGCGGGCCCAGTCCATCGGCGCCAACGGAGGCGAGTTCGCCCGCTTCTGGGTGCACAACGGTTTCGTGACGGTCGAAGGGGAAAAGATGTCGAAGTCCCTGGGCAACTTCCTGACCATCCGCGATGCGGTCGAGCAGTACCACCCGCAGGTGTTGAGGTTGTTCCTGCTGTCCAAGCATTACCGGAGCCCCCTCGATTTCAGCAAAGGCGCGGTCCTCGGCCAGCAGTCCGGCCTGGTCCGCATCTACCGGACGCTGAAGCGCCTGGAGGAGGAGGCGGGTCCTCCGGAGGGCCTCCCCGATTTCGGGACCCTGGCAGAGGGGCAGCAGGACGATACGACCTTCCTGGGTGCGTTCTTGCACGCTATGGACGATGACTTGAACACCGCCGGAGCGATCGGAATCCTCTTCGAAAAGGTCCGGGACCTGAACCGCATCCTGGACGCCGGGCCGGCGGAAAACCGTGTGGAACAGCTGAAGACGGGCCGCGTCGAACTGCTTGCGGCCGCCTCCGTGCTCGGGCTGCTGGAGACGCCGCCGGATGTCTTTTTCGACGAGATGGCCGGCAGGGAGTTGTCTGCCGACCGGTCCGAAATCGATGCCCTGGTCGAGGAGCGCGTGCAGGCGCGGGGGGCCAAGGATTGGGCGAAGGCCGACAGGATCCGCGACCGGCTCAAAGAGATGGGGGTCGTCCTCGAAGACGGGCCAGGCGGGACGACCTGGAGGCTGGATGTTTGAGATCGTTACGGATCTCTCCCCTTGCGGCGATCAGCCTCAGGCGATCGATGCGCTCGCGGGCGGGCTGGAAGAGGGGTTGACCCATCAGGTTCTCCTCGGGGTGACGGGCTCCGGGAAGACGTTCAGCATCGCGCAGGTGATCAACCGCGTGCAGAAGACGACGCTCGTCATCGCACCGAACAAGACGCTCGCGGGCCAGCTCTACGGGGAGCTCAAACACCTCTTCCCCCACAACGCCGTGGAGTATTTCGTCAGTTATTACGATTATTACCAGCCCGAGGCCTACATCCCCCAGTCAGATACCTATATCCAGAAGGATTCCTCAATAAACGAAAGCATAGACAAGATGAGGCATGCGGCCAAAAGTGACCTTGTGGCCGCATGCCTCATCTTGTCTATGCTTTCAGTTATTACGATTACTACCAGCCTGAGGCCTACATCCCCCAGTCCGATACCTACATCCAGAAAGATTCGCACATCAACGACCAGATCGACAAGATGCGCCACGCCGCCACCCGCTCGCTCCTCGATCGGGACGATGTCATCATCGTAGCCAGCGTCTCCTGCATCTACGGCCTCGGATCGCCCGAGGCTTACCAGGACATGCTGCTCTATGTGGAGCGGGGCGTGGAACTCTCCCGGGAAGCGGCGGTCAGGAAGCTGGTGGAGATCCAGTACGAAAGGGGCGATCTGGATTTTTACCGGGGGCGCTTCCGGGCGAGGGGCGATGTGCTGGACATCTACCCGGTGCACGAGGAGGAGCGGGCCGTTCGGATCTGCTTCTTCGGCGACGAAGTGGAGGCGATCCAGGAGATCGACCCGTTGACGGGAAAGACCCTCGGCCACATGAACCGGGTGACGATTTATCCAGCCAGTCATTACGTCACCAGCGTCGAGATCCGCGAGAAGGCGATCGAGGCGATCAAGATGGAACTGGGGGAGCGGGTGGTTGCGTTCCGGGAGCAGGGCAAGCTCCTCGAGGCCCAGCGGATCGAGGAGCGGACCCGGTTCGATCTCGAGATGATGATCGAGATGGGATACTGCCACGGGATCGAAAACTACTCCCGCCACCTGACGGGCCGCACGGCCGGCGAACCCCCTCCTACGCTGCTCGACTATTTTCCGAAGGATTTCCTGGTGGTCATCGATGAGAGCCACATTACCGTTCCTCAGCTGAGGGGCATGTACAACGGAGACCGCTCTCGAAAAGAGACCCTGGTGGAGTACGGGTTCAGGCTGCCGTCGGCGCTGGACAACCGGCCGCTCCGGTTCCAGGAGTTCGAGCGCAAGATCAACCAGGCCATCTATGTCTCGGCGACGCCCGGTCCTTATGAGTTGGCGAAGGCGGAGCGGGTGGCGGAGCAGATCATCCGGCCGACCGGGCTGATGGACCCCGTGATCGAGGTGCGCCCGGCTGCCGAGCAGGTGGACGACCTGCTGGCGCGCATCCGGGAGCGGGTCGATCGGGGCGAGCGCGTGCTGGTGACGACCCTCACCAAGAAGATGGCCGAGGACCTGACGGACTACCTGGCGGACCTCGGTGTGCGGGTGCGCTACATGCATTCGGACATCAAGACCATCGAGCGGATGGATATCATCCGGGACCTTCGGCTGGGGGCGTTCGATGTGCTGGTCGGGATCAATCTGCTCAGGGAGGGGCTCGATCTGCCGGAGGTGTCCCTGGTGGCGATCCTGGATGCCGACAAGGAGGGGTTCCTCCGCTCTGAGCGTTCCCTGATCCAGACCTGTGGACGGGCCGCCCGCAATGTCAACGGCAAGGTCATCCTCTATGCGGACACCGTTACGGAGTCGATGGCCCGGGCCATAGAGGAGAGCACGCGGCGGCGAGAGATCCAGGAGGCCTACAACCGGGAGCATCACATCACGCCGGCGACGATCCGGAAGAACATCGACCACGGCCTGTGGAGCGAGGCCGAAGCCGATTACTTCACGGTCCCCGCCGTTGCGGAGGCAGCCGGCACCTTCCGGTCACCGGACGAGATCGAACAGGAGATCAAGGATTTGACGGACAAGATGATGGCTGCGGCGCAGGACCTCGCGTTCGAAGAGGCGGCGGGGTTTCGCGACCGCATCCGTGCCCTGGAGCAGCAGGCCATGGCCCAGATGGAGCCGGCCTGAAGCGGGGTATCCCCGGGCGCCCGGGCAGGAGCGAGGTCGAGGCCGTGCTCGGCCGGCCCCGCACACGAGAGGTGAAAATCCCATGAAGATGTTCAGCGAAAGCGGCAAACTCGATTACCACTCCCTGGTGATCAACCGCATCTTGACGACGGTGCTCGTATCGGTCATTCCAATGGTTCTCGCCGCCGGTGTCATCTTCTACCAGTTCAGGACGTCGTACCAGGAGAAGGTGCGGGCCCATCTGACCACCCTGATGAAGAAACACAAGGAGCGGATCGATACGTTCCTGAACGAGCGGCTGGGCAATATCCGGTTCCTCTCCCACCGGTGCATGCTCGAAGCGTCGAACCAGCGGGGTTTCATGGAGGAGACCCTGGCGGCCCTGCAGAGGGATATCGGGCCGATCTACGTCGACCTGGGTCTGGTGGACGATCGCGGGATGCAGGTGGCCTACGCCGGCCCTTATCGCCTGGGTGGGGCCCATTATGCGGACGCCGAGTGGTTCAGACAGGCCATGCAGAACGATTATGTCATCAGCGATGTCTTTCTCGGCCTGAGGGGGCTTCCGCATTTCATCGTGGCGGTCAAGAAAACCTGGCAAGAGAAGGACTGGGTCCTCCGTGCGACGATCGATTTCGGTGCCTTCAACACCCTGGTGGAAAACATCCGGATCGGCGAGACCGGTTTCGCATTCATCCTGAACCGGGAAGGGCAGTTTCAGACCAAGCCCCTTTTCGAGGTGGCGGCGGCGAGCGTCCCTTACAAGAAGATGCTCTCGGCCGAGGTGCGGGAGGACGAGGTTCAGATCCTGGAGATGAAGGACGACTATGGGCAGGAGAACCTTTACGCGAGCGCCTTTTTGAAGGGCGGCGATTGGCTCCTGGTCTATCAGCAGCGGACATCGGAGGCCTTCGCCGATATCCGGCGCACCCTCAATGTTACGGCGATCATCATCCTGCTCGGGGCCCTTGCCTCGATCACGCTTGCGGTTGTTCGGGTGAAGACCATGGCCCGGCGTCTGGAAGAGGCGGATCGCGAAAAGGAAATGATGAACGACCAGATCGTAGAGGCGGGTAAACTGGCCTCCGTGGGAGAACTCGCAGCCGGCATCGCCCACGAGATCAACAACCCGGTGGCGATTATGGCTGAAGAGGCGGGCTGGATCGAGGATCTGTTGGAGGATGTCCCCCCCGACCTCGAAAATCTGACGGAAATCCAGCGCGCCCTGAAGCAGATCCGCACGCAGGGCAAGCGCTGCAAGGAGATCACCCACAAACTGCTCAGTTTTGCGCGCCGCACCGACTCCACGGTCCGCGAGGTCGATTTGGGAGAGATCGTCGAGGAGATCGTGGAGATCTCGGCCCAGCGTGCGCGGTATAGCAACGCCACGATCCACACCGAGATCGAAGAAACCCTGCCCCGCATCCAGGCCTCTTCGACGGAGATCCAGCAGGTCTTTCTGAACCTGATCAACAACGCCCTGGATGCGATGGAAAAGACCGGCGGACGGATCGATATCACCGGGCGAAGCGATGGGAAAGACATCGTCTTCGAGATCGCCGATACCGGCTCCGGAATACCGGCCGCGAATCTCAACAAGATCTTCGACCCCTTCTTCACCACCAAACAGGTCGGTAAAGGCACAGGCCTCGGTTTGTCCATCTGCTATGGGATCATCCGCAAAATGGGCGGGGAGATCACCGTGCAAAGCCGGGTCGACGAAGGGACCCGCTTCACGATCCGGATCCCTGTCATGACACCGGTCGAGGACAGCAAACGGGGAAACGGCTTTCGCAGAGCGATGTAGCCCGGAGGACGGACCCGACTGCAGCGGCCGCCGCGGCGCAGGCAGACCGGCCGAGACTGCATGCGGGCCCCATCAGGAGCGCTTGGGGTGCCGGCTTTTTATGGTGGAAGGTCCCTTGCATCGACGGGCTGCTCCTCCGCACCGGCGTCCGCTTCAGCCCGCCGCCTCGCAGAGGATCTGGCGGAGGCGCTCGCTCAGGAAGATGATGGACTCGATGTCGAGGTGTTCGGTGACGGTGACGTCGAAGAGGAGCTTCGCCTTCGCCCCGAACGGCTCCCCCGGCAGCTCGTCCCAGAAGAGCAGCAGCACGGGGATGCGCGGCAAAGGCGTGAAGAGCACCGCCAGATCGGCATCTTGCGCCGAATCCCCGAGATCTTTTCCGCCCGCTTCGTGCGCTGCCCGCCGCAGGTCCTCCCTGCGGCCCCGGAAGTGCTCGACCAGCGGCATCTCCACCTGCTCCCGCATCGATACGATCTTGGAGACCGTGTTGGGGATCTCTTCGAGGGCCTTCCATATCCCCTTGGGCAGGGTCCGCCCGCCCTGGGCCATGTGGTTGTAAAGGAAGACCTGCTCCCAGCGCCCGAGCGGCGTGCCGTCGATCCTGGAGATGCCCCGCTCCGAGACATGGATGACATCGGTGAAATAGGGGATTTCCATGTACTGGCACCCGTTTTCCTCCGCGATTTTCCCCCCGATCCGCTCCGACACGTCCTCGAGGGTCATGGAAGAGGCCCGCTCGCGCGCCCACTTCAAGGCATCGGCGGCCAGATCCTTCTTGGTCCACTTGCCCTGGGCGTACTGTTCGTCCAGTTCGGCCTGGACCCTCTCGACCAGGTCGGGCGCGAGATGCGGGCAGTTGGCGATCGGGAGCTTCTCGGATACGACCATGCTGGCAAAGGCGAAACAGGTCGGGAAACCGCAGTCGCGGCAGTTGGTTCGAGGAAGCACCTTGCGATAGAGATCCACGATCGATAAAGGCAAAGGCATGACCTCCCAATGGATGCCGGACGCCCTTCAAGGGCTTGCGGCGGGCGGGTTTTGTGCGTGGTGGGGCGGACGGTCTTCAGTGCCCCGCCATAGCCCCTTTCAGTCTTTGGATGAAGCGTTCCCGGGCCCCCGGGTCGTTTCTGATCTGCTCCTTGACAGCCTTCCAGGCCGGGGAACAATCTTTGTAGGGGACGTCCACCAGGGAATGGACGATCCGGTCGACGCTCTGCTTGTTTTCGGCCGTGATGACGACACCGGCCTCTTCGAGGACATCCTTCATGTACCTGAAATAGCAGGACATAGGGCATCTCCGTTCCGATGGGTGCAGGCCCCGGCGGCAAATTTCGAGCCCGCTTCCGGCGAGGGGTCTTCCCTCAAACGGGGGCCGGTCTTGAAAAGGATGTGTCGATCAGGCCGGCCAGCGCATCGGCGTCCGAGTCCGGAAAACAGGCGCGAAGCAAAACCCCGATGGGCGCTTTCAGTCCGGCCGGGAGGACGGTGGGCGGGGCGCTGCCGCCTGCCCGGCAGGATGCCTCGAAATGCAGAAAAAGGTACCGGGTCAGGTTTTCGAGGGCATCGGCTTCACGCACCCTGTCAGCCGCTGCGGCATCGCTTTCAAAAGGCGCCAGGGCGGCGATCTGCAGCTGCTCCATGTGCTCCGCGTCCAGTTCGGCGGCGATCAGCGCCCGGCGCAAGGGCTCCGTGAACTCCACCGGGAAGTCGCCGAAGCGGGGTTTGAGTTTCCGGCGGGCGGTCCATATAGGGCGGACGATCTCGTTCTGCCAGCCGCTCGAGCCTTCCATGATCCGCAGCAGATCCTCCCTGCGGGCGGGGCCGCCGCCTGCGGCGCCTCTCCAGCAGCAGTAAAAGAGGATGTTGACGTCGAAGGCATGATCGACCTGCATGGCCAGACAGGCCTCGTGAACGCCGGCATGGCCATGCACCTGGATCGAAAAATCCCAGAACGGGTGCTCGGGAAAATCCATCATCCCTCCTTTTACGGGTGGCGGCCGACGGTTTGAAACGCGTCGGATTTTGTGCGTGGGACGGGCCTTTCAATGCCTCCTGGGTGAAGGAGGCGCATCCATGGCCTCTTCCTCGAGCGATTCGGGCGCCAGGATCTCATAGGCGACTCCGAGCCTGCGGGCAAGCTGCATGAAGGAGCCTGGCAAGGGAAGCTCCCGTTCCCTCAGCAGGAGGTTCAAGGCATCGGCCCGGGCCAGGACCTCTCCGCTGTCGACGCCCTCGTGGTTGTCGCAAAGGAATTGGATCCGCAGGGCGTCGGTAAGCGGGATGCGCATCTCGGGCATGGTTGCGGCAAAGAGGTGCAGTTCGGCCGTAATGCGCGGCTTTTGCTCTTCTCTGAAGGCCGTGAACGATGGGTCGGGGTTGGGCGTTCCGAAAAGCTCGTTGACCATGGCACCGCACAGTTTGACCGTGAAATCCACGGACTGCAGCGGGTGCCGCTCGATCTGCCGGTTTCTCAGGTTTTTGTAGACAATGGCTTTGATGATCTCGACGCCTTGCCGCAGCGTGGCGACGAGCCCCGGTTCGATGTCCATATCCGACTCCTTCCGCACAACAGTGTTTTCGATTCCGGGGCGTTTTGTCAATGCCTTTCCATCGAGGGCAAACCCGCTCGCCGGATGCATGGCGACGATCCGGCTCACCGTCACGAAGAGCTCCCGACCGAGAACCCGTTCCCGACGTCCAACGCTCCTCCGGAGCGCTGCAGGTGCTTGAATCGATTGCAGGCCTCGGAAGGGTGCCTCTGGATGATAGGGTATCGAGGGAAGTGGGAGCGGCTGGAGGGCGCTGCTTGCCCGCGGCACCGATTTCTGTTATCAAACGGATAGAGGCGTAGAACCCGACGGCCTGGAGATATCGGGGTGCAGGACGAATGGTCGACGGATAAAGGGCCTGAAACGGCCCCTTCCGATATCCGGAGGGGCATTTGTTTTGCGTCGGGCGGGTGCCGCGCGGTCAGCGCGGCCGGCTCATGGTGGCTGGAAGCGGAGTGGCTCAGCCCTTTTTCGTGGCGATAGCCTGTCCGGCAGCCTGCGGTCGTAGACTGAAAAAGGAGGAAGAATGGATCTCTATGTTCAGATTTATGAATTTGCGTCCTCTGCCGGCGCGCTCGAAGGGTATGTCTACCGGCGGCAGGGCCTCGACCCGAAGTCCCTGGAGAACTGGATCGGCCACCTGGTCAAGGCCTACGAACTGCTGCCGGCCGAGGAACGGCACCTGCTCCAGCCGTCCATCGACCAGACGATCGGCCGCGCCGTCCGTTCCCTGGAGGGCTTGTCCGGCCCCGAGGCGGAACGGCTCGCCTCCGTCCTGCGGGCGGTGGTGAAAGGTCCGATGCCGGCATCTCCGGATGATTTCCAGAAGCAGAAGTGGTTCGAGTAGTCTGTTCCGTCATTCCCATGTCGAAGGGGCGATCATGGCAGCAATATGGACACTGACCGGCAGGATCGTGAGCGGAGTCGGCCAGGCGGCCTTTTTCACCCGGCTCGACTGGGTGCAGGAGCAGTGTGAGGCCAAGCTCGGCTTCCGGCCGTATCCCGGCACCCTGAATATCGAATCGGACCAGGAGAGCGAGGCGCTTCTGGCGGCGATCATGGATGCCGAGGCGATCGTTCTCGAGCCGCCGGATCCACAATTCTGTGTCGGGCGGGTGCTGCCGGCGCACATCGGGGGGATCGAGGCGGCCTTGATCATCCCGGAGGAGCGCGTGAACGTCCACGGCTCGCGGGTTTTCGAGATCATGGCGCCGGTGGGCATCAAGGACGCGCTGCACCTGGACGACGGAGACCGGGTCGAGGTAGTTGTCCGCGCGCCGCGGGATGACGATGCACGGGGCTCAGCTGTTTGAATCGTGGAAGGGTGTCGAGGGAGGGCCGGCGGGTGGAGAAAGAGCGCTTCAAGGGAAGGGTGGAGGCGGTGTCCTTCGATCTCGATGGGACGCTGATCGATTCCATCGGGACCTACATCACGATCGTCAATCAGGCGTTTCCTGCAGTCGGACTGCCGCCTGTCCCGAGGGAGGCCCTGCTGGATGCCATCCGCTACGGCGGGTTTGACTGGGAAAAGGTCCTCCCGCTGGACATCGGGGCTCAGAAGGAATCGACCATCGAAACGGCGCGGAAGGCTATTCTGGCGATTTACCGGGAAACCTTCCGGCGCGAGACGCGCATGTTCCCGGGGGCCGCCGAGATCCTGCGCGAGGTGGCGCGCATGGGCTACCGGATCGGGTTGGTGACGGCCACCCAGCGGATCTTCCTCTCCGACAAACTCCACCCGCTGCGGATGGCCGGTGCCGAGAGACTGTTGGAGGTGATGATCACGACCGATGACGTGGAGCGGCAAAAGCCAGCGCCCGACCCCTTGATTCTCTGTGCGGAGCGACTCCAGATCGAAACGAGCAGGATGGTCTACATCGGGGATTCCCGGGTGGATATCCAAGCCGGCAAGGCCGCCGGCAGCCTGACGGTCGGCGTTTTGTCCGGCGTGGAGGATCGGGACACGCTCGTCGCCGAAGAGGCCGATCATATTCTCGAAACCGTCGGGGATCTCCTGCCGCTCCTGGAGCAGTGGCGGCGGTAAAAACGGGCCGGCTCGGTTTTGTGCTGAAGTGGATCGGCCCGGCTTGAGAGAGGGGCTGATTTTTTTCGAACAGGCCTGGTTTTCAGGGTGGGATTGACCGGTAAACCGGATGGTTTCCCGTGCACCGGGAACTTTTTGGCTCCAGGATGGTCCAAGAGATGGGGAGGGTGGAAGGGGGCGTGGACGGTCGGGACCAGGACGATGTGCAGGTGCGGGCAGCCCAGCGCGGAGACCGAAAGGCCTTCGAGGCCCTCGTGATCCGCTACCAGGACCGCATCTACAACGCCTGCTTCCGTGTCATGGGGGACGGCGAGGAGGCCCGTGACTGCGCCCAGGAGACGTTCATCAAGGCCTATCGATCTCTGAAGACCTTCCGTTTCGAGGCGGCCTTCGGGACCTGGCTCTATGCCATCGCCGTCAATACCTGCCGAAACCGTCTGCAGTCAGCCGCATATCGCGTCAAGCGCAAAACCATCCCCCTGCATGCCCCTGCCGACGAAGACCCTGGGGGATGCATAGCCGAGTTGCAGGACCCTTCGCTCTCCCCGTTGGAGCAGTTGAGCCGAAAGGAGGGCGAGCGACGTCTGCAGCGCGCCATTGCCGCGCTGCCTGACGTGCCCCGCACCCTCATCGTGCTGCGGGACATCGAGGGCCTGAGCTATGAGGAGTTGGCGCAGGCCACCGGGTTGGAACTCGGGACGGTCAAATCGGGGCTCGCACGGGCACGGGCCCGGCTTCGAGAAAATTTCAAAGGGGAGGCAACGGGATGACCTGCCGGGAGATCCAGGAACAGCTGTCTCTCTATGTGGATCATGAACTGGATGCCGAGGGCGAGGCGGCCGTCAGGGAGCATCTCGAGGGGTGCCCGGCCTGCCGCGAGGCCCTCCGGGATCTCGAGCTCTGCCTTCAGGCGATGCACGATTTGCCGCGGCATCCGGCGCCTCCCGGTTTTCTCCAAGGGGTGAGCGATCGTCTGGAAGCAGGGGGCCGTTGGAAGCGCCGGCTCGAAGGCGTTTGGGAACTGCTGCGCTCGAAGAGGCCCTTGGAGGTCGCGGGTGTCCTCGCGACGGCGGTGGTTGTGGTCTTGGCCTATCAGCTTTTCGACGGCCGCCAGGAGACGCTCCTGTCGCCGCCCGACGATGCCGCGGCCCCGCCCAGGGCGGCCTACGAACGTTCCCTCGAGCTTGCAGAGGCCCCCGTGGCGGAGCAGGTCACCCGGTTCAGGGATGCCCCGCCTCTCCTGCGCCTGCGGGTGGTGAAGGCCGTTGGACCTATGGCGGCCGGCGGCTCCGCGGAGCCGGGGGGCCGGGCGGACTCGCAGGCGGCCGGCGATGGTTTCGAGCGGCACACACGCGATAAGGCGGCACGCTCGGTCGGGGCACCGGAGCCCAGTGTTGCGGCTGACGGCCTCGAGCCGCTCAGACTCGAGAAGGTGCGTGAAAAACCGCTGGTTCTCTCACAGGCCGCCCCAGAGGAGAAGCTCGACTCCGCGGGAAAAAAGCCTGCGCTCACCCCGGACGCACTCCTTTCGGCGATCGAGGCGGCGATCCTGGGGTGCGGCGGGACGCTGATCGGGGTTGAACCTGCACCGGATCATCCCGATTCGCGTGTGGTTTCCTTCCGTGTTCCCGCCGGGCGATACGATGCGCTCCTTCAGGAACTTTGTCCGCTCGGGCGTCTGGAAATCCAGGAGCCGGCCGGCCTCGCGCGCGGGGCGGACACGTCCTGGCAACTGGAACTCGTCGTAGGACCCTGATCGGGCCCCATCTTGCTCCGCACTCCAGTGACGATTTTGTAGGTTCCTTTCATGAGAACTGCAGGTGTGTTATATCGGCACTGCTTTAGGAGACAGGAGGGTTTCGGGCCTAAAAAGACATTATCTGCGTACAGGCCCTGCCAAGAGATTTCAAAAAGCAGACCAAGAGCTCGAGAACCGCTTACGGTGGCCTCCGGGAGGTGGTTCTTAAAACGCCCAGAGGATCATTCCGCGCACGACAGAAAACAATACGGCCCCGGCCAGGGTCGCTCCCATCATCAATCGGCAGGCCCGCGCGATGTCGTCGGGAGAAAGCGGATGACGCGGATCTCCAAACGTCGGCATTTCTTCCAGCCGGCCATGGCGGTAAACCGGTCCTCCGAGCTGGACACCCAGTGCGCCGGCGGTGGCGGCCTCCGCCAGTCCGGCATTGGGGCTGCTGTGCCGGGGGCCGTCCCGCCAGGCCACCCGCCAGGCGGCGCAGGAATCCTCTTTCAGCACCCGGGCGGCCAGGGCGGTGAGCAGGACGTTGATGCGAGCCGGCAGATAATTGACCGCATCGTCGAGGCGGGCAGATGCCCAGCCGAAAAGAAGATAACGCTCGTTTCGATAACCGAAGGTCGAATCCAGCGTGCTCACGGCCTTATAGGCCATGGCCGCCACCGGTCCGCCCAGGAAGGCGAAAAAGAGCGGCGCGATCACACCGTCCACGGTGTTCTCGCCCACGCTTTCCACCGTGGCCCGCGTCACCCCGTGCTCGTCCAACGGTTCGGTGTCGCGTCCGACCATGCGGGAAACCCGCCTCCGCGCCAGCGGCAGATCGCCCCGTTTCAGGGCCGCCTGCACCGATCGGCCGTGGCGGTCGAGGTCCCTGGCGGCGAAAGCGGTGTACAGCATGAGGACGGCCATGATGTGCCCCAGCCACGGCGCCGCGCCTTCAGCCAGAGCCAGGCCGGCCCAGGCGGCTAGAGCGGTGATGCCGATGACGGCCAGGGCCGTCACCAGACCGGCGATCCTCGCGGATGCGAAGCGGGCGCGCATAGGGGGCTCGAGCCGGATCGCCAAACCGCCGATCAGTCTTACCGGGTGGGGCAGCCAACGGGGATCGCCGAGAAGGTAATCCAGGACGAGGGCAACCCAGATGTAGAGGATCCATTTCACGGTAATCCCGCCGATCGATAGATTTTCTGGATATGCAGATTTTCCCGCACTACCACCGTCAGGCGTTCCAGGGCGGCGTCCACCTCATGAGGCGTGGCCACGCCTCCCTTTTCACCTTCGGCCTGGGATGCCGACTCGCAACCGGCCGGGTTTCCTTCGGGGAATGCGAAATCCTCCAGGAATGGCACCACGCCGAAGGTGGGAAGGCCGGTGTGACGTTCGGTGAAGGCGATCGCCTCATCGAGCAAGGCTTGCCTGCCGCGATAGCGGTTGATCACGAATCCCTCGATGAGGGACCGCTCAGTCTCCGACAGGAGGTCGAGGGTCCCGGCAAAGGCCGCGAATAGCCCGCCCCGGTCGATGTCCCCCACCAGCAGGGCTGTGGCTCGTGCATGATCGGCCAAGGCCAGATTGGCGAGGTCATGCGTTTTCAAGTTGACCTCGGCCGGGCTTCCCGCGCCTTCGAGCACCATCACGTCCACCTCGGCCGCCAATGAGTCGTAAGCTTCGCGGACCGTTTTCCACAAATCCTTCTTGCAGGCGATGTATTCGGAGGCCGACATGCTGCCGATCGGTCTTCCGAGGACGATCACCTGAGATTGCGAGTCTGAAAGGGGCTTGAGCAGCACCGGGTTCATCCGCGCGTCGGGCGGCAGGCGGCAGGCCTGTGCCTGGACCAGCAGGGCCCGGCTTATCTCCCCGCCTCCGGAGGCGGCGCAGGAGACGAGGGACATGCTCTGGGCTTTGAACGGGGCGACAGCATAACCGTCCTGGAGAAGGATGCGGCACAGGGCGGCGGTCAGGACGCTCTTGCCCGCGTGGGAGGAGGTGCCCAAAAACATGATGGCAGGGGTCTTTCGATGCCTGACGGCGCCGTTCTGCCGCGCCGGTTGGAATACCCTGGCCAGGGCGGCGATCAGACATCCGTTTTCCGCGGTTGTGCGCACCGCCACCCTGAAGTAGTCTCTCCCGAGGCCTGCGAAATTGGCGCACACTCGGATGGCGATCCCCTGGCGCAGCAGGTGTTCTTCCAGGGCGACCGCATCGATATCCGGGCGCACGATGCGAACCAGCAGATAATTTGCTGCACCGGGGTAGACCTTCAGGCCGGGCAGGGCGGACAATTCGTTCGTCAACATTTCCCTGCGGCGGGCCGCATCGGAACGGCTTTTTTCGGCGTAGGCCCGATCGGCCAAAACGCCTGTGCCAACCGTTTGGGCCACAGAACCCACGGACCAGGGAGGCAGGAACTCGCGCAGCCGGGCGGCCGGAACGGCATCCGCCACAGCATAGCCCAGACGTAGCCCCGGAATGGCATAAAGCTTGGTCATAGAGCGCACCACCACGATGTTGGGGCGCCCGGCATGGATGAGACTCCGGTAATTCGGTACGAAGTCCGCGAAGGCCTCGTCCACCACAAAAAAGGTGTCCCCATGCCGGTGGGCCAGATCCAGCAGCTGGCTGGTTTCGAAGAGCTTCCCGGTGGGATTGTTGGGCTGGCCCAGAACGACCATCTCCCCTCCCTCGAGCTTCTCTTCGAGTTCGCCCCAGGGGACGGAGAATCCGTCGCTTTCTGGGAGGATCACCTCCTCGATGGACAGGCCTTCACGCAGCGCCGCAGTCCGGTAATCCAGGTAACTGGGGACGGGAAGCACCGCCCGCGATACGCCCAGCACCCGCGGCAGAGCGAACAGAATCTCCGTGGAGCCGTTGCCTACGACGATCCTTTCCGGCCGGATGCCGTGATGGGCACCCAATGCGGCGGCCAGCCCGGAGGCGTAGGGATCGGGGTAGTGGACCGCCTCGCTCAGGCCGCGGTTGACGAGGCTGCGCAGGAATGCGGGTGGACCCTCAGGGTTGATGGAGGCCGAAAAGTCGAGGATTTTATCCCTGGGCAAACCCGCCCGCGCCGCCAGCAGGCCGATATTTCCACCGTGTCCAGGATTCATCGGGCATCTCCTTGGTTTCCATTCGGAACGGGTCTTCTCGCCGATCGCGGCGTCGAAGTGCACATCAGTTTGTGCGGCCTTCACTGCGCCGCCCTCTGGCGATGGACTGATTGATGCTCATGAGATCGGCGAAAAATCCTCATCTCCGGCGTCGCACCCTTGCCGTACCGGATCATTCGTTTCGGGTGGAGGCCCATCAGGAGTCCGAGCGAGCCGGTACCGCACGATGAAGGTCTCCGAAACAAAAAATCCCGACCCTCCGTGTGCAGAGTCGGGATGCCGTATTCCATCCGAACCGCAGCCGTTCCTTTTCCGCGGGAATCGAAGCTGCAACACCACCCGAGCAGGTCTTCCGGCTTCCGGATCATCCTACCGGCCGCGCCTTCCCATCCTATCGGACAGTGGCATTTCGCGGCTTTCGTTCCCGGTTACGGCGGCGGGTCCGCGACGGCTTCTCACCGTCTTCCCTCTGAAGCCATCGTAGATGGCCACTCGGTTGGTGAAATGTGGCACATCGATCCATCAGCGGTCAACTGGTTTTTCAACTCGGCGGCTTGAAGGGTGATGCAACCGGTGCCGAACGATGCATAGGATCGCCGATAATCATTGGTTTTAACATGAAAAATTTTGGCTCAGCCCCGTGAGGGCGGGGCCTAGTATCCGAGGGGAGGTGCTCCGGGAACAGCGCTGATGGGTTGCGGCAGGGGGATTGGAAAGGAGAACCGGTCTTCTCGAAGAGAAGAATGCTCATGGTTTACACCGGAACGTTGGGACAGATCTCGGGTGATGGTGATGGGAGAAAGATCGTCCGACCGGCAGCAGATGGTCCTGAACCGCCCACGTTGCACCCCGGACCGCTGGCTTTCCACCCGTGTCCGCCCGCTGAAGGATGTTTTTTTCTTGACAGGTTTTATGGCGCCTGCTATCAAGCGCGCAGTTGTTCAGGTGCTCGTGAAGAGCCTAACAGGGAACCCCGTGCGAATCGGGGACGGACCCGCCGCTGTAACCCCTCCCTTTTCAGCTTGAGAAGGGAACTGCTTTGGCACCAATGGCCACTGCCCGTCATAAGCCGGGTGGGAAGGCCGCCGGAGTGGGGGGGAAGTCAGAAGACCTGCCTGATCGCATGGCCCTCGTATCTCGTGGTATGGGTAGGGGCTGAAGATTCTTGAGGGATAAAAATGGGGAATCCCCGGATCGACGTTGTCGACCGGGGATTTTTTTGCTTTTGGCCCTGGATCAACTGGGGCGCAAGAAACCCTCTCCTGATCACGGGGGGTCCGGGTGCAGGGGGGAAACCCCCTCACCCGGCATCATCGAAAAGGGGTCATCCGGAAACCGGGTTGCACCGGGGTGTCATTTCCGGATGGAGGATGGAGAGACCCTCCGGTGCCGGTCCTGGCGGATCTGCCGCTTTGGGGAAGGTGTGCCGGGGGTTGGTCCGCCCGCCCGGGATCAAGGGTTTCCATATTGAGGCGTGCAGGGAAGGGCCCTGTCTTCCGGTACGCCTCGAGGAGCGCAGAAAGACGGATGACCGCTATGACCGAAGACGAGCATCGGATTGCAGCACGCCCCCGGGAGTCCGGACTCCTGATCGTGCACACCGGCAACGGAAAAGGCAAAACGACGGCCGCGATGGGGTTGGCCCTGCGGGCCGTCGGCCAGGGCTTTCGGGTGCTGATGATCCAGTTTGTCAAGGGGAGCCGGCACTACGGGGAGTTGGAGGCGGCAAAGCACCTCCATCCCCGGTTTGAAATCCTCCCCCTTGGCCTGGGCATGATGCGGCCTTTCGGGCGGGAGCCCGGGGCCAAGGACAGGGAGGCGGCTAGGGAGGCGTGGGAAAAAGCCCGATCGGCCATAGTCTCGAGGGAGTACGGGATGGTCATCCTGGACGAGATTCATATCGCCCTGCACAGGGGATTGCTTCCGATCTGGTGCGCCTATCCGGCGCTCGAAGGGTTTTTCAGAGAGACGAGTCACCGGCGGGTCTTTGTCGGTGTCGTGGAAGGCGACGCGCCCCGGCAAAAGACCCTGGACGCCATCCGCAAAGCAGGGATCCGGCGCGTGATGCTGGTCCCATTCATGCTCGTCGCAGGTACCCATTTCCTCGAAGACCTGGCCGGGGAGGAGGATTCCTGGAGGCAGGCGCTCGAATCGGCGGGGCTGGAGGTGATCCTGCATGAAAAGGGCCTGGGCCTGAATCCGGCGGTCGTGGAGTGCTTCGCGGCCCATATCCGGGAGGCCCTGGATGTGATCCCAACGCAGGTGCAGATCGGCGGAGTGCAGCCGCCGGTCCGCCACCCGGTCTCGGCCGGAGAAAGGAGGCCCTGATGAACGAAGGAGAAAGGTGGCCGGATGGGGGATGCCGTGCGCTCATGTTCCTGGGCACGGGGAGCGATGTCGGCAAATCCGTCGTGACCGCCGCCTTCTGCCGGATCCTGAAGCGCCGGGGGTACCGCGTGGCCCCCTTCAAGGCCCAGAACATGTCCAACAACAGCTATGTCACCGTCGAAGGGGGGGAGATCGGCCGGGCGCAGGTGGTTCAGGCCGAGGCCGCCGGGCTTCTCCCATCGGTGGATATGAACCCGATCCTCCTCAAACCGTCGACCGGCATGGGCGCGCAGGTCGTGATGCACGGGCAGGTCTATGGGCGGCTGGATGCCCTCGATTACCATCGGCTCAAGCCGCGCCTGCGGAAGGCCGTCCTGCAGGCTTATCGACGACTTGCATCGCATTACGAGGTGATCGTCCTAGAAGGCGCGGGCAGTTGCTGCGAGATGAACCTCAAACGGAACGATCTAGTCAATTTCGCCATGGCCAAGGCGGTGAGGGCCCCGTGCATCCTCGTGGCGGATATCGACCGGGGGGGAGTCTTCGCCCAGATCATCGGGTCCTGGCACCTCATGAGCCGCCGGGAGCGGGCGCTGACGGCCGGGTTTATCGTGAACAAATTTCGTGGGGACGAACGGCTCTTCGCCTCCGGCGTGGAATATATCGAGAAGCGCACAGGGAGGCCGGTCCTCGGTGTGGTGCCCTTCTTCGAGGATATCGTCATTGACCAGGAAGACTCGGTGGTGCTCCAGGAAGATCGGCGCGCCATCGCGAGGACCGGGCCCGATACGGTGAACATCGCGGTGCTCCGGTTTCCGGTCATCTCCAATTTCACCGATCTCGAAGCGCTGGAGGGGGAGCCCGGCGTCGTCGTCAATTACCTTTCCCGGCCGGCGGAGGCGCTTTCACCAATACGACCGGCTGGCGGATCACTTCGAGGCCCATTGCGATGTGCCGCGCATCCTGGGACTTGTGGAGGGGTGAAGCGATGACGGCTGTCAGCCCGGGGTTCACCGCCTTCTGCATCGCCGGGACCCACAGCGGGTGCGGTAAGACCACCGTTTCGCTCGGCGTCATGGCGGCCTTGAGGGTGCGCGGCTGCAGGGTCCAGGCCTTCAAGGTGGGGCCGGATTTCATCGATCCGGGGCACCACCGCCGGGTCACCGGAAGGCCCTCTCACAATCTGGACGGGTGGATGCTCGATCGGGCGGCCAATCGGCGCCTCTTCGACCGCTGCGCGGCGGATGCCGACGTCGCCGTGGTAGAGGGCGTCATGGGGCTTTTCGACGGCTTTTCGCGAATGGCTAAATGGCTCGGCCTGCCGGTCATCCTCGTGATCGATGCGCGGGCCGCGGCGCGCTCGGCGGCGGCCGTCGCCGGTCGAGTTGGTCGCTCCGGATGTCCTCAGAGGCGTGGATGCGCCCCACCCGTCGGAGGTGTTGGCGCGGTGTAGTGGGTGCCAAGCGTATGCGAAGCGTTGGCGATAGAGGCCTCCCGTGGGGGGCGTATCCTGGAGACCCTCGATCACTTGGACCTGACGCCGTTTTCCGTCCTCGTCTCCCGTTGCGGACTCGATAGTGAGGCGGTTCTGGAAGACCTGCAGGGGCTGAGGGGCCAGGACCCCCCCCATTACCTGTCGCTGCTGCTCGTGCGGAAAGACCCGGAAGGAGATCTTCCCGGATATCCTTTGCAGATCGGCGAATCCACCGGGACAGATTCGTTCTGAATCCGAGGGTTCGGATTCCGGAAGGTGGCCTTCAAGCCCATCTGGCATGCCTTCAATGCCTTCGGGGAAAGGATTGACCAGCGTGCCCGGCTTCCCAGGCGAAAGAGGATATTTCCTCCCTGCTGCAAAAAACCGGGAACTTTTTGGTTGCTGTCCTGTCAAAACGGATAAAGGATGAAAAAACCCGGACAAGGAGGAGGACAGCCATGGAGCGAAACAGAGGTACGGTTTTGGGAGGCAGGGTCTGGTTGGGCGAGGGCAGTCGATCGGTCTGGTGCAAGGTGGTTGCCTTGATGTGCTTTGCTTTTGCAGCGCTTGGCGGTGCATTCCCGCTCGTGTCGGTCTGCGGGGCGGCGGAGGGCGGGGATGAGGCGGAGCACACCCTCTCGCCCTATTTCGTGGTGGTGAACGGGGACCCGGGGGTGGATGCCCTGCCGCTGAAGGAGACCCGGGCGGAGGTCGACATCGCCGGGGTCATCGCCGATGTCCGTGTGACGCAGATCTACCGGAACGAAGGGCGCCGGGCGATCGAGGCCCTCTATGTCTTTCCGGGCTCGACGCGCTCCGCGGTCTATGCGATGAAGATGACCATCGGAGAGCGGGTGATCGAGGCCCGGATCGAGAAGCGCGAGGCCGCGCGCAAGGCGTACGAGCAGGCGCGCGACGAGGGCCGGACGGCCTCGCTCCTCGAGCAGCACCGCCCCAACGTCTTCCAGATGAATGTTGCGAACATCCTGCCCGGCGACGAGATCCGGGTCGAGATGTCCTATACGGAGATCCTGGTCCCGGAGGACCGGGTCTACACCTTCCTCTACCCGACCGTGGTGGGGCCGCGCTATCAGAGTCCGTCCGAGGCGGAGGGCGAAGGCGCGGAAGGGTGGGTCCAGAACCCCTATCTCCATGAGGGCGAGCCGGCTCCCTATGATTTCGACATCCGGGTCGCCCTGAACGCGGGGATGCCGATCCGCGAGGCGAAGTGCGGCAAGCACCGGGTGGACATCCGCTACGAGGGCGATTCGCGCGCGCTCATCCGCCTGCATGACACCGAACGGCAGGGGGGCGACCGCGACTTCGTGCTCCGCTACCGGCTTGCCGGCGATGCCGTCCACTCCGGGCTCCTGCTCTACGAGGGCCCGGAGGAGAACTTCTTCCTCCTGATGGCGCAGCCCCCTGAACGGACAATCCTCGCAGAGGTCCCGCCGCGGGAGGTGATCTTCGTCGTGGACGTCTCGGGGTCGATGCACGGCTTTCCGCTGGACGTCTCCAAACGGATGCTTCGTGAGCTGATCTCCGGGCTGCGGCCGAGCGACTGCTTCAATGTCCTGCTCTTTGCGGGCGGCTCCATGGTCCTGGCGGAGCAATCCCTCCCCGCCAACGCTGAAAACATCCAGAAGGCCATCGCCCGGATCGAGGAGGAGCGCGGCGGAGGGGGGACCGAACTCCTGCCGGCCCTCGAGCGCGCCATGGCCCTGCCGCGCTCCGAAGGCTTTTCGAGGTCGATCCTCCTGGTGACGGACGGCTACGTCAGCGCGGAGCCCGAGGCCTTCGACCTCGTGCGGGGGGGCCTCGGGGAGGCCAACCTGTTCGTGTTCGGCATCGGTTCGAGCGTCAACCGGCACCTCGTGGAGGGGCTCGCCCGGGTCGGGATGGGTGAACCCTTCGTCGTCCTGCGGGAAGGCGAGGCCGCCGAGACGGCCGCGCGCTTCCGCCGGCTCGTGCAGTGGCCCGTGATGACCCGCGTGCGGGTGGCCTTTCCGGGGTTCGAGGCCTATGACGTGGAGCCTCCGGCGATCCCGGACCTGATGGCGGACCGTCCCATCGTGGTGGTCGGCAAGTGGCGCGGGAAGGCCGAGGGTGCGGTGGCCCTCGAGGGGTTGACAGGCGCGGGGAAGCCGTATCGGGTGCGGATCCCCTTAGAAAAGGCCCGGACGGCGGCCTCGTGCAGGGCCCTGCGCTACCTGTGGGCGCGGCAGCGGGTGGCCCTCCTCTCCGACTATAACCGGCTGCAACCGTCTGACGAGCGGATCGAAGAGGTCACCCAACTCGGCCTCCGGTACCATTTGCTGACGGCCTACACCTCCTTTGTGGCTGTGGATTCCGTGATGCGGGAGGAAAGCGGGGAGCGGACGACCGTCAAACAGCCTCTGCCCCTCCCGGCGGGCGTATCGGACCTGGCCGTCGGCGGCATGGGACGGATGGGCTCGGCCAAGATGTTGAGCCTGGCGCCTACGGCGGACGGCCCGCAGGCGGCGCGCGAAGAAGCAGCCCCCGGGGTGGCGGGCGGACCCGACCGGAACGGCGCGGCTGAGGGGCGGAACGATGAGGCGGTCGAACCGTCGACCGTCGGCGAAAAAAGGCCCGCAGAGCAGGCCCGATGGGCCATCGGAGCGATCACGGCCCCGGATGGGCTCGATGAGGCCGAGGTGCGGCGCGTGGTGGCCGGGCAGATCGAGGCCTGGGCTGCCTGCCTGGATGGAAAAGGGGTTGCGGCCCGCAAGGGGGACCGCGTCACGGTCCGGTTCCGCATCGATCCGTCCGGGCGGGTGAAGGACGTGTCCTGGAGCGGGTTGTCGGGGGAGACGGAGGCGTTCCGCCGCTGCTTCGAGCAGGCGGTGGAGGCCTGCCGCTTCGCGGCGCGGCCGGGCGGGGAGTCGCTGAAGGTTGAGGTCATCCTCGAGCGGATGAACGGATAAGCGACAGACAGGCCCAGTGGCGGGAATCGGCCGCCTGCGGCGGGGGTGTCACACCTCGCAGGCGGCCGGTCTCATTTCTGGATGGCGTACTGGATGGTCACGACGGCCTTGACGCTCTTTTCGATGGAGCTGGTGTCGTACATCCCGTAGCTGGAGATCTCGGTCGAGTGGACGGGGGTGACCTGAAAGACGCCCTGGGAGGCCGACTTCAAGTCGCCGACGCGGATCCCGCTGCTCCCGGCGAACTGCTCGGCCCTGAGACGGGCGTTGCTCGTGGCTTCCCAGAGGAGATCGATCTTGATCCGATCGAACTCCGAGGTGTAGTACTCGGGCGGGAATGAGGTGAACGCGATCCCCTCGCTGATGAGGGAGGTGGCGTCCTTCGAGAGCTGCGCGATTTTCCGGACATCTGCGGAGTTGACGGTCAGGGACTGCTCGAGGACGTAGCCGGCGATCTCGTGGGTCTGGTATCCCTTTTCGTTCTGACGGTACTGCGTCATGGTGTTGACGGAGGACAGCTCGATCTGTCCGGGCTCGAGCCCGTTCTGGACGAGATAGGCCCGCGCCCGCTCCATGTCCCTCGAAAGGGTCTCGTAGCATGCCCTCAGGTCCTCGCCCCGGGCGGTCACCTGACCTCTCCAGACGGCGATGTCCGAGGTGACCCGCCGTTCGGCGAACCCCTTGACGGTGATCGTTTCATTCGAGCGCTTCAGCCGCTCCAGGGTCGTCGTCACCAGGAAGGCCGTGGCGATCATGCCGAAGGCCAGCGACAGGCCGAGCAGCAGCAGGCCTAAACGGTCGTAAGGACGGTGAATATCGTTCATCCGGGGCCTCCGTGCGAAAGGGTTCGACCATTGCGTGGGGCCAGGCGTGGTGCGGTGAAGGGCGGAAAAGGCCGATCGTCGAAAAGCCCCCGGCGATGCCGTCGGAAATCCGGCATCCCCGGGGGTTCGATCTCGATCCGGCGGGGTTTAAACCTGAGGCCTTGGAAGCATGCCGGCCCTTTCGGCGATTTCGGGCACGCGGTGCTCCCACTCGATCGCCATCAGGTGCACGCCCGCGACGCCTTCCATCTGCTTGAACTCCTCGATCTGCTCGAGGGCGAAGCGGATGCCCTCCTCGGCGACTTTCCCTTTGCCGGCGCCGCGCAGGCGCTTGAGCAGGGAGTCCGGGACATCCATGCCGGGGACCTGTTTCGCCATGTACGTCGCCATACCGACGCTTTTCATCGGGGTGACGCCGGCCAGGATGTAGCACTTCTCGTGCAGGCCCATGTCGACCACCTGCTTCATGAAGGCGCGGAATTTATCCATGTTGTAGATGCACTGGGTCTGGATGAAATCCGCTCCGGCGGCGATCTTTTTGGCGAGCCGGTAGACCCGGAACTCGAAGGGGTCGGCGAAGGGGTTGGAGGCCGCTCCGATAAAGAGCTTCGGGGGTACGTCGACGTCCTGGCCGTTCAGGAACTTGCCGTCGTCCCGCATGGTCTTGACCAGGTTGATCAGCTGCATGGAATCGATGTCGAAGACGTTCTTCGATTCAGGATGGTTGCCGAACTTCTGGTGGTCCCCGGACAGGCAGAGCATGTTGCGGATTCCGTGGCTGTAAACGCCCAGGATGTCGCTCTGCATGGCGAGGCGGTTGCGGTCGCGGCAGACCATCTGGAAGTTCGGTTCGATCCCTTCCTGCAGCAGGATCAGCGACGCGGCCCAGCTGGACATCCGCACGACAGCGGTCTGGTTGTCCGTGACGTTGACGGCGTCGACGACGCCTTTCAGATGATGGGCCTTTTCCTTCAGGTGCTCGACATTGGCCCCCATGGGAGGTCCACACTCACCGGTAAAGGCGAAATGTCCCGCTTTCAGTACCTTTTCAAGATTGCTGCCTGATTTGTATTCGCTCATTTTACCAGCTCCTCCCTGAACAGTTTGCGCGGGCCTCCGTCCCGGGCCGTGGTCCAACTCTTGGGCGGTCTGAATTGGAGGAGATCTTCAAGGCGCCCCTGAGCCATCAGCTTTCGGACGATCAGATCCCACACGCAGTCGACGTCCTTGGCGATCTCGCACTTGCCTTTGGCGGACCCGCCGCAGGGGCCGTTCATCAGACTCTTGGAACAGCGTGCGATCGGACACATCCCGCCGAAAAAGTGGATGACGCAGGTGCCGCAGCCGGCGCAGCGCTCTTCCCAGATGCCGTGCTGGACCGCGCCGCCCATAAACCGTGTGTTGACCCCGGGGAAGATCCGCTTTTCCGGGTAGCGCTCCGAGAGAAACTGGGGGCCGACGCCGCACGCGAGGGAGACCACTCCGTCATAGCCCTCGATTATGTCTTTGACTTCTTCGATATATTCCGGATCGCACTGCCGCTCGAGCGTGTGCTCGCCGACCTCGATCCGACGTCCCGCTTTGGCGGCGGCGATTCTGAGCGCGGAGGCCAGGATGCCCACCTCTTTCGAGCCTCCGACGTTGCAGACCGTGACACAGCCTTTGCACCCGATGACCAGGACCCTGCTGCAGTCCTTGACCATCTCGACCACTTCTTTGATGGGCTTTGGTTCAGCGACTATCATTACTTGTACCTCGCAGAGTATCTAGGGTTTCACGCGTACTGGGTTGGGACCGAGCTCCTTGATCCGGTTCAGCATCTCATGGGCGACGTCCACGAAACGCCGTCCCCTTCCGGCGGAGAGATTGTAGATCTCGATACGTTCCGGCTCCATGTCCAGTTCCTCCAGCACCTTTTTGACCTGGGCGACCCGCTTGGCCGCCTGCGAGATGCCGGAGATGTATTGGCAGCTGTCCGTCTGGCAGCCGGCGACATAGACACCGTCCGCGCCGTTTTCGAAGGCCTTGATAAGGTGGAGGGTCTCGAGCCTTCCAGTGCACGGAACCTGAACGACCTTGACGTTGTCCGGCATGGTCAGCGACATGCTTTCCGCGACGGTGGCCGCCGATGAGGCGCAGTTCGAACAACAAAAAGCGATGATTTGGGGTTCAAAATCAGTCATTGCAGCATCTCCTTTAAACACCTGGTGTCATTGACCTCTCTAGTGCGGGGACACCGGTTAGTTCGTTTCCATGAGGATGGAAGGCGCCTGGTTCAGCATCTGATCGGAGACGCCGGGCATTACAATGGCTTTGCCGGGGCATTCCGCGACGCACATACCGCAGCCTTGGCACAAGGCGGGGTCGATGTAGGCGGCTCCGCGATCGTGATCGATATAGGGCACGTGGAACGGACAGGTCCGCACACAGGTGCAGCAGACCGCGCATTTTTCGGGCCGCACCTCGGCCACGAGGACCGCCGCCTGGACCGTTTCCTGCTTCAGGACCTCCAGGGCCCGGCCTGCAGCGGCCTTGGCCTGGGCGATACTGGCGAGGGTGTCCTTCGGGTAGTGCGCCAGGCCCGCCTGGAAGATGCCTTTGATCGTCGTATCGGAGGGCTTCATCTTTTCGGGCGATTCGGCGAGGAAGCCGTCTTCATCCAGGCCGACCCGGAAAAGCGTCGGCAGGGCGGTGTTGTTGGGGGCCGTGATGGCGGTCTGGAGCGAGACGAACTCCGCCGGGAGGGCCAGGTCTTTGCCGAGGATCGGATCGAAGACCGTCACCGTGAGCCTGCCGTCGGCGGCCGTGACCGCCGGTTTGTGCTCGAGGTCGTAGCGGATGAAGACCACGCCCTTCTGGCGGGCCGTCCGGTAGAGTTCCTCGCGCTCGCCGAAGGTCCGCATCTCCCGGTAAAGGATGTAGATGTCCATGTTCGGGTTCTTTTCCTTGAGGTCGATGGCGGTCCGTACGGCGAACGCGCAGCAGAGGTTGCTGCAGTGGGGCCGTTCGGGCTCCCTCGATCCCACGCACTGGATGAAGACACCCGAAGAGGCCGATTCGATCGCCTTCGGGTCCTTCAAGAGCTTCGTGCTGAGCTCGTTCCACAGGTAGACCTGGTCATTCTGACCGTAGAGGTACTCGACGGCCGGGACCGGATCGCCGCCCGTCGCGAGCACGGTCACGCCGTGGGCGAGCGGCAGGGACTTGCCCCCCTGCTCCAGGGTGCTCAGGAACTGCCCTTCGAAGCCGTGGCTTTCCTTGACCGTGGCGCCGGTCAGGACGGTGATGAGGCTGTTCTTCTGAACGGATGCGAGCAGGTCCTTCAGGTAGGCCTGAACATCGTAGCCCTGCCAGGTGGACCGGACGTGAAGCGCGTGTCCCCCCAGGGCGGCGTCTTTTTCGACCAGCGTCACCGGGAACCCTTCCCGTGCGATCGCCAGAGCGCTTTCCATCCCGGCCAGACCGCCGCCGACGACGAGCGCCTGCTTGGTCACGGGCACTTCCCGGACCGGGGTGGGGGTGCTCAGGGCGGCGCGGGCGACGCCCATACGCAGCCGATCATTCAACTGGGTGTCGGCAGCGATGTCGAGCACCCGCAGGTCGACCAACTCGAACAGGGCCGGATTCAGGCCGCTGCGCTTGAGCGCCTCTTCGAGCAGGGCCTTGTGGATGAGCGGCGTGCAACTGGCGAAGACCAGGCGGTTGGCGCCGGCGGACTGGATCGACTGGACGAGCTGGTCCAGGAATGCGCCCTCCATGCCGGCGACGGAGGCCACCTTCGGGAGCTTGGACGTGAAGGCCTCGATGCGCTT
Source organism: uncultured Desulfatiglans sp. (assembly GCA_900498135.1). Lineage (NCBI taxonomy): Bacteria > Pseudomonadati > Thermodesulfobacteriota > Desulfobacteria > Desulfatiglandales > Desulfatiglandaceae > Desulfatiglans > uncultured Desulfatiglans sp. Next base: position 2,818,746 of record LR026961.1, read on the forward strand.
GCCGATGCCGGGATCCATGCCGGGGCAGAGATGGTAGGCGACGAGGATCTTGGGCTCCGCGTCAGGGTCGGCCACGATCTGCGGATACATGACGGGAGGGGCGAGGGCCGCCGGGTCCAGGACCGCTGCGATCTCGGCCGCCACGGCGTTGGCCTGGGTGATGGACTGGCCGATATCCAGAGGGCCGGACATTCCGCCGCAGGTAAAGACGCCCGGGAGACTGGTGCCGACCGGCTGGAAGGGGGGCGTGGCCAGGAAGCGGTCGGGGCTCAGCTGCAGCCCCATCTTTTCCGCCAGGGCGATCGCGTCCGCCGCCGGTTTGAGGCCCACCGAGAGGACGATCATGTTGAAGGTCTCTTCTTGCAGCGTGCCGGCTTCGTCGGCGTAGGTCAGTTTCAGATCGTCGCTTCCGGGCTCGGGGTCCACCGTGTGGATCCGGCTGCGGACGAGGCGGATGCCGCGGGCCTTGGCATCGTTCAGGTAAGCCTCGAAGCCCTTGCCGTGGGTGCGCATGTCCATGTAGAAGATGACGGGTTCGACGTTTTCGTCGACGTCGACGCTGTTGACGGCCTCCTTGAGGGCGTACATGCAGCAGACCGACGAACAGTAGGGGGCGTCGCAGCGGTTGATGTCACGCGATCCGACGCACTGGAGCCAGGCGATCTTCTGCGGGGACTGCCCGTCCGACGGCCTCTTGACGATGCCTTTCCCCTGGCCGGTCGGCTTCTGGAGCTGTTCGTATTCAACGCTGGTGACGACGTTCGGGTAGCGGTGATAGGCGTAGGTGTCGTGCTGGGAAGGATCGAAGGCCTCGATGCCCGCTGCAAAGACCACGGCGCCGGCCTCGAGTTGTTTGGCGACGCCGCCTTGTTCCACGTTCAGGGTGAATCGGCCCAGTTCGCCCGATATCCCGGTGACCTGAGTGTCGGTCAGGACGTTGACATTGGGGTTTTGCTGGCACGCGGCGATCTTGGGGTTCACCTTGCAGCAGGCGCAGAGGGGGTAGAACCGGTGGAGATTGGGGATCATCCCGCCCAGGGTTGCCATACGTTCGACCACGTGGACACCATATCCTGCGTCAGCAAGGGAAAGGGCGGCCTGTATTCCCGCGATGCCGCCCCCGATAACCGCTACAGAGCCCTTGGGTTTATTTTGACTCATGACATTCTTTCTCCTGCTTCTCAGCGTTGAAGTGTTGTTTCGAGAGACTCGTCTCGAAGTCGGTAAAATCGGATACCTCGATGCGAAGGAGCGGTTCCCGCCTTCGCGCAAACCCGGCGCCCCTCAGGAGCCGCGGAGAAACCGGCCGACCTTTGCTCTCTTCCGCGGTCCGCCTGAAAGGGCATGAAATACCCATTTGGGGCATTATGTCACTTGTGAAAATCGTTACATGCCACAAGGGCTGGGAGGTGTCAAGGGAAATGTGTCTCGATGCCGGGGGCCCGGATGCCGCGGCGGCGTTGGGTAATCGCTTGATAAATGACCGGGAATTTGATAAAAAGTCTGCATGCGCAAACGGTCTTTTCAGGATCGCGCTCAGTCCCGTCCCTTCGGGGTGGACCCCGGTTTCTTCGCGCCCTTCGGGCACTCAGCCCCACCGCCTCGCGGCGGGGTCCGGTGGCCGCTCCGCCTTTGGCGCCCGGTCTCGGGGGTGGCGGCGGGTTTCACGGTGGTTGATCGCAGCCCCGTCGAGCGTGTGGTTTATGGCGGTTTGTCGCCCGCGCGAAGGCCGGAAGGCCAGGCGGGGGTGGACGGCGAATGTGCAAGGGGGATGATGGAACGTGCCCATATATGAATATGAATGTCGGCAATGCGCCAGGACTTTCCAGGCGCTGATCATGAAGAAAGAGGACGAAGAGGGCCTTTCGTGCCCCGGCTGCGGGGGGAGGCAGTGGAAGCGGCTCATTTCACGCGTCAGTTTCCACGTCTCGGAGCAGGACCGGCTCTCCTCTTTCGATCCGTCCGCCCGCAAGGATGACGGATTTTTCAAGGATTCGCGCAATATCGGCCTCCATGCCAAGAAGAGGGCCCAGGAGATGGGCGTCGACCTCGGGCGCGGCTTCGAAGAGAAGCTCGAAAAGCTACGGACCGATCCGGGAAGCGTCATCCGGGATTCGGAATAAGAGCGATGGATGCGGCCCCCCGCATGAAACCCGCTCGGGCGTCTTGTTCGCCCCGGCCGGCCGGGGGGGGAGGAGTGAGGTCATGATGAAGCGCAAACCGGGGGATGTCATCCTCGTCTATTACCAGGATGCACCCGCCATTTACGCCCGCATCGAGGCGATCGAACCCGATGTGAAGCCGGGGTGGTGCCAGGTGACGCTCCTTTTCCTGAGCGTGCCGAGCCAGGTCGTCCGGTGGATCCTGCGCGAGTCTTATGTGGACGGCGAGCCTTTCACCATGGGAGGCCAGGCTGTCCGCCTCGAAGAGGTCAGGGCGGCGCCGCCGGCGACGACGTCGGAGGGCCCGGCGGCCGAAAACGGGGAAGGGCGGAAGGGTTCCGCCCGCGTCATCCCTTTCAAGAAACCCACTTGATCCAAAGGGGGCGGTTTTGCCCGGGGGCCGACGCCGGAGAGGCGGCTGCCCCGTCGTGCTCACGGGTGGAGATCGGAGCTGCGAAACATGGGAAAATGGGAGATGTTCATCATTCGGCTCGTGCTGGCTGTGGGGATCGCGATCCTCATCGGCCGATTCTTCTTGCAGGGCCGTTCGTTCTGGTGGACGGTGCTGCTGGCGGCCGTTCTGCTGGGGTTGGCCTACTTACAGGAGTATTTCAGATTGCGCGACAGAGGGGGGAACCCATGACCACGAAAAAGTTCGTCTATGCGTTCGAAGAGGGGGACAGCAAGAACAAGAAACTCCTGGGGGGCAAAGGGGCCAATCTCTGCGACATGACGCAGATCGGGCTTCCGGTTCCGCCGGGGTTCGTCATCACCACCGAGGCGTGCCTGGCTTACCTGGCCCAGAAGAAGAAGGGGCTCGACGCGGAGTTGATGGGTCAGGTCAAGGGGGCGATGGCGGACCTCGAAAAGAAGACCGGCAAGCGCTTCGGAGACCCGAAGAACCCGCTGCTGGTCTCCGTCCGCTCCGGTGCGGCCATCTCCATGCCCGGGATGATGGACACCATCCTGAACCTCGGGTTGAACGAGGAGACGCTGCCCGGGCTCATCGAGCAGACGCAGAACGAACGGTTCGTCTACGACGCCTACCGGCGCGTGATCCAGTTGTTCAGCTCGGTCGGGCTGGGGCTCGGCGACGAGCTCTTCGACGAGATCTTCGAGGCGGTCAAGAAGAAGTACAAGGCGGCCCAGGACATCGATCTGGATGCCGAGGGCCTGAGGGAGATCTGCGACCGGTTTCTGCACGCCGTGCAGGAGAAGACGGGCGGCCCGTTTCCGCAGGACCCCTATGTGCAGCTCGAGATGGCCGTCGAGGCGGTCTTCCGGTCCTGGATGGGGAAGCGCGCCGTCGACTACCGCAGGGAGTTCGGGATCACCACCGAGATGGCCAACGGGACGGCGGTGAACATCTGCACCATGGTCTTCGGAAACATGGGCAACGACTGCGCGACCGGGGTGGCCTTCACGCGGAACCCCGCCACCGGGGAGAACCGCCTCTACGGCGAGTACATGCTGAACGCGCAGGGGGAGGACGTCGTCGCGGGCATCCGCACCCCGAAGCCGATCCGGGAGCTGCGCCGCGAGATGCCCGACGTCTACCAGGAGCTGGAGAAGCTCCGGCACACCCTGGAGAAGCGCTACCGCGAGGTGCAGGACTTCGAGTTCACGATCGAGAAGAACAAGCTCTACTGCCTCCAGACCCGGAACGGAAAGATGAACGCGGCGGCCTTCATCAAGACCTCCATCGACATGGTGAACGAGGGGCTCATCACCGAAGACCAGGCGATTCTGCGCATCAAACCCGACATGCTGGCCCAGCTTCTCTATCCGCGGCTGGACCCCGAAGCGAAGGTGGACGTGCTGGCGACCGGCCTGCCCGCCTCTCCCGGGGCCGCCTGGGGCAAAATCGTCTTCGACGCCGACCGGGCCGAGAGCAAGGCCAAGCTGGGTGAGAAGGTCATCCTGGTCCGTGAGGAGACCAAACCCGACGACATCCACGGCTTTTTCGCCGCCCAGGGCATCTTGACGAGCCGCGGCGGCAAGACCAGCCACGCAGCCGTGGTCGCCCGCGCCATGGGCAAACCGTGCGTCTCGGGCTGCGAGACCATGGTGATCAACTATGCCGCGCGCGAGGCCGTGCTTGCCGGAGTCCCGCTGCGGGAAGGCGATGTGCTCACGATCGACGGGACGACCGGAAACGTCTTCCAGGGAAGGGTCCCCACGATCGAACCGGAGTTCGTCGAGGATCTGCTCGTGCTGCTCGAATGGGCGGACGAGATCAGCGAGCTGGAGGTGATGGCGAACGCCGATACGCCCGAGGCGGTCAAGAAGGCCAAGAAGTACGGCGCGATGGGCATCGGCCTGTGCCGGACGGAGCGGATGTTCAACCAGCCGGACCGTCTGCCGACTGTCCAGGAGATGATCCTGGCCGAAACGACCGCGGAGCGGCAGGCCGCCATCGATCGCCTGCTGCCGTTTCAGCGCGAGGACTTCAAGGAGATCTTCCGGATCATGGACGGCTACCCGGTGACGATCCGTCTGCTGGACCCACCGATCCACGAGTTCCTGCCCTCCGCCGACGAGCTGATCCAGGAGATCACCCACCTCCGCGAGCTGCGCAAGACCATCGAGGGGATGGCGACCCTCCCGGACACCCTCAAGATGCTGGATCCGCAGCTGCACGAACGGTATTCGGCCAACCTCGAGGCGATCACGCTTGGCCTGGAGGAGCTCAAGAACAAACACCTGGCGGAGACCCTGATCGACAACAAGGAGGTGATCCTGAGGAAGGTCCGCGCCCTGGCCGAGACGAACCCGATGCTCGGTCACCGCGGCGTCCGCCTGGGGATCACCTACCCGGAGATCTACGCCATGCAGATCCGGGCGATCCTCGAGGCCGCCGCCGAGCACATCAAGACCGGCGGGCGGATCAGCCCCGAGATCATGGTCCCGCAGGTCTGCACGCTCGAGGAGCTCAAGTGGGTGCACCGCTACGTGAGCCAGATCCACAAGGAGGTGGAGAAGAAGTTCAAGATCAATGTGCCGTTCCACTTCGGCACCATGATCGAGGTAGTGCGGGCCTGCATGCGCGCCGGGCGGATCGCGGAGTTGGCGGAGTTCATGTCCTTCGGCACCAACGACCTGACCCAGGCGACCTTTTCATTTTCGCGGGAGGACGCCGAGAACAAGTTCCTGCCGCTTTACAAGCAGCACGAGATCCTGCAGCACAACCCGTTCGAGGTCCTGGACATCAAGGGCGTCGGCCGGCTGATGATGATCACGATCGAGTGGGCCCGCAAGACCCGCCCCGACATGAAGGTCGGCATCTGCGGAGAGCAGGGCGGGCATCCGGACGCCATCCGCTTCTGCCACTACATCAAGATGACCTATGTGTCGTGCTCCCCGCCCCGGGTCCCCATCGCCCGGCTGGCCGCGGCGCATGCCAAGCTGACGGAGGCGGAGTTCAGCGTGGTGTAGCTCCGCCGGGATCCGCTCGACGGCGACAGGAAAAGGCCGGAGGTTCTTCCCCTGCTCGATCAGGGGAAGGACTCCGGCCTCTTGCTTCCGATCCGGCCCCTTTGGCGCAGACCGCCTCTTTACCGTCGTTCCGGGCGGAACGGGAACCCCCCTTCGGGCGGCGGGATCCCGAGGGGGCTCTGTTCACGCCGGCGGGTCAGTAGGCGTAGTGGAAGAGGTCGTAGATCCGCTGAGCAAGCCGGTGGAGGTCCCGCTCGTCCTCCGGGAAGGAAGGCGCCGAGTCGTCCAGGGACTTGAGGATGTGCTGGTCGATCAACTGCGCCGCGTTCTTGAAGGTGACCTGCGAGAGGGCCTCCAGGTTGCGGATGATCCCGAGCTTGTGGTAGCGCAGCCCGAGGTTCTTCATCCGCTTGAGGGCGTCCCCCTTCTGACGGCGTTCGCCTTCGTCCCGGAGCGCTGCGCGCACGGCGACCCAGTAGGCCTCGAGGAACGTGCGGGCGAACCCCGACCAGACGCGGAGCATCTCGATACCCTCCGCCCTGACGCGGTATCCCTCCGACTCCCGCTCATAGAAGATCAGCCGCCTCTCCTGGAAGTAGTCCAGCCCCGAGGCCACCGCCTCCGAATCGTCGTGCGTCTCCTCGAAGATGAATTCGTACTGGAAGAGCCTTCTCAGAAAGCGGTAGTCCTCGAGGATCCCTCGATGGGTCTTGATCTCCTCGGGCCGGCTGATGAGGGAGACGCCCACGAAGGCGTGCGAGATGAACCAGTGGATGATGCTGTTCTTGTAGTATTCGAGTTCGAGCTCCCGCTCCTTTTCGATGAAGTAGAAGGTCTCCTCCCCGGAGACGTCCTCCAGCTGGTTCACCACCTTCCAGCCGATCAGCAGGTTCAGGGTCTCCTCCACCGCCTCGTCGAAGGATGACAGGCTGGCGGCGACGGGGACCTTCTGCCCGCCGAGGAACGCCAGGAACTCCCCGGCGGTGGCCTTCAGTTGGCTCAGGAGGAAACCGTGCCGGTGCCCGGTGAGCAGCGCGGCGGCTATGAGTGCCAGCGGGGTGGCCAGTGTCACGTGGTTGATGGCCTGGATCAGATGGGAGGCCAGCCGCCGGTGGTCGCCCGGTTCGAGCTCCCGCCCGGAGGCGCGGATGTAGTCGCTGAGAGAGATGGGCTGTCCGAAGCGGATGTAGATCTTGCCGTACTTGCGTTTGAGGAAGCGCCGGGCCTTCAGGATCTGGAAAAAGCTCTCCCGTTCCTTTTCCCCACCGCTCAATTCCTTCAGATAGGCCTTCTCTTCGAGGATCCGGTCGTAGCTGATCGAGGCCGGGACGAACAGCAGGTCTTCACAGAAGCCCTCCTGGTAGGCCTCGAGCAGGATCGACAGGAAGCCGATCTTGGGGATGATCAGCTTGCCGCTGCGGCTTCTCCCCCCCTCGATGAAGAACTCCAGCGGGTAGCCTTCCTTCAGCAGGGCCTTGATGTACCGGGCGAAGATGGTCGCGTAGAGGCGCGCCCCCTTGAAGGTCCTGCGGATGAAAAAGGCCCCGGATTTCCGGAACATGTGCCCCATGGGCCAGAAGGCCAGGTTCTGCCCCGCGGCGACCCGGGGGATGTGCATGTTGTAATCGTAGAGGATGTAGTTGAGCACGAGGTAATCGACGTGGCTCTTGTGGGAGGGGATGTAGATGAGCGGGCCCTGGCCGGCGGCCTTCCTCACCCTGGCGAGCTCGTTCGGCTCGACCTCGATCCCCTCGTAGATCTTCTTCCACAGCCAGCTCAGCGTCAGGTGGAAAAACTGGATGTAGGCGCTGTTGTAGTCGGCCGCGATCTCCTCGTAGTGGGCGGCCGCCTTTTTCTTGACCTGTTTGACGGCCTTGGGGTTCCCCTTCGCACTGTGCTCGATCAGTTGCATGACCTTCGGGTCCCGCAGGACGATCTCCTTCAGCTGCTGGTGCGTCTTCATGATGGGGCCGAGGATGACCCGCTTCTGCTGGTCGATGCGGTTGATCATCTCCTGCCGGATCTCCGCGGCCGCTGCCTCGGGGGAGAGGTCGGCCGCGCTAGAGGCGAGATATTCCTGCAGATTCAACGGCTGCCCGAAGTCGATGAAGGCCCGGCGGTGGTAGCGGAAGAAGAGGACGATCTTGCGGATGATCCCCGGGTTTTCCTTGAAGCCGAAGAAGATGTCCAGGATCCCGGGGTGCTCCTTTTCCGGGGCCTTCTTGTAGAGGATGAGCTGCGGGACCATGAAGATGGGGCGGTCCATGGTCTTCTGGGTCTCGATCAGCAGTTGCATCGGGTCCTTTTCGGCGTGGATGAACTGCCGCCGGAACCGTTTGGGGCTCAGCAGCGGGAGGAGGGCTGTGTCCCCCGAGAGGATGGCGTCCCGGAAAAAGGCGCTTTCGTAAGGGTCGGCGAACTTGCCTCTTTTGAAGAAGTGCCCGACCTGAAAGCGGAGCCATCGAAAAAGCTGTCGAAGCGGAAGCAGCAGGACCATGTTGAGATCGAAGGCGATCTTGGGGTAGGGCAGGCGGCTTCTCAGGAAGCGGTAGTGATAGAGGAGATATTCGAGCCTGCCTCGGTACTTGATGGCGTAGACCACGGTCCCGTCGCGGTTCATCTGCCTGAGCTCTTCGGTCATGTTCTCGTCGAAGCGCACGTGGCGGAAGAGCCGGTAGAGCAGCCAGCTCAGGAAGAATCCGGGCTTGTAATCCAGGACGAAGGGAAAAAAAGGCCCTTTCTGCTTCTGATTCATGAGATGCTCACCTTTCCGTGTCAATTCACGAGGCTTTGCGTGGGCGCCGGGATCCTGCCGCCCAGGCGGATGAAGGTGGGGTCTCCATTGGCGCCGTTGACCGGCATGATGGTGGTCTCCCCCAGCAGCCCCCCGAAGAACGCCTTTTCCCCGGCCCGCTTTCCGGGCACCGGGATGAGGCGGGCGGCGGTGGTCTTCTTGTTGACGACGCCGATCGCCATCTCGTCGGCGATGATCGCGGCCAGCGTCTCGGCCGATACATCCCCCGGCAGGGCGACCATGTCAAGCCCCACCGAACAGACGCTCGTCATGGCCTCGAGTTTTTCGAGGCTCAGGAGGCCGCTGCGCGCGGCCTCGGCGATGTTGCTGTCCTCGCTGACCGGGATGAACGCGCCGCTCAGGCCCCCCACATAGGAGCTCGCGAAGGCCCCGCCCTTCTTCACGGCGTCGTTCAGAAGCGCCAGAAGGGCCGTCGAGCCCGGCACCCCGATGGCCTGCAGCCCGAGGCTCTGGAAGATCTCCCCGACGCTGTCGCCCACGTCGGGGGTCGGGGCGAGCGAGAGGTCCACCACGCCGAACGGGACTCCCAGCCGTTCGGCCACCTCCCGCCCGATCAGTTCGCCGGCCCGCGTGACCTTGAAGGCGGTCCGCTTGATCAGCTCTGAAAGCCTTCCGAGGTCGAGGCCGGGCTCCACCGCGCGGGCGCGGTCGATGGCGCGTTTGACGACGCCCGGTCCGCTCACGCCGATGTTGATGACGGCGTCCGGCTCCCCGACGCCGAGATAGGCGCCGGCCATGAAGGGGATGTCCTGCGGGATGTTGGCGAAGACGCACAGCTTGGCGCAGGCGATGCCGTCCGCCCCGGCCGAGGCCGCTGCCGCGGCCTTGATCGTGCGCCCCATGAGGTAGACCGCGTCCATGTTGATGCCCGCCCGCGTCGAGGCCACGTTCACGGAGGCGCAAAGGCGCTCCGTGCGGGAAAGGGCCTCCGGGAGGCTCTCGATCAAGGCCCGGTCGCCCGTCGTAAACCCCTTTTCGACGAGGGCGCTGAAGCCGCCGATGAAGTCCACGCCGACCTCCCGGGCGGTCCGGTCGAGGGCCTGCGCGATCCGCACGAAGCCGTGCGCGGAAAAGGGGGCGCCCGCCACGGCGAGAGGGCTGACCGCGATCCGCTTGTTCACCACCGGGATCCCGTATTTCTCGCCGACCTCGGCGCAGACCTGCACCAGGGGGGCCGCCAGGCCTAAAATCTTCTCCCGGATCCGCGCCATGAACCGGTCCGGATCGTCGCTGGCGCAGTCGAACAGGCTGATGCCGAGGGTCACCGTGCGCACGTCCAGGTGCTCCACCTTGAGCATCTCCAGCGTGGCCAATATGTCCTGGTCATTGATCATGATCGGGTCTCTCCATCTTTAATCTTATAGAAGGCGGAGCGGCGCTCGCTCAGATGCGGTGCAGGGCGTCGAAGATGTTCCTGTGCTGGAGGCTGAGGGCGAGCCCCAGCTCCTCGGCCCGGGCGTGAAGCGCCTTGCGGAAGGCGGCCGGATCGGTGTCCACGGGCACATCCACCTCGTAGATCATCGTGTTGCGCCGGGGATCCTCTCCGCCGCGGAAGATGGCCTTGAGGTTCACGATGTTGGCCCCGAAGGCCGCCATGACCTCGCTGATCCCGGCGATCAGACCGATGCGGTCCGCCCCCATGGTGGTGACGATGAAGGGCTGGCTGGCTGCCGGAGGGGCAGGGGAGACGCCCCTGTCGAGCGGCCTCGCGAAGGTGCTCAGCCCCATCGGTCGGAGGGCCCGGTCGAGGGCCGCCTCGATCCCGTCGAGGGCCGCCGCCTCGGGCAGGGAGACGATGGCCACCCCTGCGAACTCCGTCTGGAGGATAGTCTGGCTGACATCTTCGATGTTGCAGCCGTTGTCGGAGAGGGTCCTCGATATGGCCGCCATGATGCCGGGCCTGTCGGTGCCGAGCACCGAGATGATCGCCTTTTCCATGGGGGGTCTGTTCCTCCGGCCGGGAAGAAGGTGTAGTGTTTCCAAAGACCGGTACACGCTATGCCGACCGTCCGAAAATGTCAATCCTGACGGTTCCGCAGCACGTTCGCGGGCCCTTCCCGGGAGGCGCTCATTGGACTGCCTTGTTGACAAACGAAGGCGTATGTTTAAGAATAAACTTAAACAAACCGATGCATACGCATCCCATGGAGGGAGCCATGTACAAACCCATGGTGATATCCGGACTGACGGTCGATCCGGTGACCAACAGCCCGATTGTCATATTGAAAGAGATCGACGGCGAGGAGACCCTTCCGATCTGGATCGGGCTTCTGGAGGCTACGGCTATCGCCAGCGAGCTCGAAGGGATCAAGTTTTCCAGGCCCATGACCCATGATCTGTTCCGGAATCTCCTGGAGATGGTCGGGGTCAAGATCCAGAAGGTGGAGGTCTGCGACCTGAAAGACAACACCTACTTTGCCATGATCCATTTCTTGCATGAGGGCAAGGAGATGACCATCGACGCGCGGCCGAGCGATGCGCTGGCGGTTTCCCTGCGGGCCAAGGCGCCCATCTTCGTGTCCGACGAGGTGATCCGGAAGTCGGGACAGATCGATCTCAAGGCAGAGGCGGAGGACAAATCCGAAAAGGGCAAGAAGTGGCAGGAGATCCTCGAAGGATTGAACCCGGAGGACTTCGGCAAATACAAGATGTAGCGGCGGCCTTCGCCGGTTCGGGACCCCGCGTTTCCCCCGAGGCCTGAGGGTCCCCGCGAAATGAACCCCTCCTGCGCCCTGGGGTCGAGGCATTCAATCGCTGCGAGGTCCGGCCCCATGTTTGAACACGTCGGAAACCTTCACATCCACTCCCGCCATTCGGACGGCACCGCCGAGGTGCCGGAGATCGCCCGGGACGCGGCCCGCGCCGGATGCGATTTCATCCTGATGAACGACCACGCCCACATGGCCGGCGGACTGCACCTCGATGAGGCCGGCTATTACGGACGCGTCCTCGTCCTCATCGGGCAGGAGATCGGTCATCGCTACCACCACTACCTGGCCTACAACCTCAACGATTGGATTCCGGGGCATGCCGACGGCCCCCAGACCACGATCGACCGCGTCAAGGCCCAGGGCGGGATCGGCTTCCTCGCCCACCCCTTCGAAAAAGGCATGCCCTTCAGAGACGGCGGGATCGCCTACACCTGGAACGACCTGACCGTCAGGGACTTCACAGGCATCTGCATCTGGAATTTTTCCTCCCGCTGGAAGGAGCGCGTCAAAGACATCCCGACCGCCCTCTACTGCCTCCTCTTCAAGGCCTTGAGCCTGAAAGGCCCCAGCGAAGAAACACTCGCCTATTATGACCGCTGCTGCCTCGAGCGCCGTGTGACGGCGATCGGCGGCTCCGACGCCCACGGCTCCTTCTTCCGATTGGGCCTCCTCCGTTTCAGGCCCTTCTCTTACCGCCGGCTTCTCCGCTCCATCGACGTGCACCTCCTTCTCGATGCGCCCCTTTCCCAAGACGTAGACACCGCAGCCCTCCAGATCTACGGGGCCCTCCAGAACGGAAGCCTTTACGTGGCCCACGACGGCTTGAAAACCGCCAAAGGCTTCCGGTTCGCCTTCGTCCCCGATGAAGGCGACCCCCTCCCGATGGGTGCGGAGGCCGCCTTCCGCCCCGGCAACCTCCAGATCAACCTGCCGCGCCCCTCCCTCGTCCGAATCATCCGCAACGGCCGCCTCTTGCAGGAGCGAACCCTCCTCGATGCCCACCTTCCCATACCAGGCCCCGGCGTCTACCGCATCGAGGCCTGCCTCCGCTGCCCCCTTTTCGGCCTCCGCCCGTGGATCTTCTCGAACCCCATCTACCTCCGCGCCCCCTCTCCGGATCGTTGACACACCCCGGCCCCCTGTGCTAATGAAAAGCCTATCCCCCCGATCCAGGGACACTCGGACGGCGCCCATCACCGCCCCGGCTTCCCCGAAACCGTCGGAGGCTTCCCGCTTTCTCTCTCGACAAGGTGAAACACCCCCTGCCTGGGTGGCGGAACTGGTAGACGCAAGGGACTTAAAATCCCTCGGTCCTTAGGGCTGTACGGGTTCAATTCCCGTCCCAGGCACCAATAAAAACAAGGGTTTAGGCATAAACGCCTAAACCTGTTTTTTTGTCCAACTGAAATTTTGTCCAACTATTGTCCAACTTTTAGGGGTCCTTTGGCAGCCTTCACACAAAAAGCGCCCCGCTCACTCGTCGGGGAAAATGGCCCGGTATCGGTCCGGGTCCACCACGAACAAGGCGAGTTCGCAAAGCCTCAGCACTTCGAGGGCGTCAACGAACGTTGCGGGGCGGGGGCGGTATCTCGGGCAGTTCCGGCAAGGCATGACGGGCGCGTCCTCACGGGCGGCCCTGGTCAGGCAGTCGGGATAAAAGAGGCACTCAGCGTTTGGGGGGATAGCAGGACAAGGGGTCCGGTCGGATCGTCGATCCTGGACCGTTCTGCGGCATGTAGGCGAGCGGTCAGGCGCGTTGCTGGTCGTCATCTTCGGGCGCGTCCTGAAAGGTCATCGCTTCACCTCCATAGGTATATCGGTACACCCTATTGCGCCTATCGTCAAGCCCGAAAGCCGCGCCAGTGTTGCGTTTTCCTACAATAAACAGGAAGGTGCAATAAGTTTTTTATGTTACGCGCGAGTAAAGCTCGAGCTGGCCTGTGCGCAACTGCGGGTACCCCCTCTGGAAGGACCCGTTATCACTAAGGAACAGGCCCGGCGCCCCATAATAGAGCAACCGGGCCCGGCCGCGCACGGAGGACGCGCAGCGCTCAATGGAAATAAAGTTTGGGGTCCTTCAGCAACTCGTCAAAGGCCTCGTCCGAAACGCTGTCAAGGGCTTTGCCCCGCTGCTGCTGGCCCGGATCGGGGGCACGTTGCCCGGCGGGCGGGTCAGTGATCGTCAGGGCAGCCGGGTTCGTGATCGCCTGGTCAAACCACTCATCCGAAATATGTTCAAGCCGAAGGGCAGGCGCCCGGCCGGATCCGCCCTGGTAGGTTCCGGTTCGGCTCCTGGTGTGTAACTCGCGTTCCATGTACTCAAGCGAGCGGCGGAAGCCAAAGCCTTCGGCGCAGTCCTCTTGCCAACGCGCGGCCGCTTCGAGAAACAAGGCTTCATCGCTGCCACATGCGGCGCGAATAAGACGCAGAACCTTCCGGCTGGTGTCATAGTCGATGCCAAGGGCTTTGACAACCTCGACCGCAAGCCGCTTCGCTTCGTCGTGAACCACGTTCGCCAGCACATCGGCGCGGACGCTGATCGTCTCGTTTCCATCGTAATGTCTGCTCATGGTCTGTTTCCCCCTAAAAGATGAATATTCAACCTCGATACCTTCCAGGCTTCGCGTTGCATCGCGCCCCACACCAACGGAAGCATCCGCCGGTATCGGCGTCAAGCTGACCTCGTAGGGCGTCCAACGCTCGGCCAGGTAGCACGGGCCCGCATAGCCCTTCCAGGTCTCGCCTTCCCGCAATTCGCGAAACTTCGAAACCTGGTAACCCACGCTGACGCCCTGAAGGCTCCCGGTCAAGGCTTTGTGCATGGCCTGCTCGCCTTCCTGATCCTCATCAAAGACAATGCGGGCCAGTCCTCGCCGGCCCTCGATGCGGGCGCCCTCGATGCGGCCTACAATGCGGTCGGGGTTGTGGTTGAACAGCGCGGCGCCCATGCTCTTGAGCCTTGACAAGTCCAGGTTGTCGCGGCCGTGAAGCAGAATTTCAGGACCAAACCAGCGCACCACGGGGGTTTCACTCGAAAAGGCAACCTCAGCCGTTCGGCTGTCTCGATCAACCGCCCTAGCGCTCAGGGGCAGCGCTCGGTAGAATAGACGCCCGTTCATCGTAAAACCTCGTCCAAAATAGCCTGGACCTTCTCACGGCCAGCTGTCATCCGCCCGTGTGCTAGGCTGTCACTCGCCCGCGTATAGCCATGCAGGATCGGAATTTTCGCCACGGCAGGCAGGGCTTCGAAACCAGGGCCAACGGTCTTTGTGAAGGCGCCACCCTCGTTCGTGTCCCGCAGAACGTCGTAAACAATTCTCAGTTCGCGGGCCCGCTCGATGGTCTGCCGCGCGCTGTCGTCATAACGGGCGGCCGCGCCTGTAAGCCACTGCTCGCACAACTGAACGAACAGGCGGTGCTTGTGCGCCTCGGCTTCCTGAAGTCCAGCCTCAAGGGCCTTCGCTTCCTCATCCAGCCCGGAAACAAGCAGTTCGCCGCGTTCGATGGATCGGCCGCGCAGCTTTTCAATTTCGCTTTCCAGCTTCTTAGCCTTCGATGCGTCGCTTTGCACCAGGGCCCCGCTCAACTCGGCGGACAGGCTGTCAATGGCGCCCTTAGTGGCCTCGATCCGCCCGGATGCTTCGATGCGGCGTTCCCGGTTCCGGCGCAGCTTTTCGGCCAACGTTTCAATCTTATGCGCGGCTGTCTGGTATTTCTTTTTCATGGGCAGGTCCTCCTGTTTTTCGGTCCAGTCTATCGGGCCGCGCCGGTTCTGTAAAACGCGGCTGGGCCCTCCTGGTGTCATTTGGTGCGGAAACGTTGTCATCGAACGTCAGCGCCAGGCGTTCAACCTCTTGTGCGGCGAGTCGCGCCCGAATGAAGCGCTCAAGGCCCCCGGCGGGCACGCGGTAGGCGCCGCCGGGCCGCAGCTTGAACGCGGGCAAGTCGCCGGTCTCGATGAGCCGGTAAACGCTCGTCTTTGAGCAGGACAGGGCGGCGGCCACTTCGTCAACGCGTAGGTTCCGCCTCATGGCTCGGCCCCCTCGTCCTTGGCCTCGAAGCGCCCGCACCAGCCGGAAACTCCAACGGTGGCCCAGGGCATCGCTATGGCACACACGTCGGGCGGGTTGTGATGACAAAAGCCGTATGATCCCGCAAACACGGGGTTTATGAGCGGGTCGAAGTATTTACAGGCGGCGCATTTCGCTTCCGTCGCCATAGGCGGGGCTTCATCGTAGCGATATTTATTCAATAGAACGTAGTCGGTCGCCTGGACCTCAGCGAGCAAGTCTTGCGGCGCGGCCTTCCCGAGTAACTCAAGCGCCCAGTCACGTTCTTTCCGTAGGTCCTCGATCAAGTCCACTGCTGTTTCGATGTCTAATGGTCTTCTCATAGTTTTCCCTTTCTGGCGCTTCGGCGCCGGTTGATGGTCTGTTGCTGAAAAGTGGGTTTAGTGTATGAAGTGGGTTTATTTTCCCCCATATAAGAATTTGTCACCTGACACTTCACGCGGGGTAGGAAAACAAAACCCACTAAACCCACTAAACCCACTTCACGCGCCAGGTGGTTCGGCCGTCGCGCATGCCGGCCCTCTCAATTTTCTTTTCACCAACAATCCGTTCGCGGCGTTTTTCGATCCAGCGCCCAAGTTTTCGCGGGTTGACACTTCCGCGCTCCCCTGCCACTTCGTCCAAGGCATCAAAGAGCGGGCCGCCCTCGTCGTTGCGGGCTGCTTTGATAAGCTCGGCCACTGTGACGGGCAAGTCTCGAAATTCCCCATGCCAGGCGCCCAAAAGCCCGCCCAACTTCGCCGTCTCCGGGTCCATTTCAAAGGCCGCGTCGATGCTTTTCACGGGGTCATCAACCGCCAGGAAACTTTCGGCCCCGATCCAGCAAACGGCGCGGCGCACGGTGTCGGACCAAAGTTCAAAGCTCGCCGTCCGGTCTGGCAATATCGGCCCGTGCTGCATACCGGCGCGAAGCACCGTCAGGGCGGATGCCACAAGTTCGAACCGGCGGCGGCGGACGTACTCGGCGGGGTCCAGGTTGAAACGTCTCTTCCAGGGTGCGCCAACGCCAGGGTCCAGCCTGGCGGTCAGGACGCGCCTGCAAAGGTCGCCGCGCAGGGCCAGGTTATTTCCTGTGACAACGAACACGGTGTTCGTCGGAACGGCGATATTTTCAGAAGCCCCTAGAATTCGGTCTTCGTACCTCGGGGACGTTAGAACGGTGCAAAGGGCGGCGCTGTCCAGGACGCCGGCCACGTTGTCAATAATAGTCACAAGTTTTCCTTGCCGTAGGCTCGCCAGCAGGCGCTTGCGGACCTCTTCGGCGTTGTCCGCGGCGGGCAGCATGGCGGGGTTTTCCTCTCCGGCCAGTTCGGCGCAGCACCGCGCCAGCAAGCTCTTGCCGCTCCCGGCTGTCGGCGCGTCGAAGGCAATGGCGGGCGCTGTGGGCAGCAACGGGCGAACGCTGACGGTCAAGAGGGCGGTCAACATCACGCCCCGGTCAACGGGCCCGCAAAAAGGGAAATTCTCGAATGGGCGCCAAAGCGCCCGGACGGCCATCTCAACTTCCTTGCCGCTGGGGCGGGCGGACACTCCCGGCCAGTCGGCCATGTCGGGCAGGATAAGCAAAAGGCGGGCCTCCCGGTCGAAGCCGTCTTGATCTATCAGCCGTCCAGTCACGGGGTCCAAGACGGGCGCCGTAGCAACGCCGAGCAACTCTGGCAAGCCCGTTTCCCCGCGGGCAGCCATAGCGCCGGCCGCAACGCTCGGCGGGCAGTCACAAGGGCGCCAGTCCTCCGCTCGCCGGTCAAAGCGCTCCCACCGTGCCAGAACGTCCAGGTCGAACAGTAGGCCCTCACGGTCTCGGGGCACAACGGCGCCTTCGCTTGTGACTTTGACAATTTCCCCGCCCCGCCCGTAATGGCTGCCTTGAACGCGCATTAGCTCAAACACTGCTTGAACCGCCCGCGGACGCTCGCCCGGCACTACGCGGATCGTTTGCCGGGCTCGATGCAGGGCAAAGCGGCGGCCGCCGTGCAGATGCGAATAGATGTAAGGCCGGCCGGCGGCCCTCAAATTTATATAGCCTGGTCGCTGGTCCGGCCCGTCAGGTTCCAACGGATCGGCGCAGCGCTTTCCGTGATAGCGGTCGGGGTCATCAAGCATTTCGCCCACGGTCACGGTTTCGCCGGATGCAAGCCGGATCGGGAAGTCAGCCAAAAGGGTTTGGCCCTTGACGGCCTGCTGGTAGGTCTCCCGTAGCTGGGCGGCCCTCTGCTCGCGTTCGGCTTCGGGCACTCCGGCAAGTCCGGCCTCAACGCGCCGGTCGATCCATTCCGCTTGAACCTTTTCAGCCTCCGGGCGGGCAGCATTCCGGGCTTCGTCCACCAGCCGGCGAAACTCCGCCTGCTCGGCCAGGGTCAAGCTCGGAATGGCCTGTCTGGTGTCCAGGGGTTCGGCGTCGGCGTTGAAGACCTTCGGGGCGGGCCGGCGTTGTTCGAGGGGCGGTTTGCAGGCGGCGCCCCCGCAGAAGTCCAGGCGTTCCGGCTGAAAAACTGCATCGTCAAGCAGGCCCCGAATAAGCAAGCTCCCGGCGGCCGAGACCTCGATCCGGCCGAGACCTCGAAGCCATGCCCGTTGAAATAAGGCAGCGCCCGCTCGGGGAACGTCGCTGACGTCTTGCGCCAGAAACAAAACGCGCCAGCCAGCCGGGCCCCGAAGGCAGCGCTCGCCCTGGTAGATGAAGCTCGACGCGCTTGCGGTCAGGACGTGCGGCGCTTGTTCGAGGGGCGGGCATACCTTATATAGAGATGCCCGCAGTTCGTCGGCGGTCAAGGGCTCCTGGGCCTTGCCGGGGTCATGGTCCAACATGAGAATGCCCTCGCCGGCCCGAAACGCGAAATACTCGCGGGTCCTGGCAACAAGGGGCGGGCCACCGTTCCGCTTCACGCGGGCCAGTTCGTCAGCCGTCAGGACGCGGGCGGTCTCGTGCGCGCAAACGCCATAAACGAGCGCTTGGGCCGGGGTCAGCCTTCCGAGTAGGGCGGCCAGGTCCTCGACGCCCTTCAGGGTCAGGCGTTCGGCGGTTCCGTCCACGAGCTGCCCGCCCGGAATTTTCATTAGGGCGCCGGCCTGGAGCTCAAAGCCTTTGGAAAGGCGGGCCGGGCGTTTTGCGGTGACAAGGGTCAACGTTGCGGTCATGGCCTGCCTTCCTGCCGGCCTTCCAGGACGTCGCACGCCTCAAGGAAAAGGCCATAATATTTGGCTTCGAACCAGTCTTGGTCCGTCAGCCAAAGCAGATAATTGGAAGGCAGCTCATCCATTCCAAGCCCGGCGTATTTTCCAAAGGGCATGGTGGACCACTCCCGGCGGGAAAAGTCCGCCGGCGGCGGCCAGGAAGCATCCTCTCCGCAACGCACAAGCCTTTCGAGAATTTGGGCCGTCTCGCCTTCGGAAAAGCCGCGCGCCTGAAGGGCTTCCTCCACGAGTTCAAAAATGCGGCGGCGCTGTCGGTCTGGGGCGGTCTGGGATAATTTCAGCATGGCAGCCCCCTAAACCGCACGGGTCCGAAGCCAATTCACCAGCTCGCGGGCAGGGTAAACACGCTTCCGGCCAATTTTGAAGCTCGCCGGACCTTCGCCTTTGGCATCAAGGTTCGCCATGTAAGCCGAAGTCAGCACGCCCCCGCTGAATTTGTCAACGTCTTGCCGCGCCACAACGGCGCTTGGCCACTTTTCAACCATTTCGTCAAAAACTCTGCTGTTTACCATGATGCAACCTCCATAAAAAAAGGGACACGTTGTTGAACCGTGTCCCCATATTAAGAGGCGAAATAATGTTATGAAACTAAAAATAGCTCAGTTTTCTAGTCATATGTTACGTTTGACTAAAACTGACATTCAAGCGTTACGTTTGACTAACTTATAAGGCCCTCGTCTCTCAGGTAGCGCTTGACGGTGCTTTGTGAAGGCGGGTTCTTCAGCTTCCGCGCAAGGTATTCGCGCACCAACCGGGCGGTCTTGTCGGGCCCGGCTCCTTCGGGAATTTCAACCCGGTAAAAGGCTTCGATGACGCGCTGCATCCGCTTCGTTTTGCCCTGCGCCACTTGTGCAGCGCTGGCCTGTGTCCGCTCCTTGTCAGGAATTTGCTGACAGGCGAGCATGTAGGCGGCGGCTCCTGCCTCTGCAAGCTGGGTCAAAACAAGGTCCATTTTAAGCGCCACGGACAACGGGACGGCGCTGTCCGGCGCGGCACCGAGGGCGTAGAAGATCCAAAGACAGTGAAAATGCAGAAGCGTTTCCGTGAAGGGGTCAGGCGCTTTGCCCTTTTTCAAAAGCGGGGGCTCATAATTGGGCGTCATGAATAGTTCGAAAATTTCAGCCACAATATCTTCAGAAAGCGGCGCTTCTTCGCCGTCCACGCGCATGATAAGACCGTTCAAAGCGGAATGGTCAAGCGGGCCTCTGGAAAGCTGTTTCGCGGCCCATCCTATCCGTTCAAGGAAACGCCCCTTCTCGGACGCGGGCCTCATGTTGTCGCAAAGCGCCCAAAAGTTCAGAAATAAGCGTTGGGCGTATTCGGCTTTTTTGTTCCAGGTCTCATCAATGAAAGCGTCGCGGTCTGTTGCGCTTTCCCATTCGCTCAAAAACTGACGGGCTTTCTCGTACACGGTGCCCCTCCTGGCGGGCTCCTGGCGGTTATCCAGGGGAAGGGGCGCCAGGAAACGCCCTTTTCGGTCCTGGTGATCAGCCTGGACCTATCCCCTGAAACTGAAAGCTCATTCGTGCATCTTTATCACTTCGGCCTTTGTCTTCGGGGTCAGCGTTCCGTTCAGGGCGGCCACGGCGCCCCGAAGGGTGTCGGGCGCAAGGTGCGAATATCGCGTTGCCATTGTCAGCGTTTGGTGTCCGGCCAGCTTCGCGACGGTATAAAGTGGGGTTCCCGCCTGAACAAGCCACGAGCAATAGGAATGCCTCAAGCTGTGAAAGCAGACCTTTTGCCGGGGGTCGTTTATTCCGTCGTTGAACCCCAACTTTTTAATAGCCCGTGTGAAGGTCCGGCTCACCTGTTTTTGTGCGGCCCCTGTCTTGGCATCGGGCCAAAGCATGGTGTCGCCGGTTTCGTCGCTGTAACGGGCTTTCAGGGCGGCGTAAACTTCGTTCGTCATAGGCACATGCCGGTTTCGGCCGCTCTTGGCGTCTTTGATGAAAATTGTTCTCTGCTCGAAGTCAATGCAACTCCACGTCAGGCGCGCCAACTCACTGAACCGCAGCCCGCAGTGAAGGCTTAAAAGGGCCTGGTCGTGAACGGTAACGCTTTTCTCCCTCAAGGCATCAAGTAATTTCACGGCCTCACCTTGGCTCAAAAAGCGCGCCCTTTGGTTGTCGAAGCGGGGAAGTCGTTCACCTTTGCCGGGCCAGTCGCCGGAAACCAGCTTTTCGCGCCGGGCGAAATTCCAGGCAACCCTTAAACTGCTCAGGACGTATTGAATGGTCCGCCCGGATCGGCGGGCCTTCTGCAATTTCGAGCGAACGCGGCGCACGTCCAAGGGCGCAAGTTCGCACAAGGGGCGGTCTCCAATGGCGGGCTCAAGCCAAAATTTGAAATGCGAGGCTTCCTTTTCGAACGTGTACGCCCTTTTCATTTGACGTGCGGCGGGGGCGTAGGTTTCCTTCCAGAATTGCCCGAAGGTAAGGGCCCTCAGTTCGGCCTCATTGTCTCGGGCCTGCTGATCCTCGCGGGCTTTCTCTTCCAGGGCCCGTTTTGCCCGAAGGGTCCGGGGTCCTTCACCTCGTCGCTGGTTCTCCTGAAGCTCGGCCAGGATCGCGGCGGCTTTCTTTTCAGTCCAGCCTTTGGACGTCCACCCGCAGACCTCTTGCACCATTTTGCCGTCCAGCTTGTAATAAATTGTGATGTACTTGTCGAAAGTAACCCCGTGCTTGCGCGATGCGTGCTCCCGGTATCGCACGCCCGGAAACCGTGATGCTATCCATTTCGCCATGATCCTGGCCTCCCCCGAATTTTGTCCAACTATTGTCCAACTTTTTCTAGCAAAACGCAAGGTGGTTTGGATGAAACTATGGTGAGAATAATATCAGATAAGTATTCGGAATGTCAATAATGAATTGGCTTAGGAATGGAACAAGCAAAACTTAAATGAAACGTATTTTTAGGGACTTAAAATCCCTCGGAGCTTAGTCTCTGTACGGGTTCGATTCCCGTCCCAGGCACCATGTAAAATCAATAGCTTATGATACAACAAACAGTGAATTTTTGTTTTTCGAGCAGCTGTGGCGAATATTTTGCGATATCGCGGGCAGGGGCAGCCCATGGTGAACACTTCCTTGCCGGCTGCTTCGCCAAGGCATTCGGCATAAATTTCGCGCTCAGTGTTGTGATGGCTAGAGATAGCCAAGGGGTCTAGCAGGAACGTCGACTCTAACCTGCTCTGATGCCGCGCAGAGTGTTCTGCGGGTATAACATTCTTATAAGTTCCAAAGGTTTTCCGCCAGTTTTCAGAACCTCATATCCTCTTGAGATCAGCTGCCTGCCGCTACAACAAACCTATCTTTTCAACCCCAACTGAAATAATATCCTCGCCTTTGACCGGATCCGTCAAAACTGGCCGATATGATCACCTTGGCAGAGATAGATCTGTCCTCTCCTCTGCTTGCTGATTAAATGCTCTTGATGATTTTCCCCGGCTCGGCTCGAAGAAAAAATGCTTTCTTTGCGTGTGAGGCGCCTTTCTTGATTGACTATCCCGACGAATCGGTATAGGTGAGAAAGCGGATGTCCATAGCCAGAACAAAATCGAGATTTCAACGCCCGATATTACCTCTTTAAAAATTTTTAGCACTTACAAAGCCCTTTTCGGGGCTTCCGTATGTCGTCCTCCCTGGCGATCAACGGGATTGCGTGAGGTGGTGGAGCAATGAGCAAGCTCGAAGATCTCCAGCCAAACGCTGCCGTAAGGGGCATTCTCCCCGATGGCCTGGTCACTGTCGTCAGTGTCACCTGGCACGGCTCGGAGGCCATAGAGATCACCTACAAAACCCCGACCGGCAAGGTGGCGAACGAACTCCTTTACCGCTTTGACGAGGACCGCCTCGAAGTAGTCGAAAAAGGCCGCCCCTGGAGCTTCGACGGGGACGGTGCTCTCTGCCGGCTTGTCTCGGAGGCCCAGCGGATCCGACTGGCCCATCTCTTCGACCCCCTGCTGGCTGTCCATACGTCGGTCATCGACCCTCTCCCGCACCAGATCACAGCCGTCTATGAAGCCATGCTCCCTCGGCAGCCCCTCCGCTTCCTGCTGGCCGACGATCCGGGTGCAGGCAAGACCATCATGGCCGGCCTATTAATGAAAGAGATGATCGCAAGGGGCGACCTCCAACGCTGCCTGGTGGTCTGCCCGGGTAGCTTGGCCGAGCAATGGCAGGACGAACTTTACCACCGCTTTCATCTCCCTTTCGAGATTCTCACCAACGACAAGCTCGAAGCCGCCCACACGGGGAACTGGTTCCTCGAGACGAACCTCGTCATCGCACGGTTGGATAAACTTTCCCGGAACGAGGATGTCCAGCAGAAACTCCGAGCCCCTGATTGCCGCTGGGACCTGGTGGTTTGCGACGAAGCGCACAAGATGTCGGCGACCTTCTTTGGCGGCGAGATAAAGTACACCAAGCGCTACAAACTCGGGCAGCTCTTGTCTACGCTGACCCGGCACTTCCTCCTCATGACCGCCACTCCGCACAACGGGAAAGAAGAGGACTTCCAGCTCTTCATGGCGCTTCTTGACGGGGACCGATTTGAAGGCCGATTCCGGGACGGGGTCCACACGGCAGATGTATCCGACCTCATGCGCCGCATGGTCAAAGAAGGGCTTTTGAAGTTCGACGGCACCCCGCTTTTCCCTGAGCGGATCGCCTACACGGTCCCCTACAGACTCTCCGACCCCGAGGCGATCCTTTATAAAGAAGTCACCGAATACGTCCGAGAAGAATTCAACCGCGCCGAGGCTCTTGAAAACGACAAACGGGCCGGGACCGTCGGGTTTGCGCTCACCATCCTGCAGCGGCGTCTGGCTTCCTCCCCTGAGGCCATCTACCAGTCCCTCCGTCGGCGCCGAGAACGGCTCGAAAGCCGCCTGAGGGAGCTCGAAGTCATTCAACGGGGCGCCGTGGTCGCTTCTATGCTCACATCGACCGCGCCCACCCTGGACGAGGATGACGTCCAAGACCTGGATGAGGCCCCTGACAGCGAGGTGGCAGCCGTCGAAGAGGAGGTCCTGGACCAGGCCACCGCAGCCCGGTCGATCGTGGAACTCAAGGCTGAGATCGAGACCCTGAAGCACCTGGAGGACCTTGCGCAATCCGTCCGGAGGAGCGGTGAGGACCGGAAATGGCGTGAACTGGCAAGCCTCCTTGGCGAGGTCTTCACCCCGGCCGCCATCGCAAACCGTGCTGCCGACAAAGCCGAAGGTTGCGGGCGCGCCGCCCGAATAAAACCGCTTTCCTCTCCCCATCAGAAACTTGTCATCTTTACAGAGTTCCGGGACACCCTCAGTTACCTCGGAAACCGAATCGCCACCCTCCTTGGCCGGAGTGAGGCCATTGTGATAATTCACGGCGGGATGGGCCGGGAGGACCGTCTCAAGACGCAGGAAGCCTTCCGGCATGACCCCAAGGTGCAGGTGCTCCTGGCCACCGATGCAGCGGGGGAAGGCATCAATCTCCAACGCGCCCACCTGATGGTCAACTACGACCTGCCCTGGAACCCGAACCGTATCGAGCAGCGCTTCGGCCGGATTCACCGCATCGGCCAGACGGAGGTCTGCCACCTCTGGAATCTGGTGGCGGAAGAGACCCGGGAAGGCGACGTCTACCGGAGGCTCCTCGAAAAGCTCGACCAGGCCCGTCAGGCCCTGGGGGGCCAAGTCTTCGACGTGCTCGGGAAGCTTCAGTTCGAGGGCCGCCCGCTCCGCGACCTCCTGATCGAGGCGATCCGCTATGGGGAGCAGCCCGAGGTCAAGGCCCGGCTGACTCAGGTCGTGGAAAAAGCCTTCGACCGGGGCTACCTTCAAAACCTGCTCGAAGAAAAGGCGCTTGCCCACGACACCATGGACGTAAGCCGTGTCCACCGCGTCAGGGAAGAGATGGAGCGGGCCGAGGCGCGGCGCCTACAACCCCATTACATCGAATCCTTTTTTCTCGAGGCTTTCCGGCGCCTCGGGGGTAGTGTCAAACAGCGCGAACCCCGCCGCTACGAAATCACCCACGTGCCGGCCCCTGTCAGAAACCGCGACCGTTTGATCGGCATCGGAGAGCCGGTGCTTCCCCGCTATGAGCGGATCGCCTTCGAGAAATCCCTGGTTGCCCCGCAAGGCCAACCCCTGGCGGCTTTCATTTGCCCCGGGCATCCGCTCCTAGACTCGGTCATCGATCTGACCCTCGAGCGCCAGCGGGACCTCCTCAAACGTGGAGCGGTGCTGGTGGATGAGCGTGATCCCGGCACTGACCCCAGGGTTTTGTTCTACCTCGAGCATGCCATCCAGGACGCAGGGCAAACCCGCACCGGTGACAGGAGAGTGGTTTCAAAGCGCGTGCTTTATGTCGAGATCGATTCCAAGGGAAACGCGCGACACCTCCACTATTCCCCCTACCTGGATTACCGGCCGCTCAAGGACAATGAGCCTGGGGTCGATGCGTTTCTGGCCCTCCCGGAATGCGCCTGGATCGACCGAGACCTCGAAAAGGCCGCGGTCAGCCACGCCGTCTCAAAGGTTGTTCCAGAGCACCTCCAAGAGGTCC
This sequence comes from uncultured Desulfatiglans sp., assembly GCA_900498135.1. Lineage (NCBI taxonomy): Bacteria > Pseudomonadati > Thermodesulfobacteriota > Desulfobacteria > Desulfatiglandales > Desulfatiglandaceae > Desulfatiglans > uncultured Desulfatiglans sp. Next base: position 2,843,685 of record LR026961.1, read on the forward strand.
GAGATCACAGAATCGCTCTGGTCGACAAGACCCAGGCCGCCGTCAAAGACCGCTTGACCAAGGAGATCACCTACTGGGATCACCGTGCGGAACAATTAAAGCTCCAGGAGCAGGCGGGGAAACCCAACGCCCGGCTGAATTCGGCCGAAGCTCGTAAGCGAGCGGACGTGCTCCAGTCGCGCCTTCAAAAGCGCCTTGAAGATCTGCGCCTCGAACGACAGATCTCGCCCTTGCCGCCGGTGGTCCTCGGGGGGCTTCTCGTGGTGCCTTCAGGATTGCTTCAAAAAATGGCGGGAACAACTTCACCTTCACCTCCAGTCTCAACCGATACTCAGGCTGCAGCAGCCCGGGCCCGTGAAATCGTTATAGAGGTGGAAAGGAAGCTTGGATTCGATCCGGTGGATCGTGAGTTCGACAAGCTGGGATACGATATCGAAAGCCGCATCCCAGGGACCGGCCGCCTCCGTTTTATCGAGGTGAAGGGCAGAGTCTCCGGTGCCCAGACCATCACCGTCACTCGCAACGAGATCCTTTATTCCCTCAATAAGCCTGAGGATTTTATCCTCGCCATTGTGGAGTTTTTCGAAGGGGGCGAGCACCGTGTGCATTATGTTCACCGGCCTTTCCGGAGGGAGCCCGATTTTGGGGTGACGAGCGTCAACTATGATTTTAGTCAACTGCTGGCCCTTGCCCAAGCACCAGCATGAGGCTGTTTCGAGAAGGGATTTCTGATGAGCATTTTTGAAGATACGAACCCACGGGCGCTGAAAGATCTGCTTCATGAAATTCATGCCGGCGTGACCGTCCTGCCTGATTTTCAGCGCGACTTCGTGTGGGAACCCAGCGCAACGCAGGAGTTGATCGTTTCTATCGCCAATAACTACCCTGCGGGGAGCATCCTTCGGGTAAGGGATACGAAAAGGGTCTTTGCCTGCCGGGAATTTGAAGGAGCTCCAACCGTGGGAGGCCAGTACCATACCTTTATGGTTCTGGATGGTCAGCAGCGCCTGACATCTCTCTATCAAGCTTTCTATGGCATCGGGGAACACCGTTACTATCTCAATCTTGGCAAGTTGCTCGATGGACTTGACTTCGAAGAAGCTATCTTTCATGTCCGTGCCACCACCAAATGGGTTAAGGCACATGAGAGTTTTGAACTTCAGGCGAAGGAGCTGATACTGCCGCTCAGTGTTCTCAAAGGAGGTGCCGGGGAGTTTCTCCAATGGTTATTGCAGGCCACAAATCCTATGCCAAGCGAAGATCGGGAGCGCATGCAGGATGGGTTGACAAAAATCAATGAGCAGTGGATCAAGACCATAGACGATTATCATTTCCCGGTTGTCACCCTCTCCGACAAAACCGAGCCGGATGCCCTCTGTACAATCTTCGAAACCCTCAACCGCACAGGGGTGAAGCTCAGCGTATTCGAATTGCTGACGGCCCGCTTTTGGCCCCACAACATTAACCTTAGGGGATTGTGGGACAGTGCCAGGGAGCGCTATCCGATCATAGGTGAACTGGAGGTTGACCCATACTATGTGCTTCAAGCGATAGCCCTGGCTTGTAGGAAAGCTCCTTCCTGCAAGCGAGGGGACGTTTTGAACCTTAGCAATACCGATATCGAGGCATGGTGGCCTCAGGTGACCGAAGGTTTGGCAACAGGCCTTGAAATTCTGCGGGATGACTGCAAGGTCATACGCCCCAAGTGGATCCCTTATCAAACTATGCTGGCTCCGCTTGCGGCAGTGCTTGGCAAATGCGGGTTGCCCAAGACCCCCGAGGCAGCTGTACAGAGAGAGAAGATCAAGCGGTGGTTCTGGTGCGCAGTTTTCGGCCAGGCTTATGAGAGCGCACCCAACAGCCAATCTGCCAAGGACACCACTGCCTTAGTTGAATGGCTTAAAGGGGGGCCTTTGCCCGAAACCGTATCAGCCTTCCGGTTCGATCCTAGAGCCCTAAGGGATGTGACTCCCCGGCAAAGATCCATTTATCGTGGCATTATCTGCCTTATCTTGGCAAACGGTGCACGGGATTTTCACACTCAGGCGGTTATCACGGGAAATCTGGCCAGCGAACAGGGTATCGATGACCATCACATCTTTCCCTCGAAATTCCTCGAAAAAATGAAAGGCATAACCCTGACGAGACACAGAGACTGCATCCTCAATCGTACTTTGATTGACCGGACTACTAACCAAATGATCGGAGATAGAGCCCCTTCTCAGTATTTTAGGGCTCTCCAAGAACTGAATGGGTTCCCTTTCGATAAGGTGCTGACCTCCCACTGCCTGCCAACGGATGATCAATCTCCGTTTTGGACGGATGACTACGAAAGATTTCTTGAATGGCGTCAGGCGCGGCTGTGGGAAGAAATCAAGAAGGTCACCGGTGTGGCAACCGCATCCGATTTGGAAGCAAATAATGGGAATAACATATGAACCACCGCAAAAAGCTCATCGAAGTGGCTCTGCCCCTGGATGCGATCAACAAGGCCAGCGCTCGTGAGAAATCCATCCGCCATGGACACCCGAGCACACTGCATCTGTGGTGGGCCCGTCGGCCTCTTGCAGCAGCCCGGGCCGTGATTTTTGCCCAGATGGTGGATGACCCTTCAGGCCTTCCCGATCTCTTCCCGACTGAGAAAGCCCAGGAGAAGGAACGTCTGAGGCTGTTCAAAATCATCGAGGACCTCGTCCTATGGGAGAACACCAATAACGAAGCAGTGCTACAGAAAGCCCGAGATGAAATCTGGCAGAGCTGGCGCCGTGCCTGCGCAGAAAACGCCGACCACCCGCGCGCAAAGGACCTCTTCGACCGGCAAAAACTCCCCGCCTTCCACGATCCCTTTGCGGGAGGTGGCTCATTACCTCTCGAAGCGCAGCGGTTGGGCCTCGAGGCCTATGCGAGTGACCTCAATCCTGTGGCCGTCCTGATCAACAAGGCGATGATAGAGATCCCCCCGAAGTTTGCCGGCCGCCCGCCGGTAAACCCCGAGGCGCAGAAGGAGCAGTCCCTTTTCAAGAGGGAGTGGCGCGGTGCTCAGGGGCTTGCTGAGGATGTCCGCTACTACGGAAAGTGGATGCGGGATGAGGCTGAAAAGCGCATCGGGCATCTCTACCCAAAGGTGCAGATCACAACGGAGATGGCCAAGGAGCGACCGGATCTAAAGCCTTTAATAGGAAAAAAGCTCACGGTGATCGCCTGGCTCTGGGCCCGCACCGTCAAGAGCCCAAACCCTGCTTTCTCTCACGTGGATGTGCCGCTTGCCTCCACCTTCATGCTCTCGACCAAGAAGGGCAAAGAGGCTTATGTGGAGCCGGTGATTGAAGGAAAAAGCTATCAGTTCACTGTCAAGGTGGGAAAACCAAAGGATATGGATGCGGCTAAGAAGGGGACAAAGCTGGCGCGAGGCGCCAACTTCAGCTGTCTTATGTCAGGCACCCCGATAGCATCCGACCATATTTACTCGGAGGCGCAGGCAGGCCGAATGGGGGCGCGTCTAATGGCCATCGTTGCCGAGGGCGATCGTGGTAGGGTGTACGTAGCTCCCACGTCTAATCATGAGGCGGTTGTTACTCAGGCACGGCCTGAATGGAAGCCTGAGGTGGCAATGCCAGAGAACCCTCGCTGGTTTTCTCCACCACTTTACGGGCTGAAGACCTATGGTGACCTCTTCACTCCTCGCCAGCTGGTAGCGCTGACGACCTTTTCCGACTTGGTGCAAGAGGCGCGAGAAAAGGTCAAGGCTGATGCCATTGCAGTCGGGATACAGGATGATGGAAAAGGCCTCGACGCTGGTGGCACGGGTGCTGCTGCGTATGCGGATGCGATAAGCCTTTACTTGTCTTTTGTTATCAGCAAGCAAGCTGATCTTGGTAACAGTCTTTGCGCGTGGGAACCAATAGCCCAGTGTCCGCGTCATCTTTTCAGCCGCCAAGCCATTCCTATGGTATGGGACTTTGCTGAAGGCAATCCATTAGGCAGTAGCTCTGGTGGATGGGAGGTTTTTCTTGACGGCATTTGCAAGGCTTTTTTGAAAGCTTTTGAGAAAATCACACAAAAATATCATGGATCTGCAAATCAAGCCGATGCAATGGCACAAAGCATCTCAAATGATAAAATCGTATCAACCGATCCTCCCTATTACGACAACATTGGTTATGCAGACTTATCTGATTTCTTCTACGTCTGGATGCGTCGTTCATTAAGGAATATTTACAGAAATCTTTTCAATACATTAGCTGTTCCGAAAGCTGAAGAACTTGTTGCTACGCCCTACCGCCATGGCAAAAAAGATAAGGCTGAAGCTTTTTTTCTTAATGGCATGGCCAAGGCCATGATTCGTTTGAGGGAGCAAGTTTACCCTAATTTCCCTGTTACAATCTATTATGCTTTCAAGCAGTCTGAAGTTCAAAACCAGGGTATTGCATCCACGGGATGGGAAACTTTTCTAGATGCAGTAATGAGGGCTGGCTTCGCTATAACTGGGACTTGGCCGATACGTACTGAGAATAGCAGTCGTATGGTAGGGCAAGGGACCAATGCTCTCGCATCCAGCATCATCCTCGTCTGCCGTCCGCGTAATAACGACGCTCTTACCGCCACCCGCCGTGAATTCCTTACCGGCCTTAAATCGGAGCTTCCCAAAGCGCTTAAACACCTCCAGAAGGGGAACATCGCCCCAGTCGATTTGGCCCAATCCGCCATCGGACCCGGGATGGCTGTCTATACCCGTTATAACAAAGTCCTCGATGCAGAGGGCAAGCCTCTTTCTGTCCGAGAAGCCCTGGCCCTCATCAACCAAACACTGGACGAAGTGCTGGCCGAGCAGGAAGGAGACTTCGATTCAGACAGCCGCTGGGCCTTGGCATGGTTCGAACAATACCGGTTTGGGGAAGGCGAATACGGCGTAGCCGAAACCCTCTCGAAGGCGAAGAATACGAGCGTTGCAGGGATGGTGGACGCAGGGATCCTCGCCTCGAAAGGGGGTAAGGTGCATCTATTCAAACCGGCCGATTTGCCGGCCGACTGGGATCCGACCCAGGACAAGCGCCTGACGGTCTGGGAAATGGTCCACCATCTGATTGGAGCCCTGGAAACTGCTGGCGAACCTGCTGCGGCCGAGCTTGTTGCCCGGCTTGGCAGTAAAGCCGAAGGGGCGCGGGAGTTGGCCTATCGCCTCTATACGATCTGTGAGCGCAAGAAATGGGCGCAGGAGGCCCTTTCCTACAACGGGCTCGTGCAGAGTTGGCCGGAAATCACCCGGCTGGCTCAGGAACGCTCTGGCGCAGCGATGAAACAGACCAGTTACCTGGAGGAATAATCCATGGCCATGACCAACCACGAACGAGTCGGAAAGGCTCTGGAGATGCTCAAAGCGGGGCTTGCCCCTTTCATCGAGCGGGAGATGAAGAGCATCTACCGCGAGAGCGCACAGACCCAGACCAACGGCTTCATGGGGGATGACCGGCTGCTTGCCGGAAAATCCGTTAGCCAGTGGGACGTGGCTGCGCTCCTGAAGCTCATGTGGGCAGCCTGGAACAGCGTTTTCGGGAGGACTCTCGGACCGGTCGAGCGCAGCCTGGTAAGCGAACTCAGGGACTACCGGAACAAATGGGCCCACCAGGAGGCCTTCTCGAGCGACGATGCCTACCGCGTCATGGACTCGGCCGGCCGCCTCCTGACGGCGGTCTCCGCCCCTCAAAGCGTTGATATCGAAAAGATGAAGATGGAGCTTCTCCGCCTGCGCTTCGATGAGCAGGTAAGGGGGGAAAAACGGAAGAGCGCCGGGACGGCCATCGAAACCCAGGCCACGGGGGCCCTCAAACCCTGGCGGGAAGTGGTAAACCCGCACCCGGATGTGGCAAGTGGACGATACCAGCAGGCGGAATTTGCCGCTGACCTTTGGCAGGTGCACCTGGGGGAGGGAACAGCCGAATACAAGGACCCGGCCGAGTTTTTTAGACGCACGTATCTTACGGTCAGCCTGAAAGAACTCCTGGTCGGTGCAGTGAGAAGGCTGAGCGGCATTGGAGGTGACCCGGTCGTACAGCTCCAGACAAACTTCGGGGGCGGGAAAACGCACTCCATGCTGGCGCTCTACCACCTCTTCTCAGGCATAACGCCAGGGACCCTTCTCGGGATCGACGCCGTGATGAAGGAGGCGGGGATTACAACCCTGCCCGCCGTAAACCGGGTGGTCCTCGTAGGGAATAAAATCTCCCCCGGAAACCCGGTGACAAAACCCGACGGGACGGTGATTCGAACGCTTTGGGGGGAACTTGCCTGGCAGCTCGGAGGAAAACAAGCCTATCAGCGCATCGCCGCCGATGATGAAAAAGCCACGAGCCCCGGGGATGTTCTCCGGGAACTCCTCAAGGAATACGGTCCTGCGATGATCCTCATCGATGAGTGGGTCGCCTATGCACGGCAGCTCCATGACCACGATGATCTTCCAGCGGGCACGTTCGAGACCCAGTTCTCTTTTGCGCAAGTCCTGACCGAATCGGCGAAACTTGCCGGGAATTGCCTGCTCGTGATCAGCATCCCGGCATCGGATACCACCGGATCGCCCCATGCCAGGGCTGACGATGCCGAGGTGGGAGGCGTCCGCGGGCGGGAGGCCCTTGATCGACTCCGCAATGTCGTGGGGCGCCTCGAGTCTTCCTGGCGGCCGGCAAGCGCTGAAGAGGGCTTCGAGATCGTGAGGCGGCGCCTTTTCGAACCACTCGTAACCCCTGAGCAGTTCAAACACCGCGATGTAGTCGCGCGCGGTTTTTTTGACCTCTACCGGACACAGTACCAGGAATTTCCGCCCGAATGCCGGGACCCGGAATACGAGCAGCGCCTCAAGGCCGCCTACCCGATCCATCCCGAAGTCTTCGACCGGCTCTATACCGACTGGTCGACCCTGGTCAAATTCCAACGCACCCGGGGGGTGCTGCGCTTGATGGCCTCGGTCATCCATTCCCTCTGGGAAAAGGGGGACCGGAACCCCCTGATCATGCCCTCTCTTATCCCGATCGATGATCAGAGGGTGCAGTTCGAACTGACGCGCTACTTGTCGGACAACTGGGTGCCGGTGATTGAAAAGGATGTGGATGGCCCGAATGCTCTCCCACTCCGAATTGACGGCGAGTTGCCGAACCTCGGCAAATTTGCCGCCTGCCGCCGGGTGGCCCGTACCATCTACATGGGATCGGCGCCCACCTCGGGAGTAGCTAACCGCGGCATTGAAGACAGAAGGGTGAAACTCGGCTGTGTAATCCCGGGAGAATCCCCCGCTGTTTTCGGGGACGCCCTCCGCCGCCTCGCGTCAACAGCTACCTACCTCTATCAGGACGGCCCCCGGGTCTGGTACTCGACCCAGCCTACGGTGACAAAGCTTGCCGAAGACCGCGCCGATCAGCTGAAGCGAGACCCTGACAAGGTAGCGATGGAGATGGAAAAGCGCCTGCGGGAAAACCTCACCAAGCGGGGAGACTTCCCTCGCATTCACCCCATGCCCCGCACGGGAGCGGATATCCCGGATGATCTCGATGCCCGTCTGGTGGTGCTCGGTCCCGATTATCCTTACAGCAAGGACCCTGGGAACGAGGCCATCAAGGCCGCCAAAGCCTTGTATGAGTCCCGGGGAACAACCCCCCGGCTATTCCGAAACACGCTTGTTTTCCTCGCTCCCGACAGCGCTCGGCTGCAGGACTTGGACGATGCTGTGCGGAGATATCTTGCCTGGGAATCGATCCTCCTCGAGAAGGATGCCCTTGATCTTTCCCCCCACCAGGTAAAACAGGCCGAGACCCAAAAGCAGTCGGCTGATAGTACCGTGGTTGCGCGGTTCCCCGAAACCTACCAGTGGCTGATCGTTCCGGTGCAGAATTCTCCGCAGGGTCCAGTAGAGTGGCAGGCGATTCGCCTCACCGGTCAAGACCCGCTTGCTGTTCGTGCGAGCAAGAAGCTCAAAAACGAGGAACTTCTGGTCACCTCCCTTGCTGGCACTCGACTCCGCCTCGAGATGGACCGCGTACCCCTCTGGAGGGGGAATCATGTGGCCATCCGGCAGCTTGTCGAAGACTTTGCCAAATACCCCTATTTGCCGCGGTTATCCGAGCCTTCGGTGCTTTTGAACGCGATCACCGACGGGCTAGGTCTGATTACCTGGGAATACGATTCCTTTGCCTATGCGGATAGTTTTGACGAGGCTGGGGAACGCTACCGTGGGTTGCAGACCTCGCAGCGGAGAACTTTGGTGGATCCGGACGCCCCAGGAGTGCTCGTCAAACCAGATGTGGTCAGACGCCAGATTGATGCTGAAAAAGAGAAGGAGAGTAAAGACACAAGTTCTGGCTCAACGTCCGGAGGCGGAAGCTCTGGAGAAAACAAGCCTACCAACGGTACAGGCGGGGGATCACCCGCGATAACCACCACTCCGCCGATTTCTATCGGGCCGAAAAGATTCCATGGGAGCGTAGAACTCGATTCGACCCGTGTTGGACGTGATGCCAGCCGTATCGCTGAGGAGGTTATAGCTCATCTCGCAGGTCTTACGGGTGCTGATGTAAAAGTCACACTTGAGATCGAGGCGAGAATTCCTGGCGGCGCCGCGGAACAGGTCGTACGCACGGTCACGGAGAATAGCCGCACATTGAAATTCACCAACCACGGATTTGAGCAGGATTAATTTTTTTAAAGGGCGATATTATAATTTTCTGACAATTCGGACAATAGTGTTAGAATATAAAAAAAAGAAATCAGAAAGAATCTAGCGGTTTTAGCTTTCTGGGAGCGTTTTGAATGGAATCTGAAAAAATGTATAAGAAAGCATATGATCTGCACTACAATTGCAAAAATTACGAAGAGGCGCTCAATTTATATAGACTGCTATTAGACAAATATCCTGATAGCGATGAGTCTATCTATGCGAAACAACAGATACAAAATATTGATGAGATGTCTCCGTATCAAAAAATTGATTACAAATACGTTCCGACAGCAACAGATAAGAAGCCTTATGATGACATTATTTTAACAACAGCCCCATTTTTAGAAAATTATCATGTTGTAAAAACGATAAGGATCGTTACATCCGAATGTGTTTTTGGGATGAATATCTTCAGAGATTTTTTTGCATCATTGACGGATTTTTTTGGTGGTAGGAGTGAAGCAGCCCAAAAAGTCCTCAAAGATGCAAGGGAAGTCTGTTTATCAGAGCTAAAGTCAGAAGCTTATGCAGTTGGTGCGAATGCCGTTATCGCAATAGATCTTGATTACAGTGAATTTTCAGGGCAAGGAAAGTCCATGCTTTTCTTAGTTGCAAGCGGTACTGCTGTAAAAGTTAAGAAGAAGAAAGACCCCGGAGAAAATATATTGCAAAAACGAGATGAAATGAATAGCAAAACGGTGGGTGCGGAATAGGTTTACCATTCTAAAAACCTAATCAATAGGAGGAGATTATGAAGAGGTTTTTTTTCACAGGTTTGGGATTGGGTATTTTTTGGGCGATCACGCTGGGAGCCACTGATCTCTGCGCTCAGATAGGCACAGCGAAATGGGTTTTCCCAACTGGGGATGCTGTGGCAACCTCACCGACCATCGATGTTAATGGGACGATCTATTTCGGCTCTCATGACAATAAAATATACGCTGTCAATCCGGATGGAACGGAAAAGTGGTCTTTCACAACAGGCGGAGATGTAAGGTCTTCGCCCGCGATAGGCTCGGATGGGACCATCTATGCAGGATCAGACGACTACAAGCTATATGCAATAAATCCAGACGGAACCCAAAAATGGGTGTTCGCAACAGGCGGTTGGGTAGTTTCCTCTCCAGCTATAGCTTCTGATGGCACCATCTATGTGGGTTCTCACGATAATCACCTGTACGCAATAAACACCAACGGGAGCCAAAAGTGGTCTTTCCAGGCCCAGGACTGGATCGTTTCATCGCCTGCCATAGGATGTGATGGGACAATTTACGTGGGGTCTGAGGACAACAATCTATATGCAGTCGACCCGGATAATGGGACTCAGCTTTGGGTTTTTCCAACTGGCCATGACGTCTCTTCATCGCCTGCTATCGGATCTGATGGCACTATTTATGTGGAATCATTTGATGGCTATCTGTACGCAATAAATCCTGAAGGTGCACAAAAATGGAGAATTTTGGTAGGAGACGGCGGTCATTCATGCCCGACCATAGCGCCTGATGGAACTATCTTAGTCGGCTCATATGTTGATGGAAAGCTCTACGCCATAGATCCAGCCGGTGTTTTGAAATGGTCTTTTATGTTGGGTGCTCAGGTCGCGTCTGCAGCGATTGGTTCAGACGGCGTAATCTATATTGGATCAAAAGCCGGAAAGTTCTTTGCTTTAGATTCTGAAGGCTATGAAATATGGTCTTTTCCAAGCGGCGAAGTTTATATGACCTCCTGCACAATAAGCAAAAATGGCATGCTCTATGTAGGTTCCCATACCAACGACTGTTTATATGCGCTATATAGCAGTTCAAATGGTATGGCTGAATCCGCATGGCCCGTTTTCCATCACGACATTAAGCATACTGGGCGATATACTCCCAATATGACTTTATCTTTTAGCCCTGAGATTCTATGGCCACCCAACAAAAAGATGGTTCAGGTATCACCTACAATTAGCTATAGCAATTATTGTAACTCTGAACCGATTTTCGAACTAATTTCAATCGGCATTACTGAAGGCGATATAACCTGTATATATGATCCAAATTTTGAATATTCCGAAGGTGACTGTTATACATATGATGATTTTACAATAGATGAGTATGGAATTATCTACCTGAGAGCTGAAAGGCTAGGACGCAAAGACGCCAGGATCTATACGATTACATATTCTGCGAGCGATGCGTATGGAAATTATGCTACGGCAAGTTCTACTGTAAAAGTGCCTCACGACATGCGTTAAGATAAGCCTGAAACAGGGCGACTGTTTACTGGAGTCTCACGGATTCAGGTAGGAGAATAAGGTATGTCATGGGATCATAATGGGTTTTATCAGTATTTATGTAGAAGTGAATTTAGTTGTAATTCTAATAATGCTGATCCATATGTTTGCATTACACGTAATCAAACAGCTGGGAAGATGCATTCTATGATTTTATATTCTCTATATAAAAATTTAAAAACGCCAAACTATAATATATTTTTATATTCGTTGTACAAAAACGCTCCTTATCATTACAATCCATGCCGTAAATCATTTGATAAATGCTTAGCAAAAAAAATTAAGCCGTTCATTATAGAACCTGAAAAAGTTGATGCCAGAGGTTTTTATCGATGCAAGGTCAATGATTGGGATAGATTTGCCGAAATCATTTTGACACACGATAAATAAACTTTTCATGCCAATTTCGGAATATTATCATCAATGTCATTGACTTAAGCTATGGGCTTGTAGGCCATAGCGGCAATTTTCAGTTTCGGCCCTCTCTTCCTGGGATTCTTCCGGCCTGGTCGTATAATCGATAAAGACTTACCGAGGAGCGAGAGGAGGCTTCGAAGGATTTTTGTGATGTGTCGCCGGGCAAAGAGGAGCACGACGTTGCTTTTCATAGACGAAAGCGCATAGGTGAAGTTGACCTGGTACCTGAGTCGTTCGGGATGGTTTTTGGCCTGCTCCTCAATAAGATCTTGAACTGGATGAACGATCATGGCAGTCAGGTTGGCTGTCAAAACTCTCGCGTGGAAATCCTGGAGGACAGCGAGGGGAGATTTTCCCGAGAAGTTCTCCATTTCGATGCGGCATTTGAGATGGCTGTAGGCGGTCTCCACAGACCAGCGCTTGGTGTAGAGCTCTTTGAGCTCAGCCAAAGGAAATTGGCGTTTGTCAAGGAGGGAAGTCAAAAGAACGACCTTTACCCTGTTTTTCAATGTGAACCTGAGGACGCGAACTTTCAGGGCGTTGGTGCTCAAGCTCTTCTCTTGGCAGAATTTTATGGCGGCGAGCGACGGTTTAAGGGTGACGATAGCCTCGCGCTTTCCGGAGAGGAGGAATTCTTTGACAAGATCTGAATCTTTTTTCATCCTACAAAGGAATTGAGAGCCCCGGTTGAGGATCAGGGCAAAAAGCCAGTATGCGGGGTATCCCCGGTCGAGAAGAAGAAGGTCGCCTTCACCGGTATTGTGCACATGTTTAGCGGCTAATGAGCGTTCACCTTCCCCTTTAGGAACCATGAGTGCATGAACGGTGATGCGGTTCAAGACGTCGTAGAGCAACGAAACCCTGGCCAAAGGGCACGTTTTCCGGGTTTTGGCGGGATGCCAAACGCCAAAGAACTTTCTGGTCTCATCGTTGTCAGGGACACGCAAGGTAGATCCGTCGACAGCCAGTAGACGAAATCCCATCCAGCGCCGAACAGGGAAGGACTGATAAAAGAAGGAGAGCAGTCTCTGATTCAGATCAACAAAAGCCTCGAAAGAAATCTTGCGTCTGGCTCGACAGAACGCGCTAGCGGTAACCTTTCTTTCGGAGCGATCGGAAGACGGAAAAAGTTGAAAGAACCCGTCAAGTTCCTTTTGTAAGGAGCAGCGGACGAAATTCATGAGGAAAAGTATTACGGTGCTGAAGGGGAGTTTACGATTGCGAGAAAAATATTTTTCACACAGACGATGTCGGTGAAAAAAATCAGGAGAGTCAAGATATTTATTGAGAAATCCGACAAGTTTGGCACAAATTCTGGAAAGCACCTTCTGTGCCAACCGTAGTGTTTTCATCTAATTTTTCTGTAAACATATGTCGCCTCCTTGAAAAGTAATATACGGCCCGTTTTCTACTGAAGGCATAATAGCATAACTCATTATATTTACAAGTAAGAATATGAGCAGCGTTCTCTTAAGTCAATGACATTGATTATATACTCAACAAACGGTAAAACAAATAATAAGGGGGGAAATCCATGGAACAAGCTTCGAATGAGAACTCCAAAAATGTAGAAGAAAGTCTCACAGACGCTCCTGAAAAAACTATAAAGCAAACATTGATTAATAAATACAGGGAAGATTATAAAAATGCTTTACTAGCCATTGATAATGATGTGAAAGATTTAATCAAGCAAGGTCGCGAAATGAAGGGGTTAATGTTATTAGCGCAAAACATGCAAACTATAATGAATATCCATGAATCACTTACGCAGTTTTATGTAGTTATTTTTAATAATCAGCAAATTCTTAAAAGATTCAAGTCAGAACGGTTAAAGCAGCTAGGGCACGAATTAGAGCCGATTTATGAACTTATAAAGGATGTTGATTTTGGGTATGGCGAAGATTCGGAAATCAAGGAAAAGACCTTGGTGCGAACTTTTAGAAAAATGGGGATAACAAAAAGCCACTGGCTAATAAAAGATAGAATTTTATTAGAAATCGAATATATGCTCGATACACTTGAAATACTCGTTGAACCTGAATTTATCCCTTTGGAAGAAGATATTAATGATTCAAATAGTTCAGAGGCAATTGACAGATATATCCCGCCAGCCATTAAACTTGCTGTCTGGCGTAGAGATCAGGGGAAATGCGCTCACTGTGGATCAAAAGAGAAGCTTGAATATGACCATATTATTCCAATTTCAAAGGGCGGTTCAAATACTGAAAGGAATGTGCAACTTTTATGTGAAAAATGTAATCGGGAAAAAGCAGCCAAGATTGTTTGAATTCCACAACAATGCACTTAGACCTTCAATAATAAATGAGAGCGAGAGGAAGCTTCGAAGGATTTTGGTGATGTGTCGCCGAGCAAAGAGGACCACGAAAAACCGCCCATATCATATCAAAATGACCAAAGGTTTGTACTACAACCTACACCCTTATCCGCTGCCATATGAATGAACAAACCGTCGGCGAGCGATGCGGGGATACAGTAATTTACCGCATGGCGTGTCTCATTTTCATTGACACATTCCGCATGGCGGAGTTTCAGCGGCACGACATAGAAACGGAGGATACTCCACATGTGCTCGATCAGAAGGATGGACTCGTTTGAAGATTACAGATGTATAAACTGCTTTCCAGCCACTAAAAATAACCGTTCGATGTTATTAAGAAAAATTCAGAAGCTGAAAGAATGCAGCTAGACCCACAAACTAAAAGCAACCATGATATTCTAGAAGTCCTTAAAGAATCTCCGCGTCCTCTGGGATTTCGCCAAATCAAATCCAGGCTGCGCCGATCGGGACCAATTCCTGAATATTTGGTTTTAAGAGAGCTGCGTGACCTGCTTCACCAAGGTGATGTGGAGTTTCGCAATGGAGCCTGGACCGTGGCAGGAGCACCTGTCAAGGGGGCCTATCCACATTCATTTTCCTTGCCCGCTCTCTCCCGGGAAACCCACAAAGAGCTTTGGGCGGATATCCCCTGGAGCGCTCCCGGTGTAGGAGAAGGCCCTTCTCCGCACACGGCTGGCGGGCGCTGGGGGCTGTTTCGCCGGCTTATGAGCTACTACATCCAGTGTGTTCGCAACGAGGAAGGAGCAGATGCCTCTGCCTTTTTGAATCGGTTGGGCCAGACTTTCATATACCTGCGCCGATTAGGCTTCTGGCAGCCTTGTCCTGGCGTGAGGTGGCAAATGACTCAACCGATAGGGCCTCACATGTCGGAGTTCTTGAAGGCTCTGCCCGCATCAACTGATGATAGCCACGTTGTTATAGGTTACCCACTGGCTGGACATTGCAAACAGGGTGAGGACGGTCTTTTCACAAGCATCGTCCGGCCAGTCTTTTACTACCCCGTACAGGCGGAGATAGTCGGACAGGGATTGCGGCTGACCATTGAAACCCCTGTTCCAGAGGTGAATCTCAGCTGGCTGGAGTATTCATTTTCGAAAAATGCTGAACGGCAGCGAAACTTCCTTTCAGCATGCGGGTTTATGCGGGTCCAGGCGGACGATGAAGCCCCGCCCGCGCGCGAGGTGGGCGAAGTCGCCCCGAGTCTGGAGACGCTCACCACCGCCCTCTCTTCATTTTTGCCTGAGAAAACCCGGGAAGTACTGCATTTGTCCGATGTGCCGGGCGATGCATTGAGAGAACCTTTTGAAAGCGGTATATACAACCGAGCTGTGGTCATGCTTGCCAAGCGCACCCGATATAGCAAAGGGCTGCTGCAGGAATTGGCGGCTATTGCCAAGGCGCCGGACTCAGACTTGGACAGAACGGCTCTGGCCCACATCTTTACTGAAAAGGAGACGTCCGGAGAAGATGACCGTGAAAGCACCCTTGGAGAAGGTATGGCGGCGGAAGTGTTTGCCTTCAACGCGGCCCAGCGTCGAGCTGTGGAAGCAATGCTTTCCCACAGCCTCTCGGTGGTTACTGGCCCCCCTGGTACGGGCAAAAGCCAGGTGGTGGCCGGGACAGCGGCCAACGAACGGCTCCAGGGAAATTCTGTGCTCATCTCCAGCCGCAACCATAAAGCCATTGATGCCGTGGTTAACAAGCTTGTCGGTCCCGCCGGCGAAAGTTTGGTGGTCAGAGCAAACTCCAAGGAACTCCCCGACCTGCAAATGACGTTTTCCAAGGCCATCAAGTTGATGATCGTGGCCCAAGCCGATCCGCAGTCACGCTACAAACGATCCTTGGCTATGGAAGACCTGAATAACCGGCTGGCAGAGAGGAGGCTCGAGGCCGCGGCGGCGAAACAGGTTGCTGATTTGGCAGAAGCGCTCGGCACAATTGAAGACAGACTTGCCTACTTATATAGGGAGTTGCCGAGTGAAGCGGCTCAGTTTCTCGATGCCTGCCCGGAAAGTCTTCCCACGCAGGCGCTGCAGCGTACCCTTCAGAGCTTGGACAATGGTGACGGCATCCATCCTTGGCGAAGTCTGGCCATCTTGTTTCACTATGTGCGACTTCGAAAAAGGCTTCGCCGAATTGTCGGCATGCCGCCACTGCCACTATTGTATGGCCGGAAAGCGCGGCGAATGCTGTCGGAAAACATGAAGCTGTTAAAGCAGACAGCCGAATATGCCTCTTTACGCATGACCGCTAAAGAAAAAGAGCGGCAAGCCTCAGGATTCCGGCCCCCGGATGAAATCACCAATACCGTTTCCCGCATCAGTGAGCGCATTCGACAGTTGCTGCCAGAACTGCTTTCACTGGACTTGAAAAGCCGCCAGGGACTGCGCGACGGCGCAGACAGGTCGGAACTGTCAGGACTGCGCTCTGTACTCAACAGCTTGCGGTCAGGGCTTGCTGACGGCAAGCTGGACGACACGGCCATGACCGCGCTGCGCTCGAGTGGGCAGGAGATTTTACACGCCTTCCCCGTTTGGGTAGTGACCAGCCTTTCCATAAACTCCCGAATTCCTTTCTGCCCTGCGCTTTTTGACCTGGCCCTGATCGACGAAGCCAGTCAATCGGACATCCCTTCGGCCATCCCTGTTATGTTTCGCGCCCGGCGGGTGGGAGTTATAGGCGATCCATCGCAGCTGACACATACATCCAAGTTGAGCCCGGCAAAGGACACCTTTCTGCGTCGCGATTTGGGGCTGGAACGCCTGGAAGACCAGCGATTCGCCTATACACAGAGTTCCCTCTACGACCTCTGCGCTGGGGCAAGAAAGGTTGAGCCCATATTTCTGGATACAACCTACCGCAGTGCACAGTGCATTGCCGATTATTCCAGCGGGCTTTTCTATGGCGGCAGGTTACGTGTAGGGACATGTAGCGAAGGGCTTTTGACCCCAAGAGACATGAAAGTCGGCATCCACTGGACAGAGATCCAGGGGGAGGTCAAAAGTGCAGGGGGCAGCGGTTGCTATTGCGAGGAGGAAATTAAAGAAGTGGTGCGCTTGGTCCGGGATTTCCTCGAAGATCGGCAGTTTCCTGGCACTTTAGGGGTGGTCACGCCGTTCAGGCAGCAAGCCAATCGCATCCTGGATGTGATCACTCAAGGCGGCGTCACGTATGACGCGTTCGTCAAAGCAAAGCTGCATGTGGACACTGCCCATGGGTTTCAGGGTGACGAACGCGACGTCATTCTGTTTAGCTTGTGCGGTGGGCCGGGCATGCCTGGTGGCTCGCGGCACTTCTTGCAGGAAACGGGCAACCTCTTCAATGTGGCAGTAAGTAGAGCGCGTGCGGTACTGCATGTGGTAGGCAACAGACAATGGGCGATGAAATGTGGCATTCGCCACGTGGAACTCCTGGCCCGGCCCCAGCAGCTCACGCAAACGCATCACCCTGCGGGCCCGTGGCATCCGCACGAGTCCCCTTACGAGAAGATGCTTTTTGATGCTCTGAAAGAAGCGGGGCTAGATCCCATGCCGCAATTCCCCGTGCGGTATCGACGGCTTGACATGGCCTTGATCAGGCAAGGGTCGCCGGCGTTCAAGCTGGACATAGAGGTGGACGGGGACTGCCACCGCAATCCAGACGGATCTCGGAAGCAGGACGACCTTTGGCGAGACATCGAACTCAAGGGCACGGGCTGGAAAGTAGTCCGGTTCTGGACCTATCAGCTACGCGAAAATCTCCCCGGCTGCGTGGCGAAAATCAAGACCATATGGGAGCGGGCATGAACGATTCTTTCAAGTCCAACATTGACGATCAACAGGCCGAACCGCCTGCGCCCGAAAGGCGGCAGGACGCCCCTACTGCACTGGACAAGGCCTTCCCGTCCCTCTGGTTTATGGGGATGGTAATTTTTGTGGTCATCCTGGCGATACTCGCCATGGGCTGGAAAATTTCCGGCTTGGAAGATGAGCGGGTGTCCTTGGAGCTTTCTCGGCAGGAATTGGAGCATCAGCGGGAAACGCTTGAAAAGGAAAAGGCCCTTTATCAGAAAATCAATGAAGAACTTCCTCTATTGATACAACAGAGGGAAACATTGGGCGCCGAAATTGCCACGCTGGAGGGCGAGCTGAAGGTGCAGCACATCAATTTTGAGAGTGTAACAAGAGGTTTGACAAGAGCTCAGGAGGCATTGGACGATGCCCAACGCAAAGCCACAAAAGCGGCCAAGGACAGAGAGCAGGCTCTTGCTGAGTTCCAAAACCTAAATTCCAAGGCGCATGAATCGCAGCGCCTTGTGGAGCAGTTGACCAAGGAAGAGGTTGCCCTGCGGGGTAGCGTGGAAGGATTCACAAAGGATCGAGAGGCTCTGGAAAAAGCCGTGGCACAATTGCGCAAGAACAGAGGTGAGCTAGAGGCAGAGGTCGCCAGTCTGGAAAGCCGTGTCAAACAAAAAATGGCCGATCTAGAGCGCTATGCCGAAGACGAGAAGGCTTTCGCCCGGTTATCAGATAGATTTCAGATTGTTTTGAAAAAAATGCAGGATTCCAGCATCCAGGCGGACAGATCCGTTTCTGCACTGGAGCAAGAGGCTGAAGGTTTGAAAACGGCAGCCGGAACGATCAAGGAGACTTCGCTTTCGCTCAAGGACGCCACGACATTCTTGGAGACACAGAATAGTGTTTTGAATGAAAGCGTGAAGGACATCACCGCAGCAGTCCAAAAGGCCGAGGAAGGCGCTAGTGAAATGCAGACGGCTGCTAAGGGCTTCGCCGAGGCCAACGAGCGTATGGGGGGCATGGCAAAGGAAGCCGAGACGACACTTAAAGAATTGGGTGCCCTCCAGCGCAATTTGCTATCAGTGTCACATAAGCTGGAAACGGCGGTGGAAGAACTGGATAGTGGTGTTAAAGCCGCGGAAACCCAAGTGGCCAGTCTGGAGGAAAGCGCAAGGAACACAGCTCCAGCTGTTGAGTTATTGCAGCAGACAAGCCAAGGCATGAAGGAAGAATACATTGGTATCAAGCAGTCGAGCCAGACACTTGCCGCTTTGGTTAAAGGCCAGCAGGATGCCGCTGGGCAGCTTATTGAAGCGACCAAGAGTTTGCAGGCACAGGTCTCTGCCCTGGTAACGGCGAAAGGTGGCATCGACCGGGTAGAAGAGTCCCTAGTCGGCCAATCCCGTAACTTGGAAACCATGCTTCAGGGGCTTTCCGCATTGAAGAGCAGACTTGAGGTACTTATCGCTTCGCTGGAACGAGCGCCTGCAGTGCCCCAACCTTCAAACGATCAACAAACAGGTACCGAACAGAATGGTAGCCAACTGTCCCCGAATACTGGGCAACTCCAATAATTAAAGAAACGGTGCAAGACATGACTTCTTTATCCATCATACCCTCCGGCCTCTGGATCCTATCCGCAGGACTGACCATCGTCGTCCTTATCATAATGTTTGGTTTCTACGCCCACTGGTGGCGTCGCCAACGCGCCTTTTTAAAGGATGCCGGCGATGTAGCCCAACTATCCGCCCGCAAACAGCAACTGGAGGCCGACGTCCGCGCCATCCGGGAATGGATCATTCAGCAAAAGGCTGAGCTGCAACGACTGAACTCCGAGCGAGATGAACAGGAAAGGGTTCGGGGTTTGCTTACCGACCTCGAGCAGCGGTGCCTAAAGCAGGATCAGGAAAACGAGACACTACGCAAGGAAGTGGGCGAACTGGAAAATCAAAGGTATCTTCTTTCTCAAACGAATGGGATGTTGGACCAAAAGATCACGGGGCTTGAAAAGGATGTAAA
Organism: uncultured Desulfatiglans sp.; assembly: GCA_900498135.1. Taxonomy (NCBI): domain Bacteria; kingdom Pseudomonadati; phylum Thermodesulfobacteriota; class Desulfobacteria; order Desulfatiglandales; family Desulfatiglandaceae; genus Desulfatiglans; species uncultured Desulfatiglans sp. Next base: position 2,863,232 of record LR026961.1, read on the forward strand.
GGAGCTAGAAGTCAAAAAAGCGGAAGCCGAAGGCATTGAGCATCGTCTGGTTGAGCTCCGGCGTGAGCGCGACGAGCTCGCACAGGCGCTCCACGACAAAGCCGAAACGGAGGCTCACCTTTCGACATTGACTTTGAAAAAAACGCAACTGGAATCATGCATGGAAGAACTTCAGCGGAATATAGCCCCTTTGGAAGAAAAGGTCGCAAATCTTAAAGAAGCTGCGGAAAATACCAGTGGCGAAATATTTTCGAAAAGAAATGAGCTTGATGCGGTATTGCGAGATCTACGGGACCAGCGTGAAGCATTACAAGGAGCGACCACAGAATTGTCTGAAACCCGCGCCCGGATGGAAACCCTAAACAACGAGAGAGCATCCTTGGAAAACCGATTGCATACGCTCACGGATGAGATTGATTCGCTCAGTGCGGAAAAACACAGGTCGGCACAACAGGTTGAGCAGGTTCGTGAGCAAGTCATCTCTGCGGAGACGCTTCTTAACAATACTAATGATGAAGTGCAGGAAAAGAAGCACCTGCTGGAGCATATTCGTGAGCGCCTGGAATCCGACGAAATTAAGCTGTCCGGCCTGCAAGCTCACAAGTCATCTCTAGAAAGAGAAATCGAGAAGCTACAAGGGCAAGTAACCGGCAGGGGAGACAATGAACTACATGCTGCCTACGAAGATCTGCTGAATCGAAAGGCAGCTTGTTTCAAGACGAGCGAGTTCGCCTCTACCAAGCGCAATGACGACGAGTATCAAGCCCTGCAACACTTCAAGAACGAGTTGCGTGAGAGTGGGATCTACTTTCCCTCCCGGGTTATCGAAGCTTTCCACACCTCCCTTAAATGCCAGAGCATAAATCCTCTAACCGTACTAGCCGGGGTGTCCGGAACGGGCAAGACTCTGCTGCCAGTAAAGTACGCCGAGCACATGGGCCTGCATTCTTTGGTGATTCCCGTGCAGCCTCGCTGGGATTCGCCACAGGATCTCTTTGGGTTTTACAACTATCTGGAAAGAGAATACAAAGCCACGGAGCTGTCTCGCGCCCTTGTACGTATGGATCCCTACAACTACGATCCCAAGGAGTTTCCCGATCTTGACTATGACTGGCCCAGAGAGCGTGTACTCATGGTGCTGCTGGACGAGATGAATTTAGCTCGTACCGAATATTACTTCAGCGAATTTCTTTCCAAGCTAGAGTTGCGCCGCCTGGTTGAGAACCCGGCAAACCCGGCACACCGCGAAAAGGCGGAAATCGAGCTGGATACTGGTCCAGGCAGCGGCCGCGGCTTTCGCATCTGGGTGCCGGAGAACGTGCTTTTCGTAGGCACCATGAACGAGGATGAAACCACGCAGACCCTTTCCGATAAGGTGCTGGACCGCTCCAACGTGTTGCGGTTCGGAAAGCCAGACGAGCGGCGCAAGGATCCTAAAAGCCGAAATCAGAAAAAAAAGGCTCGCCCCTTTCTCACCCATGATCGGTGGAACGACTGGTGCAAAACGGCTAATGGCAATGAGGTATGGCAGTCTAAAATGGAGGATTGGATCCGCCGCTTGAATAACGGACTCGAGAAAGTAGGGCGTCCCTTCGGCTACCGCGTCGAAGACGCCATTGCCTTGTACCTATCCAACTACCCAGATGCTGGCCAGGACGATCGATATAAGCTGGCTTTTGCCGACCAAGTGGAGCAGAAGATTATTCCCAAGTTGCGGGGGTTGGATGTGGGCGAGCCCAATACCATGAACTGCCTGCAGGAGGTCGCCAGCGTCATCGATTCGCTTAGTGATGGCGAATTCTCCTCAGCTTTCAGATCTGCCATAGAAGAAAGCAAAAATTTAGGTATGTTCACCTGGCGAGGCGTTACGAGATCCTTAAAGGATGAATAAGCCATGAAGGGCGCCGTTGACGTCCAACTGCATCTATGGCCCTGGTCCGTGGGCAACGGGGACGAATCCTTCAACCTTATCCGCGGCTCTGCCAACGTCCCGTTCTACGGTAGTCCAGTACTATCGGTTTCCGAAAACGCTACTGTTTTGCTGGCCAGGCGCTACGAACGGTTTTTGCCATTTGGGCCGAAGTTCAAGGCTGTCGATGGAGTCTATCAGCTCTACCAGACGCCCCATGGCGTCGTTGCCCAGAAGGCAGCGTTGCAGAAATATAAAGCGACGGACAACATGGACGACAGCCACAGAAAGACAATTCTGTCCATCCACAGTGAAGAGGGTGTCCGTGAGGTACTTCTATCTACCTTGTATGCAGAGGCTAGTGCGCAAGAGGGAGATGTCGGTTGGGCCGAAAGCCGACTTTTCCGAACCATCCTGGCTTGGTCCAATTTCTTCGACGAATGTATTCTGGAGTCCAAAGGCACCCAACGCCAGGGAAAACTGCCATGGTCCAATATCGCGGATTATATAAAAAAGCTCGCCCAGAGTGAAGACGAGCCGCGCATGGCACTCATAGTGCACATTGCAGACGCCATGCGGCAGCATTTACCCAACGTTGTACATGCCGCACGGCGTATCCTTGTTCGGGAGCGTAAGATGATGCCCGCCCCGCGGGTGGCCGAAACTGACAATACTTGTCTGCAATGGTACATGCGACAGCCCGGCACCACCTCCACAGAAAAAGCAGCCGCTAACAGGCACCGGCTTATGGGTGTTTCACGTTACGAATCGCTGGACACTCTGGAGAACAAAGTACTCAAGGACTTTCTGGTTCGTTGCCGCTTGGAGTGCCGGCGTTATCTGAATTTTGACTGCAACCTGAATCAGCGCACGCATTCCGAGCGCGGAAGCAAAGTCAAATCCTTCGGCAACATCTGCGCCGAACTCAGGCAACTGCCGCAGCTCGCGAATATTTCTAGACCTCCAGCCATTCCAAAACCCAATTATGTGCTGCAGAACGACGTCCGCTACAAACGCATATGGAAGTACTACCTCAGACTGCTGCGGCAGGAGGACGAGGAGGATCGATTGTGGGACTGGCAGGCGCGTACCTGGACTGACATCAGCCGCCTATTGGTGAATGCCGCCCTTATGGCCTTGCGTGGCGAAACCGCTGGAAAGGTGGGGTATCGGTTCGAGGAAATCCTGGCTTCAGTATTCGAAATTCTGTTCGAACAGCGGCTGGGCATGCGCATAGAGCGGGGCTCTGAACCCGGTCCTTTTCTCGTTCGCCCTCCTAGGGGGAGGACAGGCAGGGACCTGGCCTTGGAAGTTGTTCATCCCGACCTCGCCGAAGAGCACGGGCTGGTGAGGCACTTTGGGCGTACGGGCGGCCACCTCTACCTGGTGTTCAGCCCGCTGGACGGCTCAAGGCAATCGGTCGTGGTGGTATGGGCAGCGCATACCGCTGCCTGTACGCCTTCTGCTCGACCCTCTTGGCAGACAATCGCAGATTCTGCCGCAAGAGCACTCAAGCGGCACGGTGATTTTCTGAGTGATCGTGCACAGGGCTTCCCTCATCTTTACGCCTTCGTGGTTGCCAGTGATGTGGACGCGCTGAAACCTGATTTGATTACTTCAGAAAATGGGAATGTACATCTTGTCGAGATACCCACCAGTCAGCAGTTTTGGGCTGAGGCGGTGGATTGGATTGCCTTGGTAATCGAAGAAGTATTGGGAAGACTGGTATGACCAGAGTGTATGGCATTTCCGCTTTCGGTTTGAACGACTCTGTTGCCAGTCCGGGCGATGGGTTGAAGAAAAGCGGTTTCTACGTGGCGGACGCAGTGTTGCCTAAACGCGCCCTTGGGCAGATCCGAACCGGCAATGAGGCAGAGCAGGAGCGTGTGCATTCAGGTCTCTATTGGCCTCCAGAGGCGAGGGTCAAGCCCGGTCAACCGCTTCGGCGATTGCCGATCCCGGTGGCCTGGTCGCTGCTGGTGGATGCAGGGGACACAACAGCGCCGGTTCGCTGGAACGCGGGTGATGGTGTATCGATTCCACTCGCAGACATTCTATCGGCCCACGTGCGGGGCCTGATGCATGAGAACGCGTTTGACGCCGATAATGACAGCCGGGCTGTGGTGGCCATCCCCAACCACCTGGACGAGTTCCACCAAGAGGCCATGCTGCAGGCATTCGGCACCGTCAGAGAAAGGATCTCACTGGTCTGGCGTGCTGTGGCTGCAGCTATGCGGTGGCTGGACGAGGCCATGCCTGAGAACCTCGAGCCGGGTGATTGGATGCTCGTGGCATACATGGGCGCGGACGGCATAGAGTTCACATCGTTCGAACTGCGCGAAGAGGTTTGCGAGGGCCGTCGCTTCCTGCTGCCCGTGCGCAATCGTCCCCGCCAATCACCCGGCCCTGCCGGCTGGCAGTGGGCTTGCGCCCTCGCCGTCAAGGCGGACCCCATATGTTCTAAAGATCATGGGGCATTCTGGCAAACCTTCACCAATTTCCCTGAACTATGGGCTGCCATCGCCGGTCTGCAGTGGAAAACGCAGGAGCTTCCAAGGGCATGGTCCACTGGTAAAGGATGGAGGTACTGGCATCCATCCCTGGACCTGTTTGATGAGGCCACCCGTTGCAGTATCGAAGGCGGGGGGCTTTTGCACGAGCTGATCAAAACATCGTGTTCCATTCCTCTTCGCCACCGCGAAAGCAAGGGAAAAACCTGGGGGCTGCACTTGATTGGGTCGTTTAACGAGGCCCTACAGCAGCGCCAAGGCCGCCTGCGCGGGGCGGTTGTCTGCGGGCCGCTCTACACTTCCAAGGCTCAAACATGGCTCCAGGACATCCACATAAATCTGCCTTACTTACAGGAGGCTCGTCCAGATACGCTGTGGCTGCCAAATGCAGTAGTGGACCCTGTCGCCACAGGAGCAAGGCTCTTTGGCCAACGCATAGCTGCGGGGCTTCCTACATACTTGGACACCCTGCCGGGGCTGGCTGTATATGCCGAAAAACCCGGGGGTGGATTAGAGTGGGTAGATGTAGTGGAAGCCAAAGAATGCGCGGGCGGGCAGGCTTATACTCGTAATATACCGGACCGTTTCTTCCTGAAAAAGCAAACCGACGCTTTGCATGTCTATTTGCAAAAGGAGACTCAAGAAAACGATACTGAGACGCCGTACCGCTACGATATAGTTAAATTCCCTTCAATCCCTGATAGAGACGTTAAATTGACAATCGAAGTGGAAATGCGCCCTGCCAGCGGCCTTGCCCGCGTGGTTATTGTTCCTGAAGAAGAGGAGACTTTCCAAGGCAGGGCTAAGATCTTCGATTACTCCAGAATGGAAAAAGTGGATGCAAGGGACCTGCCGGAACTAGCACTAAGATGGCCAGAGACGTTGCACCGCGAGGCTACAATCAGCGAAGACGCCTTTAAAGATTCCAGGTTTATAAGATTCATTGACCTTTCTGATAGTGCTTTACAAAGTGAATTCTTACAAAAATTGGACAACGTGAAAATTGCGCTGTATTCTTCTTTTTGGAATGCAGAAACAAACTCATATGAAATAAAAATTGATGAGAATGGAATTGCTGGATCTCAATACGGAAACGAAGTCATGAAAGCGATCGCCGCCAAAATAGAATCCAGAGCAGACACTTTTCTTCGCAGCCTAATTCCAAATCCCGAAACAGAAAAATACATTGTACGTTCCACTTGGCTATGGGGGAGAACGCCTAATGGAATAATAGATTATCTGACGCAGTTTTTTATGATAGATAGTCAAAACAAATATGGCGCAACCTGGAATTATTTTGCTGAATCAGCAAGCAGATGTATGACAAAAAAGAAACATTTATCAACACTGTTCAATGCTATATACAAGAGATCTAAAAGCGGAATCAAAAGTCTATCCCCGTTCCCAATACAATCCTCACGCTCTGTGGCGAGGGTATTGGCGTATCGAGAGGATGCCTATGATGCACTGAAAGAGGATATGGCCGTGCATTTCGCCATGCGAGCGGCTGAGGTAATCCGCAAACAGGTTAGAAATAGGAATATCGCGAATAGCTTTTTCGAAGGGGCATTTCTTTTCCTTACACTGCTCAGGTTCAGGATGAAGGAATCTGACTTCATGAACCCGGAAAATAGGAGGGATGCGAATCTGTTCAAAGAAGTTGAGAATAGCATGAAGGAAGCGCGCGCAATTGTCCAAAATAAGCCCAATAGATTAGCGAAGATCGATTGGCTCATTCAGGGAATTGTGGATTTCATGTACTCCAAAGGTCAAAGTGGACTTATTAGTGCTATTGCAAGTGAGGCTGGGGGTGACAAATAAAATGATTCGGGCAGAAAGTTAGACCCAATGTTATAGACTCAAGTCATGGGCTTGAAGGCCGTAGAGATCGACCGCCATTAAGAGCGTCTTGAAAAATCCGCTTTTGACGAGCTGGGGAAAAATGCCTAGATACAAGGCTTGCAAAATCCCGAGGGTTGAGGCGTACTTATTATTATGCCGAAGTGACGAGCGATGGGCAAAACGCAGCAGGTGGCGTTTTTCAACAGCCTGTCAAGCCGTCCGCTCAAAAGGCGCCGCATCAGAAAGGTCGTCCAGGAACTGATATATCTGGGCACGGGGTTGGTCACAAGCGGTCAGCGTTTAAGAATCGTCTTCAACAGACATTGTTTTGTTCTTAAATCGCTCGGGGCTCTGTACAAACGCTTTGCATGAAACTAGATTCGCAAATCAGGAAGTTTCATCAATCAAGATAGATTATTTGAGGGTGAATCATGCCTAAAAAAACCGCAAAACATAACTATTTATCAATGAGCATCAAAAAAAGACCTAAATACTGAGTGTAGAAGCACCAGAACACTCACTTCTACCGGCGGCCAGACCGCGATATTATGCTTCTGAGCTTTAAACCGGACGACTGTTTACTGGTGTCTGAGGGATTCAGGTGTAAATGATTGCCATGTTAGAAATGTTTTTATATTTGATAATTTTTGTGATGGGGTGGGCAAGTGTTTGAAAAAATTCTAGCAATAATTAGAAAGTTTTTCAATATCCAGTTTTCTAATAAGTTTGCTGATATCGATCCCAATGTTATTGACCTTGATCGTGAAATAAAGGGGCAATATAATGAAATGGTAAGCAAAGGTAAAATACATGTGGAAGGAAATCATGTAAATAAATTATTGGATGAAAAACTGAAAAATGAGCGTGAAGCAAGAATAAATAATGCAAATATGAGGATAAAGAATCCCAGTGTATATGTAGAACAATACGAACGCTCTATAAGGAAAATTATTTCAGAAGGTGATTCTGCTGTAGCTCGTAATCTACGCAGTATAAGAGATGTTTCAGAGACAGCAGATATATCAAATTCAAATTTAAAACACAATAATGATAATAAACGGTTGCAGCATTATGGTTTAATGGATGCTTTTGAAGATGAAAGACTGAGGAAAGAGCGTGAAGCAAGAATAAATAATGCAAATATGAGGATAAATAATCCCAGTGTATATGCAGAACAATACGAACGCTCTATAAGGAAAATTATTTCAGAAGGTGATTCTGCTGTAGCTCGCAATCTACGCAGTATAAGGAATGTGTCAGAAGAAGGGGATATATCAAATGCCAATATAAACGCTAATGGGGTAAAAAAACTGTTAAAACATTATGGTTTAATAGATGCTTTTGAAGATGAAAGACTGAGGAAAGAGCGCGAAGCAAGAATAAATGATGCAAATATGAGAATAAAGATTTCTAGCCTTTATAGAATTAATCTAGAACGTTCTATACGAAAAATTATTTCTGAGGGCGATTCTGTTGTAGCTCGTAATCTAGATAACATTAGATCTTCTAGCGTCTCAGAGGGTCAATGGCCAGATCTCAGTTGGATCGATGAAATTAGAAAGACTTCATCGCGTCACAAGATTCCAAGAATAAAGAAATCTAGTTGGTATGGGTGCATTACGCGTTTCTAAAAAGACGTTTAGCCTTTTCCCTTGTCTTATGATTGTCGAAGAGGTGTTCGAAGGTAGCATTGACCAGCGCGCACCGGAGCTTGAGCATGTTGTTGCAATTTGAGACCAGCCACCATGCCCCGCTTCGTTTGATCGTGTCCTTTCGGCAGGCGTACAGAGGTCAATAAATTTTCGGCATGTAAAATTTTTTAGTGTGGGAGGATGAAGCGGAGGCCGGGAGACCCCAAGGGGCCCCCGGTCGGGATAGGGTTAGCGGGTTTGATCCTGGTAATGCCACGACATGAAGGTGTGCGGGGAGGACTGGAGGGCTTTGGTGTTCTTCAGGAGCCATGTGAGGTAGTCGAGCGGGTTGAGGCCTGAGAGTTGACAGGTGTGGATGAGGCTCATGAAGAGATCCCCGACATAGGCGCCGCGTTGCGTCTTGTAGAAGAGGGAGTTTTTCCGGTGTAGGATGGCGAACTTCAGGGCCCTTTCACAGAGTTTGTTGTCCAGCGGGGCTCCAGGCACCTTGAGAAAACAGGTCAGTTCCTTCCAGTGTTTGAGGAGATAGGTGATCGCCTTCCCCAAGCCGGAGTTGGGCTCCACGGTCTTCTCCGCAAATTGCTGATGGCACCACGCCTCAAGAGCTGTCATGACGGGCTCAGTGTTGAGCCGATGGTAAGCCAGTCGATCCTGTGGAGACATCTTTTCGGTTCTGGCGATCGCCTCATGCATATAGACCGTTGCCAGCTCGTTGATCACATGGGCGCAGTCGTCCGGGAATCGATCGACCAGTTCCACGAACTTCCTGCGGGCATGGGCGAGGCAGTTGGCCAGGATCGTCTGAAAGTCCTTGGATACGTTCCGGCTCAGCGCATCGCACATCTGAATCGGTGGGGGGAGCCCCGTTGCCCGGCGTTTCAACAGATCGTGCAGGTTTTCCCCGGCATGCTGCCTGCCGGTCATGAACATGGCGACCTGATGGCCCTCGGATTCGGTCACCATCCCTGTGGTGAAGATCCCTTTGCGTTTGCTGTCCGGATCCTGCTCTTTGAGGAAAGCGAGCACCTTCGCGGAGGTGTCATCATTGTGGAGCAGCGTGCCCTGCGCGGCGAATGAGACCATGGCATCCATCACTGGGGCCAGAGCTACGGCTGCGGTATCGAGGATACCCCACTGGGTGGAGGCGGGCAGAGGTTGGCCCAGATCCCTTTGAAGGGTCTCGATCCGGTTGAAGGGCATGCCGCAGCCATACTTCAATATCGCCAGCATGGGCGTAGCCGAATCGTCGTATTTTTGCTCGGAGACCCCTTCGGGCAGCTCGGGGGTGAAGATATCTCCGCACAGATTGCAGCGTAAGCGGATTCGTTCATAAACGGTGGCTTTGAGAGGGGCTGTTCCAACGATATGAACAAAGACCGACGGCATGGCCAGTTCGTATAGTTTACCCTTCTCACAGCTTGGGCAGGGGTCCCCCGAGTTCAGAGCGGGGTGTGCGATGCGCACCCTGGCAGCGCCGGTGTACTGGCCTGCGCCGTTTTTCCCGTGCCCCCGGGGGTTTGGTTTGTCGCCTTTTTTCCGGACCGGTTCGGTTTTATCCTTGAGGATGTTTCGGGCTGTCTCGGTCGGGGCCCCCAGCAGGTACTTGCACAGCCGGCCGATGCTTTTTTCCGTCTGCTGAAAGAGATGGTTGGCGTTAAGATGATGGTCCTTTTGGAAGCTGTGCGCCATGCCACACCGCAACAATCCAAACGGTATCGTCTTTGATTTTATAAAAAAATCGAGACGGCGATATGATCACTTCTCGGTAGGGGAGTTCTGTACATTCAGGTATTATTCTCCCGGATTCAGGAAAATCCTCAAGCCTTCGCAGGATTTTTTCAGGCCGATTACGAAAATCAATAGCCGCTGAAGGTTTATCCTCTCGAATGTATGATAGCGCAGAAAGGAATTGAGTTTTGGCAGAAGGTGTAAATTTAACCTTCACGAAGGCTCCTTGGACAAAATGGCGTCGGCTTCAGCAAGAACTGTGTCCAGGTCATACCCTTGACCCGTTTCGATTTCCCTATCTCCCTTCGCCAAAAGGCGCAACATCTCTTTCTCGTGTTCAGATTTCTCATAGGCATCAACACCGATTAATACCGCTGTTGCCCGACCTCTTTGTGTAATTATAAGAGGCTCTTTGCTGTTTCGTAATTGTTTCAGTAGCTTTGCTGCATTTTGCCTTAAATCGCTAACCGGAATAATATTTGATAGCTTGCCCATGTCGTACCTCCTTTAGTACTTTTGGATGTATCACCAACAAACCTAAAAAGCAAGCTTTTTAGGTTTGACGACTCGATTTGAATATGCCAACTTTGACTTGTGCGGCGCTTCTGTCGCATAATACAAGAAAAAATTAGGCTGCTAGGCCAGCAACCCGTTCGCAGTTAGCAAAATGATATTGGGTAAGATTAAAGACTGTAAAACAGTGCGCCTTGTCGGCGCCGTTCATTCGTAGAACTTATTCATGTTTTTGCAGAAATTTCAAATTGAAAGGGACAGTCCCTGGCAGGCTGCTTCTGGGCTGGCGTTCCAGGCCGATCCGGGGAAGGTAGGCGTGAAAAATCAGGCAAGGCGCAGTTTTTCAGGACAAAATCAGGACAGCCCCTGGTAATTTCTTGAAAGAAAAGGGCCTGCAACCGGAAAATTTCTCTGGTCTTAGGGCTGTACGGGTTCGATTCCTGTCCCAGGCACTTGAATTTATAGGGTTTTTGGTTTCGCTCAAAAACATTTTTGGGCAGGGTTTTTTTCTCGCCATTCTCTCCCCACTTCCGAACCTCTCCCCAGCCTTTCCCATTTTGATGAAGGTCCCTTCGAGGGGGCCGGCGTCCGGACATTATAACAAGGAGTGCCGGCAAGATCGTCGATTCTAACCTGCTCTGATGCCGCGCAGAGTGTTCTGCGGGTATGACATTCTAGTCGATCCCAAAGGGTTTTCCGCCAGTTTTCAAAACCTCATAGCCTTTTGAGATCGGCCCCCTGCCGATCACAACTACAAAGCTACCTTCTCAAATCAATTGAAAAAATTTCCCCGCCTATGACCGGATCTGTCAAAATCTTATGGCATATAATAAAAATATGCAGGAGACAGCATGAGGCGAGCTGCGCCTCGGCCATCCGACCTGCGACTGAGAATCTGATCCATGATGAGCTGGGATCTTCACCGGCGCGCAGCGTGACCTGCCGCGCATCGACCGGTTGGGAGGATTGGGGGTTGGCAGGCACAGCATGCTGCGAGGGGTGATGGCGGCTTCGTTGAAGGAGATAACAAGCTGTTCTGTATGGAGTTACACTGTGAGCTCGCTATAAAAGGATGTCCGGGTCGCGAGCGGCAATCAAGCCGTTTTTTGGAAGACTCGGCGCAATTCGGCACAGCCCTTGATTTTGGCCGTCCATCAAAGTAGTTTGTTGGGATAATTTTTTGGCATTTTCTTCGGATTTTAGGTTAGCGCGAGACCTTTGGGCTTTTACCGAAAACATGGTGAACGAAGGAGTGAGGTCTATATATGGATTCCGTATCGCTTTGTCCATTAGTGGAAATGGGGGTTAGTGATGTACGAAAATATATCCGACTTGCTCAAACAAATCGCGCTGGGAGAGGACTCTGTTCTTGAACTCAAGGCGGTTGAATTCAGCGGGAACAAAGTCACCGGTCCCCACAAGGAAGGCATGGCGGACGAACTGGCTGCCATGGCGAATACGGCATCCGGCATCATTGTTCTGGGGGTTGACGACAAGACCAAAGTGATTCGAGGGATACCACCAGAAAAACTTGACATCGTTGAAGACTGGCTTCGTTCCATCTGCAACGATTCCATTGACCCGCCCCTCGATTGCGTGATTCGAAAGCTCATTGTGCCGTGTCCTTCCGGCAGGCGTGCTTAACACGCGGGGCCGGGATGTTATAAGGTAGCGCCATCCCATTTGGATTATATAAGGAGGATGGCGATGGAAACCACTTCGAGGAACCCTGTCCCATACAGCAGCCACTCCCAGCCCGACCTCGTCGAGGTCGAACGCCGGTTTGCCGAGTGGCGCCAGCAGCGCGGCAAGAAGCGCGCCCTGATCCCGCAGGAGTTGTGGGAGGCTGCGGTACAGCAATGCAGAGGGCATTCTGTTTCCGAGGTATGCCGCAGACTGAGGCTTTCCTTCACAGAACTCAAGAAGCGTCTCTCCTCTGATCATGCCACTCCGGAGCTGATCCAGCTGGACACCACCTGCCTCTTCGGCCAATGGGTCGTCGAGTGCGAACGCGCGGATGGCAGCAGGCTGAAGCTCTCGGGCACCGGTCAACCGCCCGATCCTGAAAGCATTCTCGGGCAGTTTCTCTCATGATCCAGATCACTGCCCACATGCGGATCTTGCTGGCAATGGACCCGGTGGATTTCCGCAAAGGCATCGACGGGTTGGTGGCAGTATGCCGGCAGAAGCTGGCCGTGGATCCATTCAGCGGCGCTCTTTTCATCTTTACCAACAAGTCCCGTCAGGCCCTGCGCATCCTGGTCTATGATGGCCAGGGATTTTGGTTGTGCCATAAACGCTTGTCTCGGGGTCGTTTCTTGTGGAACTTCGGCCCGGGCGCCATCCGCGATCTGGCGGCTGCTCAACTCCAACAGCTTTTGTGGAACGCCGATCCGTTCAAAAAAATCCCGGAGGATTTTCGGCGGATAGAAAAAAATCGACCCATCCCTCAAAAAAATGCTGGCCACAAAAAACCTTCTTTGCTATAAGCAGGGCAACCTTTACCAAGAGGAGGATTTCGGAGGTTGCTCATTTGTGGTCGAGACTTCACGCTAACCGATCTGGATTGGATCCGCCGTCAAGTTACCAGCGTGCCGGGATTGAACCGTGCACAGCTCTCACGCATGTTCTGCGAATGGGCCGAGTGGCGAAAGCCCGACGGCGGATTGAAGGACATGAGCTGCCGGGTGGCCCTGCTGCGCCTTTACCGGGCCGGTGTCATCCCGCTTCCAGCACCAAGGAAGAGGCGCGTCGCGTCCAAGCGGATCCAACACACCCTGACAGGAGAACCCCAATCCCCGATCGAGATCGGTCCCGGTCGCATAAGCCTTTCGATCGAGCCGGTCGACCGGAGATCATCCCCCCTTTGGAATGAGCTGATCGACCGATACCATTACCTGGGCTATGCCCGCATGGGCGGGGCGCAGATGCGCTTTATGGTCTGGGCCGGACAGCATCTGGTTGCGCTTCTGGGTTTCTCGGCCGCCGCCTGGCGTGTCGCCCCGCGCGACGAGTTCATCGGCTGGAGCGATGATCAGCGTAAAGCGAATCTGCACCGGGTGATCGACAACAGCCGCTTCCTCATTTTGCCCTGGGTAAAATCTTTCAATCTTGCTTCACAGATCCTTGCGCGCACGGCACGGATGCTCCCTGATTGGTGGGAAGAGCGCTACCATTACCGGCCTTCCCTGCTCGAGACCTTCGTCGAAAAGCAGCGTTTCACCGGCGCCTCGTACAAGGCCGCCAACTGGGTCTGCGTGGGGCAGACGCAGGGGCGGGGCAAGTGGGACCGGCAAAGGGCCTGTGACAAACCGGTCAAGACCATCTGGCTCTATCCGCTCGAGCGCCGGTTCAGGGAGGTCTTGTGCCGATGAAAAAATCCCCCAAAAAGCTGAAGATATCCGCCGGCGAGTTCGAAGCGCTCCAGGACCGTATCAAAGAACGGAACCTGACCGACTCGGACTATGACGTGCTCCTGGGGCTTGCCGAGACAGTGGCGCGTCTGCGGGAGGTGCTTGCCGAGAAAGAAACCTCCATCGGCCGGCTGTGCAAGTACCTGCTGGGGGCCCCGACCGAGACAGCCCGAAACATCCTCAAAGATAAAACCGAACCGGTCCGGAAAAAAGGCGCCAAACCAAACCCCCGGGGGCACGGGAAAAACGGCGCAGGCCAGTACACCGGCGCTGCCAGGGTGCGCATCGCACACCCCGCTCTGAACTCGGGGG